>CAMLSX010000004.1 GCA_946484175.1 uncultured Clostridia bacterium
GGGAATATACCGGCTGTACGGTCAATTTCAAGACCTACACCAACTCTATCTGGGACAAGAAGCAGCGGGACACGCCTCTGGAAAAGCAGGCGGTTTTCTATGGCACTCACCCGGCAATCATCGAGCAGGAAGTCTTTGACAAGGTTCAGGAAATCCGTCAGCAGCGCCACCGCAGGACGAAAACCGGCAAGAGCAGCCTGTTTTCCGGCATGGTCTACTGTGCCGACTGTGGGGCGAAAATGCGGTACTGCACCACCAGCTATTTTGAGAAGCGGCAGGACCACTTTGTCTGCGCCAACTACCGCAGCAACACAGGTAGCTGCTCGGCGCACTATATCCGGGCGGTTGTACTGGAAGATTTGGTCTGGATGCACATGAAAGCGGTCATCTCCTATGTGACCCGGCACGAAAGCTACTTCCGCGCAGTGATGGAGCATAAGCTCCGGCTGTCCAGTGAGGAAGCCATCCGGGCAAACAAGAAGCGGCTTGCACAGGCTGACAAACGCCTTGTTGAGCTTGACCGGCTGTTCATCCGCATCTATGAGGACAATGTGGCCGGGAAACTCTCGGACGAGCGGTTTGCTATGATGAGCCAGTCTTACGAGGATGAGCAGACGCAGCTCAAGGCGGAAATCCAGACCTTACAGCAGGATATTGAAGTACAGGAACGACAGATTGAAAATTTGGAGCAGTTCATCCAGCGGGTACACAAGTACGAGGATTTACAGGAGCTGACCCCCTATGCTCTGCGGGAGCTTGTGAAGGCGATCTATATTGAAGCGCCGGACAAGAGCAGCGGCAAACGGCGGCAGGGCATCCGCATTTCCTATGACCTTGTGGGATTTATCCCCGTGGACGAGCTGATGAAACAGGAAACGGCATGACCGAAGCCATGCCGTTCCTGCGAAAGGTAAATATTACTTTCTTATGACCCCCGGACCTCACTCCGAGGGCTTTTCATTATTTAACAGAACTCAGGTTATCCGCGTTCCCCGCATCCACAGCCACAGTCACCGGCTTTGGGCGGGAAGAATTCATCGGTAGGGAACTCGATGCGGCGGAAGAGCTCACAGGGGTTATCGGACGAAGTTTCACATTCTTTCTCCGGTACACAGAAGTCATAAGCGGGAATCAGCATCTGCACATTGCGCACGATTTGTACAATGATGAACAGGCCAATGGTGGCATAAATTGCGCGTCCGCAGTTGGTGGTTTCAAAGTCGCCGCCATACCGTTTGCAAATACATTCGGGAATCCGGCAGCAGGGTTCGCAGCAGTGGTGGCCTGCATCACAGATTCTTGCAGACAGTGCGATCGGCTGTGCGACCTGAACGGTGGCTTTCGGCAGGACTTTACATCCGGTGTTGTCAATTTCCTCGGGCGAGCCGTCGGAAGTGAACATCTTCACATTGCCTTCGCTGCCGTACAGAATCACCTTCTTGCTGAAAATAGAGATACCATGTACTGCAACGGGGCCGGAAGCCGGGGCACGGAACAAATCCAGAGACACGTCGAAGAAGAAGGTCATGTCAACGGAATAGAAGCCCTTATTGAACGGAACAGGCTGCAGATCCAGGTAAACGGTAAGCACCTCGACATCCCGGATGCGGACATTGGTGGCGCAGTTTACCAGTTCCTGCTGTGCTTTGGGGAAGAGGACACGGATATCCTCAAGGCAGTCTTTATCGCTGCAGGAATCATAGATTCTCATTGCATCGATACAAACCGCTTCCTTGAAGGTACCTTTGTCGGGTGCCGGGCAGAAATCATGTTCGGCCATATGAAATTCCTCCTTTGCGGGCAGAATACCCGTGGTTTCCTTCCATAATATGGTGTAAAAAATTCATGGTGCCTGTTCGGCTTGTACATAAAATGATAATAGAGATATTTCAAAATAAACACTTGCATTTTTAAAAGATTTATGATAAAATAATAAACCACAATTATGAAAGGAAGGTCTTTGAAAATGGAAAAGAAAGCGCTTCGCACGATTGCGCAGAATAAAAAGGCCTTTCATGATTACTTTGTGGAAGAAAGCATGGAAGCCGGCATAGAGTTGACTGGTACTGAAGTCAAGTCGCTGCGGCAGGGAAGAGTAAATCTGAAAGATTCCTGGTGCTCGGTGGTCAACGGAGAATTGCTGCTCAACGGTGTGCACATCAGCCCTTATGAGCACGGTAATATCTTTAACCGCGACCCGGTACGGGTTCGGCGTCTGCTGATGCATCGGCGGGAAATCATGCGGCTGTTCGGCCTTGTGAAGCAGGACGGTTATTCCCTGATTCCCCTTTCTCTTTATTTCAAAGGTTCCCGTGTGAAAGTACAGGTCGGTTTGTGTAAAGGTAAGAAAAATTACGACAAGCGGGCTGATATGGCTGAACGGGCAGCAAAGCGGGATATGGAACGCGCTATGAAGGAGCGGAACCGGTAAGGTTTTCTCCTTTTGATACATGGGGATGCAAAGGTTTCGACGGGGGTTGTGAGCCTTCGTAAGCGAGTAGCGGTGCGGAGCCGCTATAAAATCCGCAAACTTAAAATTAAACGACAACAAAACTGTTGCTGTTGCTGCCTAATTAAGGCGGCCGTCTTTACCGGGAGTACCGCGGCCCGGATAAAGGCGTCGATTAGCGGTGAACGTGAACCGGGCTACGCCCTTACCCCGGTCACGGTTTAAGGGCTGCCAAAGCGCAGAGCCTGCCGATAGGCGCTGTGCCGCGGGAGATTTAAAATATCGGCTACACTCGTAGAAAGCGTTGGTAAGTGACTTTCGGACAGGGGTTCGACTCCCCTCATCTCCACCAGCGAGAGCACAGAAAATTCCAGTATTTATGCGGAGTTTTCGGTGCTCTCTTTTTTTATGTTTATGGGATTGGTCTTTGTTTGGTCTTTATTATTTTCAATTGCACCAGCGATCACGTCAACTGCCGCGGTTTTTAGCTGGTCAATTTCATGGCTATATATGTTGAGAGTGGTGGAAGGCTTTGCGTGGCCAAGCACCGCCGAAACGGTTCTGACGTCAATCCCAGAGCCGATCATCTGGGTAGCCGCAAAATGCCGGAAGGCATGAAGACCATAAAACGGGATCTGATATGCTTCACACCATCGGTTCATCCAGTTATACATAGAGGAGTTTCCATGGAAATCCCCGCCGGAAGAAAAAACACGGTCTCCGGCCTTCCAGGCATCTCCCAGCGCCAGACGCTCTTCCGATTGGATTTTCCGAAAACCTCTCAGTTCGCAGAGCAAAGTATCAGGCAGCTTGATCGTTCGGATAGAGGCTTTTGTTTTTGGGGTGTCTGTGTAGGTTCCGGCCTCCACCGTATGGCCCACAGCCCTCTGTAAATTCCATGTACCGTTGGTAAAGTCAATATCCTGCCATTCCAGCCCCAGTGCTTCTCCTTTACGGCAGCCGGTATAAGCCAGAAACATGGCAAACAGGCGCCGAACCGGCGGAGCCTCTTCCAGTGTGCGTAAAAGATGCTGCACTTCTTCCAGGGAATAACATTTCCGTTCAGACTTGGGCGCTCCCAGCACTCGTATTTCCCTGCATGGGTTAGCCGGGATAAGATCCAGCTCTACCGCATAGGACATGGCAGCAGACAGGAAAGAGAGGTAGTGCCGGATGGATTTGGCGGACAGCTTTTTGTCCTCGTTTCGCCCCTTGTCGCTGATACCGTTTTCTGAAAGCCGATAAATAAACGCCTGGACATCCCGGTGCGAGATTTTATCTAGGCGCATATGCCCCAAATATTGATAGACCCGCTTTGTCAGCTGGCGGTATTTTGTCCGGGTGCTTTCTTTAAGAACGTGATCCACCCGCTCTTGAAAAAATCGCTCGATAAACGGTTCCAACTTTATGGAGGATGCAGAACTGCTGCCTTCTTCAAACAGCACAGCCTGCCGGTTCAGCTCCTTTTCAATTTGCCGTGGTGTCATTCCCGGAGAAGGTCTCCAAGTCATGGAACGGACTTTCTGCTTTCCATGGGCGTCATATCCATCTGACACACGGATGCGGTAACTCTCGCCACGTTTTGTAATTGTAGCCATAAAAAAATACCACCTTTCAGGTATGACTTGCCAAGCCTACCCCGGAAGTGGTATAATCACATTGGTTTGGATGGGATTATTCCATGATGGAGTAAGCTCGTTCTATTGCCGCTCGTTCCTGCGCCAACAGGAGCGGGCGGTTTTTTATTGTCAGGTTTATTGTTTAAAGCATTTTCTATCAATAATATAAATTCTTTTTCTGTGATAATCTGCAACTTTCCACCTTTATCAAGAAACTCTTTGGCTTTTAGGTATTTTCGTTCCAAAGCCCATTGTGGTAAGTTTGCCAATTCACCAGCTACTAAATAATCAGTATTGCGGTTTACTTGAGGACGAAGGTTAGCACCTACTTTTTCCAATTCTTCTTGCAACTGATCGCGGTCATTTTCAAAGTCCCCTGTAAATACAAAATTTTTCTCAAGTAGCGGCGACCATTTAAATGCAATTGCTTTTTCGGCTTTTTTTCGTTCTCTTTCTATTTTGCGCTCCGCAAGTTCTTTTTTGTACGCATCCATAATGGCTATACGACATAATTCAAACAGTTTTGCCGTTAATTCAACATCTTCTAGTGCGCGATGAGCTTGAGAGTTCGAAATTTTTAAATTGGTAACAAGGTCTACCAATTTATAACTCGCCAAACCTGGGAAAGCACGTTTTGACAGAGATACCGTATCAATATATTCGATTACCAAATCTTCCTGTTCTTGTGGGATTGCACATCCCAGAAAGCCTAAGTCAAACGAAACGTTATGGCCTATAATTAGGTTTCTGTCAATAATACGCAGAACGTCAGACAAAACAGTTTCGATAGTGGGAGCGTTGGCAACATCTTCATTTGTTATGTGATTTACAGCACTTGCTGCAGGAGATATTGGAATTTGAGGATTTATCAGAGAACTAAACCTGTTTATTTCTTTTCCGTCCCTATAGTGAATAACTGCAATCTCGATAATTCGATCATTACTACGGCTGAAACCAGTGGTTTCAACATCCAAAACAACATATTCTCTTATTGTTTCTAAATCTTTTGCCGTAAAAATTTTTTTAGGAGTTGCCTCGATTTTACTATGTGTAATTTTGGCAGACGAAGTATCCGCAGGACTGTTTGCAATAGATATTACACGAAGGGTTTCCTCAAGAAGTTTGTTTCCCTTGGTAGTTGTTTCGATTTTATTGCATATAGGTCTTACGGAAGGAAGTTTTTCTTTTTTGCCAAATAATCGTTTTAGAAAATTCATTATATTCCCTCGTTTCAATTGGTTGTTTCAAGATGAATCAACCTACCTCTGTTTCCCCCTCGGAAACGGGATCACATTTTTTATATTTGGGCATATATGTAAGGCTTTCCGCCTGATCTGCCAGTTGCTGCTGGCCGGCCTCGTTCAACTGGTGATAGTTTTCTATAATATCATCCAGCCGCTTGTCCCCTGTATCCGCTTCGGCGGGTGCGGGGGATTTTTCTATTCCCAGTATGTAGTCGGTGGTCACGTTGTAATATTTGGCCAACGCAACAATAGAATCTGACCCCGGCTCTCGACTTCCAGTTTCATACCCATAATATGTGGTGTATTTCATTCCCATTTCTTCCGCAAATTTTCGTGCGCTCATACCGTTTTTTTCACGGAGCGCTCGGATTCTATCACAAATCACGGTATCCCTCCTTTTGAAATTATTATACATCTTGTTTCCTTTTCAGTCAATAGAAATATTCGCAAAATGCGTAAATTGCTTTTCAAAAAGGCTTGATATATACGCAAAACGAGAATATAATATAGTCACAACATTCGCGATACGCGAATATATTGGAGGTGACACGATGAAATACCCTAATATCGAAGCAGAGAGAGCCCGTTATAACCTTACACAGGCAGAGTTAGCGGAAAGCCTTTCTGTGTCCAGAGCCACCTATAAGAACTGGCAGAGTGGCAGAAGCGAAATTCCCGGTTCACAAATTATCGCCATGACCAAGCTCTTCGGTGTGTCGTCCGATTACCTGCTTGGCCTCACCCAACATGAGCCGAAGCCGGCGTAAGAAAGGAGGAATAACCATGTGGGTTTCAAGGAAAAGGTTTAAGGCCTTAGAGCAGCGCGTGGAGAAGCTGGAAGAGGATACATCTCGTCCGCATTTCGTGTTAACTTCCGAACACGGACCGAAAACAGTTGCGTGGTACATCAGGTTTTTTTCCGCAAACATAAAAGACGACCCCAGCAAAAAACTGAGGTCGTGGGGGGGTTAGTCAAGTGCTTCCTCTATGATTTTTGCCAGTTCCGAAATAGCGTAAAAAGTCATAGTGGAAAGCCTTGAGAGATCAGCAACTGTGGCAGGCTGTGTCGAATCATCCTCAAAGATGGCCATATCTTTTCGATAGTTTTCAACAAGCTGTGCCAACTGAGCTGAACATTCAGGTTTTTTCAAATCATCACCTCCTTCCTGTCTTATTATAACGCGTACATAGTGGGAAGGAAAGCGTAAACACCCCGAGCCGAAACCAGCATAACAACCGCCGTATGGCGGGGAAAGGAGAAGAAGATATGGGAAGATTTTTTGCCCCCGATTTTGGGGAACTGGAAATTACGCCTTTTTATTCAGATAATGAGATCTATTGCCAAGAAGTACGGTTTTCTGTTCCGTATGACCGATGGCCTGAATTTGAAAGGTCACCGGAGTTCCAGCGGATAAAGGAATTGGCCGCTGAGTTAAAAGCTCAATATAAAAAATTTCAGTATCCCGAGCCGGAACGCGAATTGGCAGACGAGCAGATATGCTGTACAGCGGAACCTACATCACAAGCGGCACTTGCAAAATGATTGTTACATCTGTCGGCGGCGCAACCGAATTTGGCACGATTGCAAACAGCCTGTCCGGTGAAGAAACCGCACAAACACCGCTGCAGGAAAAGCTGGCCAAACTGGGAAAGAATATCACGATTCTTGGCGTGATTGCGGCGGCGATTGTCTTTATCTCCCAGCTGATTTCTTTTGCTCTTCACGATGGACTCATTCTGGATGAGATTATCGAGGCATTTGTCACCAGCATCGTGCTGATTGTTGCGGCTGTCCCTGAAGGGCTTCCCACCATCGTGGCTGTTTCCCTCTCTATCAATATCATCAAACTGTCCAAAAAGAACGCGTTGGTGAAAAAGATGATCGCTTCCGAGACGGTTGGCTGCATCAATGTTATTTGTTCGGATAAAACTGGAACGCTGACGGAAAATAAAATGAAAGTCCAGGCTTTCTACGACGGGCAATTTCACAAGGATTGTTCTGAACTGTCCGATCAATATTTTATCCAAAACATCTGTATCAACGCTACGGCAGATTTGGGCGCAGAAGGACAATTCATCGGGAACCCCACGGAATGTGCCATGCTGCGGTTTTATGAAGAATCCGGCGTATGTAAGACAAGCGGGAAATCATACAAACAAGAGCGGGAGAGCTATCCGGTCATTCAGACATTCCCCTTTAATTCCGACCTGAAGCACATGACCACCATAGCGGAAATCGGCGGCAAAATGGTAGCCTTTACCAAGGGCAGCCCCGAAGCAATCCTCTCCATGTGCGCTGTTTCAAAGGAAAGGCGGAAAGAAGCAGAAGAATATATCGTTTCAGTACAGCAGCAGGCCATGCAGGTCATTGCCTTTTCCCATAAAGAGCTTTCAGAACAACAGGATTATGAAGCTGAGCACCATCACCAGGCCATGGAAAGCGGCATGATCTTTGACGGCTTTGTGGCCATTGCCGACCCGCTGCGCAAAGAGGTGTACGATGCAGTCCGAACTTGCGAAGCAGCCGGGATTGAATTGAAAATCCTCACCGGCGACAATATTGTCACCGCTGCCGCCATTGCCAACGAACTGAATCTGCTGGAAAACGGCAAATTCGCAGTTGAAGCCCGGGAAATCGCGGAAATGACCGATGAAGAACTCAGCCGCAGATTAGATTCTATTTGTGTTATTGCCCGCAGTACGCCCAGCATTAAAATGCGTGTGGTGCGGCTCTTGAAGGCAAAAGGAAATGTAGTTGCCGTTACCGGCGACGGAATCAACGATGCACCTGCTCTGAAAAATGCGGATGTGGGGATAGCCATGGGCATTTCCGGAACCGAAGTATCCAAAGAGGCCAGCGATATTGTCCTTCTGGATGATTCTTTTGCTACAATCGTAAAAGCAGTGGAATGGGGCCGTAATATCTACGAAAATTTCAAACGTTTTATCAGTTTCCAGCTGACGGTGAACTTCGCTTCAGTCGTGGTGGTATTTGTATCCATTCTGATGGGTCTTAAAGCACCGTTTACAGCTTTGGAGCTTTTATGGATCAACATTATCATGGACGGTCCGCCGGCACTCACTCTGGGGCTGGGACCGAACTATAAAGACCTGATGAAACGCAAGCCCACCCGTAGAGAAGAAAGTATCATTTCAAAGGCAATACTTTTGCGGATCGGGTTGACCGGCACTTATATTTCCGTTGTATTCATATGTCAGTATGTGTTTAATTTTCTGGGTGCAGCTCTCGATGAACAGGCTACCGTTCTGTTTACACTGTTTGTCCTTTTCCAACTGTTCAACTCGTTTAACTGCCGGGAATTGCACAGCGAAAGCATTTTAAAGCATCTGCTGCGAAACAAAATCATACTCTGGGTGGTTGGAGCAACCTTTGTCTTGCAGATCGTGTTCATCCAATTTGCGGGAGCATTTTTCGGAACGGTTCCGCTGGGAATCACCATGTGGCTTAAACTGTTCGGGGTTGCTTTTAGTATCATTGTTCTTTCAGAAATTGTTAAGCTGGCATATCGTACTGCAAAGAAAAAAACATGAATATGTATATGTTCTATTCACTCGGTATTCTATGCAGATAAAGATCACCAAATCAGCAGAATTCATAATATTGTTATTCTAATGCCCCCCTAAAGCTTAGTACATTGTATCAAAAAGGGTTATTTGCCAGATGGACATTACACGAACACCTGTTTTTCAAAGGCGGCTTTGCCGTAAGGGTGTGACTGTGATATCAAAACAGAAAACGAGGGTCAAGGTACATGTGTGCCTTGGCTCTCGTTTTTTCTTTCTGTATGTGCCTTTTATGTCAGGAATTGATTTTGTCGGATTTGTAGTTTGTATATAGCTGCAAATAGTACAGGTCACCCCCGACAGCATCTCAACGGAAATGCACAGGGAACGAGCAGGTCCAATGGAGGGAAGCTCTGCGCAGCTTTGCTTCTAGTTTACTCTATATAGAAATGTAAGTGTCAACTTACTTAAGGAATATATTTCATGCCCCACTGAGAGATGGCATAGAAAACCGGCAGCAGATCCCTGCCTTTTTCTGTCAGAGAATATTCTACTCGGGGTGGGATCTCGTTGTACTGCTCCCGATGCACCAGTCCGTCCTCTTCCAACTCTTTCAGGGCATTGGTGAGCATCGTGTTCGTGATGGGCTTGAGCATTTTCTTGAGTTCTCCAAAACGCATGGGGGACTGTATGCACAGTTCATAGATGATTTGGAGTTTCCATTTCCCCTGGAGCATTTGAATGACTGGGGTGACCGGACAATTCCCGCTTTCTGTTAGAATTATGTCACTGACCTTTTCCTGGAATTCTTCATAAGTCATATCTTTATTCATAAAAACATCCTTCTCCTTATCGGTATGATTTTTCATACTAAGTATAAACATTCTGCGTACTTGAACCTTTTTTTATTCTAAGTATAATAATTATATCGACAGAAAACTCCTCTGTCAATTACAGTAATCCCAGAAAGTGAGGTTTTGAATTATGAAAGAACGGAATATCATGGAGGCCACCGCACTGACATCCCCCAACCCCCTGACCCTGATCTGCTCCCAGAACGAGGACGGCACCACGAATCTGGCGCCAATTTGTTTCGTATCCTACCTGTCCTTTAATCCACCGATGATCGGTTTTGCCGCCGGAAAGCAGTCCCACACCGGAAAACGGGTTCGGGAAACCGGTAAAGTCATCGTGACCGTTCCGGGTGAGAGCCTGGCCCAGGCTGTGATGGCCTGCGGCAGTTCCACAGGTGCCGCCAGCCACAAGGTGGAGGAAAACCACATTGAGATGACTTCTGTAGAGGGCAGTCACATTCAGATTCCTGCAGACACCCGTCTTGCAATGGTTGCGACTTTGCAGCAGTCCCTGGAAGTGGGCGACCACATCCTGCATATCTGCCAAGTGGACAAGTTCCTGGGGGACGAGAACAAGAAGGGACTCTATGCATGGAACGGATTCGGCAAAGTGGCCCCGGCTGTGGAAGGCTGAGCCAGAAAATGACTGGGGGGATTCCAATGGCGGTGTGCATCAAATCTCAGATTCAAAACATGAATCTGGTCATCGGCTGTACGATCGGCTGTAGTTACTGCTATGCCAGAAATAATGTACGGCGGTTTCACATGATTGATGACTTTGAAAAGCCAGAATACTTCCCAGGAAAACTGCGGCTGATGGAGAAAGCCCGGCCACAGATTTTTTTGCTCACGGGTATGAGTGATTTTTCCGGTTGGAGGCCAGAGTGGCGGGACGAGGTGTTCGCCAAGATGGAGGAAAATCCTCAGCACCAGTATCTGTTTTTGACCAAACAGCCAGAAAAAATCGATTTCTCCACTCATCTGGACAACGCCTGGTTCGGCGTGACCGTTACTTCCAGCAAAGAAAAGCATCGAATTGAGACACTGCGGGAGCATATTCGCGGGGGACATTATCATGTCACATTTGAGCCTATGTTCGATGACATCGGTTCGATAGATCTTGCTGGAATAGAATGGATGGTTATCGGTACCGAAACCGGACGCCGAAAAGGAAAATCCGTATCAAAACCGGAATGGGTGAGAAACTTGACAAAGCAGGCCCATGATTTAGGTATTCCGGTCTTTATGAAAGAAGATCTGCTTCCCATTATGGGAGAGGAGCAGATGATACAGGAATTGCTCATAGCGTTTCACAAGGTATTGGAGGAGCAGCGCAAATGGCAGAAATGATAGAAAACGGCATCTTGATCCGGGATGTGGAGACAAAAAATATCATGACAAAATCAAGCCTGCCGGTTGGCGGGTACTCGGTAAACCCCTATGTAGGCTGCACCCACGGCTGCAGGTACTGCTATGCCTCTTTTATGAAGCGTTTTACCGGCCATACGGAGCTATGGGGCACGTTTCTGGATGTGAAACACTGGCCAGAGATCAGAAATCCCCGGAAATATCAGGGACAGCGGGTGGTCATCGGTTCGGTGACTGATGGGTATCTGCCGCAGGAGGCGCAGTTTCAAAATACCCGCAAGCTGCTGATGCAGCTGAAAGGCAGCGGGGCAGAGATCCTCATCTGTACGAAGTCTGACCTGGTCGTGCGGGATATTGACCTGCTCAAAGAAATGGGGAAGGTGACGGTCTCCTGGTCCATCAACACGCTGGACGAGGAATTCCGGGCGGAGATGGACAACGCTGTGAGTATAGAGCGGAGACTGTCCGCTATGAAGCGGGTCTACGACGCAGGAATTCGCACCGTCTGCTTTATTGCACCGGTGTTCCCCGGTATTACGGATTGTGAGGCGATTTTCCAGCGGGTCAAAAATCAGTGTGATTTGGTCTGGCTCGAAAACTTAAATCTTCGGGGCGGTTTCAAGCAGGAGATTCTGGACTGCATCGGCCAAAAATATCCCCACCTGATTTCTCTCTACGATGCCATTTACCATAAGGGAGATCGAAGCTATTTTCACTCTCTGGAAGAGCGGGCAGAACAATTAGCCCAAGAAAACGGATGTCTGTTTGTGGATAATGAGCTGCCTTACGGTCGGGCACAGCCTGGCCATCCGGTGATCGTGGATTACTTCTACCACGAAGAGATCCGAGGGTCGGAGAATACCGGAAAACGCAAAAAAGTTTGTTGTGAGAAAAGCCCGGCGACTCAATAATATATAAGAATGCTGTTATAGCGTTATAAGTGCAAAGTCGCTGTGGTGCAGCAGAGCTGATATTTGTGACGAATGTCATCAATGTCAGCTCTTTTTTCTTGGGATTGCTTCCATGCAACAGCAGAATGAAAGAAGAGTCATCAAATTGCGAAAGTACTTTACAAATATTTTTACAATGGTTATAATAATACTTGTAAGAAAAAGGGGGGAGCTTGTGAAGGACTCGGCAAGTATTAAAAGAGAAAATAAAGCGCAGATTCGAAAACTTTTGGTCTGTGGGAAATCTTACACCAAACAGCAAATCGCTTTGCAAACCGGCCTTAGTGTGGCTAGCTGCAACACTTACCTGAACGAAATGGAAATGACCGGTGAGGTAATCGGAGAAAAACAAAAACTCCACGATGTAGGTCGTAACGCGGTAGCCTATAAGCTCAATGAGGATTTTGAAAGCATCCTTTGTATTTATTTTGAATTGATTCAGGGCATCAAATCCATTGAAGCAGCGGTATTCTCCCCTATAGGAAGGCTGCTCAGTCAACAAACACGCCAATATGAAATCTTGGATTACACGGTCATTGAGCGGGAAGTCGCTGAGCTTTTCGAGCAATTCCCCAATGCAAGCCGGATCATGGTGGGGACCCCCAGTATTGCGGAAAACGGAGTGATTCGTCACAGTGATATTCTGGAATTGGAAAATGTACCGTTGAAAGCCCGACTGGAGGAAAAATTCAGACTGCCGGTTTTCCTTGCCAATGATATGCACTATAAGGTGTACGGGTACTATCGTCAGGAACAAATTTCCGACAAGATCGTTACGCTCATCAATTATCCTGCTGGCGTACTGCCTGGAACCGCTACCGTTCACAAAGGTGTTTTGCTGACCGGGAAAAATTTGTTTGCCGGTATGGTTGGTTTTATGGATTACGGGATGAGCCGGGAGCAGCAGGTAAAACGACTGCATCGCCCCACAGCGGAGGCTTTGATCATTCAAGCTGCGATTGCACTGATTTCCATTTTGAACCCTCATAAGCTGCTGTTTACTGGCGATCTTTTGCAGAAAGACGATTTACAGCGAATTCATACAGCCTGCGAAAAGTACATTCCGAAAGAGTATATGCCTGACTTTGTGTTCCTTCCCAGCACCGAGCAGTATTATCTAAAAGGAATGTACTGGACAGCAATGGACAGAAAGGAGAACGAAGAATGACCGAGCGTGAAAAAATGGAGCAAGGACTGCTCTACGACGCAAATTATGACAAGGAATTGCTTGAAGCGAGGGCACGGTGCAAAGATCTGTGTTTCTCGTATAATCAGCTGAAGCCTTCTCTTGTTTCGGAACAGGAGGGAATGATCCGCCAGCTTTTTGGGAAAACGGGGAAGCAATTTTGCATCACCGCACCCTTCTGGTGTGACTACGGATGCAATATAGAAATCGGAGAAAATTTTTATACCAATCACAACTGCATTATTCTGGATGGGGCCAAAGTCACCTTTGGTGACAATGTTTTTATTGCGCCCAACTGCACTTTTTCCACGGCGGGACATCCTCTGGACACTGAGCAGCGGAATCAGGGCCTGGAATACGCCTATCCCATTCAGGTGGGGGATAATGTTTGGTTCGGCGCATCGGTGACGGTGCTGCCCGGTGTCACAATAGGAAGCAATACGGTGATCGGGGCAGGAAGTGTTGTCAATCGGGATATACCGGATGGAGTGGTCGCCGTGGGCAATCCCTGCCGTGTGCTGCGAAAAATTACAGAAGAGGACAAGAAGAAATATTGGAGGGAAGAAAAATGAAATTCGATGTAAACAACCTGCAATGGACAAGACAGCCGAAAAGCTGTACCATCTCTCAAGATCGAATTGAGATTGTGACCCAGCCGCATACGGATTTGTGGCAAAGAACCTATTATCATTTCCGAAACGATAACGCTCCGGTGCTTCAAATGGATACCGAGGAAAAATTCTTTTCCTTTGTGGTCAAAACGGATTTTCCTGAAAGCCACCACCGTTTCGACCAGTGCGGCGTGGTTTTGTATCTGGATGCAGAAAACTGGCTGAAAGGGTCGATTGAATATGAAAACGAACGCTTCCAGCATTTGGGCAGCGTTGTAACCAATCACGGCTACTCGGACTGGGCAACCACCCAAATCCCCGCCGGTATAAAATCCATGTGGTACCGCCTGAGCCGCAGAGAGGATGATTTCTGTATCGAGTGTTCCGAGGACGGGGTGGTTTTCCGCCAGATGCGTGTTTGCCATCTGCATGAAGCGAAGGGGAAAATTCGTTTTGGCGTTTATGCCTGCAGCCCGGAGGATTCTTCTTTCCGCGCGGTTTTCACAAATATGGAATTGACTGAATGCAAGTGGCTGGCACATGACGGGCAAGCGCCGGACAAAGAATGCTGATGCTTTTGGAGTGTTTTGCAAGAAAAGCAAAGAAATTTTAGGCGGTCAGCCTTGACGGTAAGAGTATCTGTTAAGGCAACAGCCGTCTATGGCGTAATTGCATATCGAGTTAAAATATAATGTGTTATTCTGTGCCCCCTGTATGGCAGCTATGCCATACAGGGGGCACTTGTGTGGTATTGGTTGTATTGAGAAATTGTTTGATGTTTTTATTTCTATTTAAGCTACAGCGTTTATGCTATAATTACTCTAGAAAAATGAATTGTTTTCTTTTGAATAATTAAGGTGTAAAGAGGAGCGGATGATATGAGACTTTTGCTGGCAGAAGATGAACAGGCGCTGTCAAAGGCGCTTACAGCAATATTGGAAAGGAATAATTATTCAGTAGATACAGCTTATGATGGACAGGAAGCCCTGGAATATCTGGAGGCAGACAATTATGACGGCGTAATTCTTGACATCATGATGCCTAAGGTGGATGGAATTACAGTATTGCAGGAGATTCAAAAAAAGGAAACCTGATCCCAGTCCTGCTGCTGACGGCAAAGTCTGAGGTGGATGATAAAGTTTTAGGGCTTGATGCCGGTGCGAACGATTATCTGACAAAACCCTTTAATTCCCGTGAATTATTGGCGCGCATTCGCGCCATGACCCGAACCCAGACTACTCACGCAAATTCAGAGCTGCAAGTGGGCAATGTAAAGTTGGATCGCGCGACCTATGAGTTGTCTACTGCGTCAGGAACTTACCGGCTGGCCAACAAAGAATTTCAGATGATGGAAATGCTGATGAGCAATCCGAAACATCTGATTTCCTCTGAGCGGTTTATGGAAAAAATATGGGGATATGACAGTGAGGCAGAGATCAATGTGGTATGGGTATATATTTCCTATCTTCGAAAAAAACTGGCAGCACTTCATGCAAATATCCAGATTAAGGCCATTCGGAACGCCGGGTACACGTTGGAGGAAATCGTATGATACGAAAATTGCGGATGAAGCTGGTCATTGCTTCATTATTATCTTTGCTCCTGGTTCTGTTTGTCCTGTTCTGTGCTGTCGGGATTCTGAATTACAGAAAGACAGTGACAGATGCGGACAGCATTCTAGCAATTCTGCAGGAGAATGACGGCAGTTTCCCCATAAAAGATCACGCAAATGATGGATTTCCTGCAAATGAACCTCCCAGAAAAGCGCCTGTTTTTTCTGCTGAATTGCCCTATGAGTCACGGTATTTTTCCGTATTCCTGACAGCGGACGGAGAGATAATTTCTGTCAATACAGGAAAAATAGCGGCAGTTGATACGACAACAGCCATTGAATATGCTCAGTCAGTGGTTCAGGATGGGCGCACACAGGGATTTTTACAGGACTACCGTTATACGGTCTATACCGTGGGAGATGAAACCCATGTGATTTTTCTGGATTATGGACGGGAAATGAGTTCTTTCCGGACGTTTCTTTTTACCAGCGCAGGAGTTTCCATAACCGGGCTTGTGGCTGTAATGCTTCTTCTGATCTTCCTTTCCGGACGTATTGTCAAACCATTTTCAGAAAACTATGAAAAACAGAAGCAGTTTATTACGGATGCTGGGCATGAGCTGAAAACGCCGCTGACGATTATTGATGCTGATGCCGAGGTGCTGGAAATGGATATCGGAGAAAATGAATGGCTGACAGATATCCGGATGCAGACAAAGCGTCTGGCACAGCTGACCAACAGCCTGATTCAGCTGTCCCGGATGGAGGAGCAGCCGCAATTAGAGAAAATCGAGTTTCCGCTTTCGGATTTGCTGGAAGAAACGGTGGAGGCTTTTCAGGCATTGGCAAAAACTCAAAACAAAAATTTTTCCGGAAGAATTCAGCCTATGCTTTCCATGAACGGAGACGAAAAAGCGATCCGCCAGCTGGTCACAATCCTGCTGGATAATGCCGTCAAGCATTCCGATGACGGAGGCAGAATCGAGATAGCCTTGGAAAAACAGAAAAATTCTATTCAACTGAGCGTGTTTAACACGGCAGGGTATATCTCCAAAGAAAATCTGCCGCATTTTTTTGATCGTTTTTATCGGGCAGATCCATCCAGAAATTCGCAAACAGGAGGATACGGACTTGGACTCTCCATTGCTTCCGCAATTGTTGCTGCGCACAAAGGAAAGATTGGGGCAACTACGCAGGATGAAAAGTCCTCGCTGATTATCGTTACATTCCCCATAAATTGAATAAATACAAAAAACAAATCAACAGTTCTAAAGTGCTATTCTCTGACGAATAGCACTTTTTTTGTAATTTTATAGTCGAGAATGGATTTTAAGTTGAATTAAGGTTCTGTTTTAAGTTCAGCTAAGCGTCGAACATTATACTTTGATCATAGCAAGAAGATATCCCATAATAAACGGGTAAATGTTTGAAAGGAGCGTAGGTTATGTATAACGAACAAAAAAACAGAACCATGGACTATATGCCAGAAGTTGCTCGATCGGTATCCAGAATCTCCACGACAAGAAAGCAAGGGAAAGGTGTTTTTTTCAGAAAGGCAGCTGCGTTTGCTTTAAGTGCTGCTGACTGAATAAGTACGTGAGGAAGGAGAAAAAAGATGGCATATCAGGCAACCTTTAAGCGATATGAAATCAAATATCTGCTGACACGGCAGCAAAAACAGGCTGTTTTGCAGGCGATGCAGCCGTATATGAAGCTTGACCAGTATGGACGTACCACGATCCGAAATATCTACTATGATACGGATACCTACCGGCTGATCCGGCGCTCCCTGGAAAAGCCGGTCTACAAGGAGAAGCTCCGTATCCGCAGCTATCAGGCAGCAGCGCCGGAGGATCTGGTGTTTGTGGAGCTGAAAAAGAAGTACAAATCAGTGGTCTATAAACGCCGGCTGACTCTGCCGGAAATACAGGTCAGAGATAGCTTTCAGACCGACTCTCCCTTTCCAGTTCGCTCACAGATCGCGCAAGAAATCGAATATTTCCGTTCCTATTACGAGCGGCTGCATCCGACAGTGTTTCTGTCATATGAGCGGGAGGCATTTTATGCACTGGACGGCGGTGATTTTCGTGTGACATTCGACGAGAACATCCTTTATCGGACATACGATGTATGGGACGCCGCTGTTAAACCAAGGGGAAACTTTGATGGAAATCAAGACGGCAGGAGGCCTCCCGCTTTGGATGAGCCATGAACTGAACCGGCTCAGGGTTTTCAAAACGCCTTTTTCCAAATACGGATTAGCCTATCTGGACTTGATGGCAAAATCCGAGTCAGAAAATCAAAGGGGGATTTCACATGCTTGCTGATATTTTTAAAGGGATTTTTGATACGGATATGACAAGCGTCATTGCGCCATCGGATTTTCTGCTCTGTGTGGCCAGCGCTTTGGTGATTGGTTTGATTTTAGCTGGATTTTATATGTACCGCACCCGATATACCAAAAGTTTCGTTGCAACGCTCGCTTTGCTCCCAGCAGTGGTTTGTGTAGTAATTATGATGGTCAATGGAAATGTGGGAGCGGGCGTCGCAGTTGCTAAATTCAGGAGAGCAAAACGTGAAAAAAGAAATGAAAACCCAGCCGTAAAAACGGCTGGGTACATCTGTTTTAGAAAAATGTATAATCAGAATACGGATAGTCTGAGATAAAGATGCCCATAATTATATCCCGGCAGATATCGACAGGACATCCTCCAATTCTCTCAAAAAATAATCGGCAGCTTTTGAAAAAACCTGATAGCGTTTCCATATAATTGATGCCTCAGCCTCCATTTTCGGAGACAAGGGTCTGAAACACAGATTGCTGTCTCCAGTGACATTGATCAGTTTGTCAAAACAGATAGCATACCCCAGTCCTTCCTCCACCAGCAACGACGCATTAAACACCAGATTATATGTGGCTACTACATTCAGCTTGGCGATATCCTGCCCAAACCAGTTGGACATGGGCCAGGAATCTGTTTTTTGTGCCGACAGGATCAACGGTTTATCCCACAGATCCTGGGGCAGGATTCGTTCCTTCTGCGCCAGCGGAGAATCTTTGCGCATCAAAACGCCCCAGGTATCGCGGATTGGAACTTTGATGGAACTGTAAACATTCGTGTCCACGGGGCTGTACACGACTCCGAAATCAATCAATCCCCGGTCTAAATGCTCTTGCACAAAAGCAGCATTTCCGCTGAGGATATGGTAATGAATATCGGGGTATTTTTCTTGTATGCTTTTGGCAGCTCTTGCAAAGATACGAATCATATCGGATTCACCCGTACCAATATAGACATCTCCGGCGATTACTTCATTGGATAGAGAGATCTCGCTTTCCGTCATGCGGACCAACTCCATAATCTCTTCTGCCCGTTTTCGCAAAAGCATCCCTTCCTCGGTCAAAAGTACTTTGCGCGAGCCTTTTGTTCCACGGATTAAAAGCTGTTTTCCAAGTTCTTGCTCCAAGGCTTTTAACTGTGTAGAAAGAGTCGGCTGAGAAAGATGCAGCGATTCTGCCGCAGAGGAAATATTCTGCTCTCTGGCCACTGCTAAAAAATACTGCAGCACACGCAATTCCATATCCATCGCCTCCTACTTAAAAGAATATCACAAATACAAATAGGTTTCAACTATGAAAGAGTATTATTTATAAGTATTTGATATGATTATTCTTTCCGGCTATAATAAATGTAGAAAGCGAACGGCAAAAGGAGGTTTTTATCATGGAAAAAGAAATGCTGAAAGGGAAGGTTGCCATCATCACCGGCGCAAGTTATGGGATGGGACAAACCATGGCGGAGTTGTTTGCAGAGGAAGGCGCTGCCGTGGTCCTTACGGCCAGAGGACAGGAAAAACTTGACCGGGTCGTGGAAGGGATCCGTGCCAAAGGTGGCCGTGCAGTGGGCGTTGTTGCAGACGTTTGCTCTACCGAAGATACCCAGCGGGTGTTTAAAACCGCTCTGCAAGAGTTTGGCGATGTGGATATTCTGATCAACAATGCAGGCATTGGTGAGCAAAAAATGATCGATGAAACCGACGATAATTGGATGCTGTATGTGATGAACACCAACTTGGGAGGTCCCATGCGGTATATCCGTGAGGCACTGAAAATCTTTATGCCCAAGAATGACGGCGTCATTATCAATATTTCTTCCGTCAACGGGGAGCGGCCCTTCTGCGGCGCAACCTACACTTCCACCAAGGGAGCCCTGAATACACTAACTAAGAACGTGGCTATGCGGTTGATCGATACCAACATCCGGTGTAACGCAGTGGCTCCAGGTGCAACGGTCACACCGGCCCATATTGCCAACAAGGCCGGAGAGCAGCCCGGCGGCGCGAAAATGCTGGAGCACAGCGGCCATTTTGTGTACTTCCCCGGTCCGGAGTGTGATCCCATGGATCAGGCGTATGCCTGTCTGTTCCTGGCCAGCAAAATGGGGCGTCACGTCAAGGGGCAGGTAATCCAAGTATGTAACGGCGCATTCCTGTAAGGAATCAGGGGGGATATGAGACGTATGGTACAGACCATTACGGAACAGGATCTGATTCTGAATTTGAAAGCAGCTGGATTTGAGGGAACATTGATACAGAAGTTTCTGGATTGCTGGAAAGCCGGAGAAACGACAGAGCAGCTGCGGCTATTGTCTCAAAAACGAGAAGGGCTGTTGGATCAGGTCCATCAGGAAGAAAAACAAATCCATTGCCTGGACTATTTGGTCTACCAAATTGAGAAGGGGAAAAATATTTGACTTTCGATAAATGTATGATATAGAAGCGGAGGAAGAAGCGCATGATGAAACAAACTGCTGGCAGAACAGGGCTGGGAGATCTGGCGCCTAAGTTTGCCCAATTGAACGACGATGTCCTGTTTGGCGAGGTCTGGTCCAGAGAAGATAAACTGCCGCTGCGAGATCGGTGTATGATCACGGTAGTTGCTCTTATTTCCAAGGGCATTACCGACAGCTCTTTGGAATACCACATCCGCAACGCCAAAAATCATGGCGTTACCAAGACGGAAATGGTAGAAATCATTACGCACATTGCCTTTTATGTGGGTTGGCCCAATGCTTGGGCGGTATTTCCGATGGTTCGGGAGATATATTCTCAGGAAACACAGGGTTCATCGGACCCCCTGTTCGGTCTGGGCGAACCCAATGCAGCGTATGCGCAATATTTTATTGGAAACAGCTATCTGAAGCCCCTGAACATCAGCGGTGCTGGGGTATACAATGTGACCTTTGAACCGAAGTGCCGCAACAATTGGCACATCCACCATAAGGGTGGGCAGATCCTGCTCTGCACCGACGGCGAGGGCTGGTATCAGGAATGGCAGCAGCCGGCCAGAAAACTGCATCCTGGCGACGTGGTATACATTGCCCCAGAGGTAAAGCACTGGCACGGCGCGGGAAGCGACGAATGGTTTACGCATATCGCCATCGAAATTCCGGCAGAAGGTGCGTCCAACGAGTGGTTGGAACCTGTGACTGACGAACAGTATGATGCACTTGTCAAATGAAAGGAGAAGAAACCATGAGCGAGTATATCTGTGCTTTGAGTGAGAATGTAGAAAGAATCCATGTCCGTTATCCCAACCGATACGGCCTGATGTTGGCTGGTGATCTGTACATGGCAAAGGACATGGACAAAGCAAAACCTCAGATGGCACTGATCGTGGGCGCACCCTATGGCGGTGTCAAAGAGCAGGGTCCCTGTGTCTATGCCAACGAACTTGCTCAGCGGGGCTTTGTCGTGCTGACCTTTGATCCCTGCTATATGGGAGAAAGCGCAGGCGAGCCCCGTCATGTTTCGTCCCCGGAGTTGTTCACCGAAAATTTCAGCGCAGGAGTAGACTTTTTGGGACTCCAGCCTTTTGTGGATCGGGAAAAAATCGCGGTTCTGGGTATTTGCGGCAGCGGTGGTTTTGCGCTGGCAGCAGCTCAGGTGGATACCCGAATCCGTGCAGTGGTTACCACCAGTATGTATGATATGAGCGTGGCAGCCAGACTGGGGCAGACGCCGGAACAGCTTCTGGCGGCCAAACAGGCCTTGGCTGAGCAGCGTTGGAAGGATGCGGAAAATGGATATATGCCGGAGTATATTCCTTTCTTCCCTGAGACCCCCATAGAGCAGGTGCCCGAAGGCATGGAGGAGCCTACCGCCGAGTGGTTCCGGTTCTACGCTGTAAAACGCGGCCATCATGTGCGTGCGCGGGGCGGTTTCACAACGACCAGTAATATTCCCCTGATCAACTTTGATCTGCTCAGCCACCTGGATGAAATCAGCCCCCGCCCCATTCTGTTTGTGGTGGGTGACCGGGCACACTCCCGCTTCTTCAGCGAGGAGGCATACGCCAGGGCACAGGAGCCGAAGGAGCTGTATGTGGTGGAAGATGCAGAGCATATCGATCTGTATGACCGCACAGACCGCATTCCCTTTGAGAAAATCGAGGCGTTTCTCAAAAGCAATCTGAAATAACAGGAGGAAATAGATTATGTTGGGAAATTTCACCTATTGCAATCCTACCAAGCTGTATTTTGGAGAAAATTCCCTGAAAGGGCTCTATCAGGAGCTGCCGAAGTATGGCCAGAATGTGCTGCTGGTTTACGGCGGCGGTTCCATCAAGAAAAACGGTATCTATGATGATGTCATGGCGATCCTCAAGGAATGCGGCAAGACGGTTGTAGAGGACAGCGGCGTAATGCCCAACCCCACCGTAGAAAAGCTGTATGAAGGCTGCCGGAGAGCACAGGAAGGCAAGGCAGATCTGATCCTCGCAGTTGGCGGCGGCTCTGTCTGTGACTACGCCAAAGCCGTTTCGGTGTCTGCCCACTGCAAAGAAGATCCCTGGGAAAAGTATTATCTGCGTATGGAAGATGTGGATAACGAAATTATTCCGGTGGGCTGTGTGCTGACGATGGTGGGCACCGGCTCGGAGATGAACGGCGGTTCGGTCATCACAAATCCTGCCCAGAAGCTGAAAATCGGTCATGTGTTTGGTGAAAATGTCATGCCCAGATTCTCCATTCTGAATCCTGTGTACACCTTCACTCTCCCGAAAGAGCAGATGGTGGCCGGTTTCTTTGATATTATGAGCCACATTCTGGAGCAGTATTTTTCCGGCGAGGACGACAACACTTCCGACTATGTGATGGAGGGGCTGCTGCGCTCTCTGATCCACAGCTCCCGCATTGCGGTCAAGAACCCCGCCGATTACGAGGCACGCAGCAATATCATGTGGATCGCAACCTGGGCGCTGAATACCTTTGTAGCGAAGGGAAAATCCACCGACTGGGAAGTGCATATGATTGGTCAGTCCATCGGCGCTTATACCAATGCCACGCATGGAATGACGCTTTCCGCAGTATCCATTCCCTATTATCGGTTTATCATGCCCTACGGTCTGCAAAAGTTCAAGCGCTTTGCTGTGAATGTATGGGATGTAAGCCCGGAAGAGAAAACCGATGAGCAGATCGCAGGGGAAGGACTTTCTGCCATGGAAGCATGGATGCGGGAAATCGGGCTGGTAATGAACGCACGGGAGCTGGGCGTCACAGAGGAGATGCTGGACGGAATCGCCCAGGGTACCTTCCTTCTGCAGGGCGGCTACAAGGTGCTGAGCCGTGAAGACGTTGTCCGCATTGTAAAGGAAAGCATGCAGTAAAAGGAAGGAATTGCCCATGAATATTTTGGTGCTGAATGGAAGTCCCCGAGCAAGCGGTAACACAGCTGCCATGGTAAATGCCTTTTCTGAGGGTGCACAGCAAAGCGGTCATCAGGTAGAGGTAGTCAATGTCTGTCAAAAGAAAATAGCCGGCTGTCTGGCCTGCGAGTATTGCCATACCAAGGGCGATGGCCGGTGCATTCAGCAGGATGATATGCAGCAGGTCTACCCGCTGCTTCAGGAAGCCGAGATGATCGTATTGGCGTCCCCTATTTACTATCACAGCTTTACGGGTCAGCTGCAATGCGCCATCAATCGCATCTATGCTTTGGATAAGCCGAAAAAACTCAAAAAAGCTGCGCTGATCATGAGCTCCGGCAGCAACCATGTCTACTGCGGTGCGATCTATGAATACCAGAATTCCTTCCTGAATTATCTGAAGCTGGAGGATAGAATCAAACTTTGCGGCCTTTCCCGTGCCTGCGACATCGAGATGGCCAACCAGTTAAGCCCTGAGTATATCGGATTCGTTTTTACCCCCAAGAGCAAACGATATATACCGCCCGAAAAGGCCGCCGGTTTAAAAGAGCTGCTCAACCCGGGTATTAAAGCAGTCGGCGTATTTGTAGATGAATCCCCCGAAACAATTGCTCATCTGTTAAACAGCGGTCTTGTTGACATTGCCCAGCTTCACGGCAGGGAAGATGAATCTTACATTGATCAGCTTCGGCGGCTGACCGACAAGCCTGTTATCAAAGCATTCCGCATCAAATCGGCAGACGATATGGCGGCCGCCGAACACTGCACCGCTGATTCAGTTCTCCTTGACTCCGGCGCCGGTACCGGAACGGTGTTTGACTGGAAGCTGGTACAAAATATTACCAGACTGTATTTTCTTGCCGGAGGTCTTTCTCCCGACAATGTGAAAAATGCTGTCGATGTACTCCATCCTTTCGCCGTCGATGTGAGTTCAGGAATTGAATCCGGCGGCGTAAAAGATCCGGTAAAAATGGCGGCATTTGTTGCCGCTGTCAGAAAGGAAGGAAAAGTATGACCAATCCCAATGGACGCTTCGGCATTCACGGAGGGCAGTATATTCCCGAAACCCTGATGAATGCAGTCATCGAATTGGAAGAAGCCTATCAGCACTATAAAAACGACCCCGAATTCAACCGGGAACTTACCGAACTTTTCAATGAATATGCCGGCAGGCCTTCCCGCCTGTATTATGCCGAAAAAATGACAAAAGACCTGGCAGGCGCAAAAATATACCTCAAACGCGAAGATCTGAACCACACAGGGGCACATAAGATCAACAATGTATTGGGGCAGGCATTGCTGGCCAAAAAAATGGGAAAAACCCGGCTGATTGCGGAAACAGGTGCCGGACAGCACGGTGTGGCTACCGCCACCGCGGCTGCTCTGATGGGGATGGAATGTGTTGTTTTTATGGGAGAAGAAGACACCATCCGTCAGGCGCTCAATGTATATCGCATGCGTTTGCTCGGCGCAGAGGTTATCCCCGTAAAAACCGGTACTGCAACCCTGAAAGACGCTGTTTCCGAAGCCATGCGCGAGTGGACTTCCCGTATTTCCGATACCCATTACTGTCTGGGTTCCGTTATGGGTCCTCATCCTTTTCCCAGCATTGTCCGTGATTTTCAGGCTGTTATTTCCAAAGAGATCAAGGAACAGCTTTTTGCAAAAGAAGGGTGCTTGCCCGATGTTGTAATCGCCTGCGTGGGCGGCGGCTCTAATGCCATCGGCAGCTTCTACCATTTCATCGAGGAGAAAAGTGTACGGCTGATTGGCTGCGAAGCGGCCGGCCGGGGAATTGATACCTTTGAAACAGCCGCTACCGTAAATACCGGACGTGTGGGGATTTTCCACGGCATGAAGTCTTATTTCTGTCAGGATAAATACGGTCAAATTGCCCCCGTTTACTCCATTTCCGCAGGCCTTGATTATCCTGGTATTGGCCCGGAACACGCCTATCTCCACGATATCGGAAGGGCCGAATATGTACCCGTAACCGACGACGAAGCTGTCTGTGCTTTTGAATATCTGGCAAAAACCGAGGGCATTATTCCGGCTATTGAATCGGCGCATGCAGTTGCCCATGCTATCAAGCTTGCCCCCACCATGGATAAGGACAACATCATCGTAATTACCATATCCGGCAGAGGCGACAAGGATTGCGCCGCTATTGCCCGCTACAGAGGGGAGGATCTCCATGAGTAAAATTGGAAAAGCGTTTGAAAATGGAAAAGCTTTTATTGCATTTGCCAAACGTCCAGAGAACAAAGGAAAGGTTATTGTTGCCCTTCTCCCAGATTCGGGTGACCGCTATTATTCTACGCCGTTGTTTACCGAGTAATGTCATAATATAAAGAAAGCTTTGCAAAAAAACGCATGCATGTGCAAAATAGCAAGATATTTCAGGAAGATTGTTTTTGTGCAGTATTTTGCCGCTGATATACGAACCTTTCTGATTAACCGCAAAAAATTCCCCTTCTGTTATTCAGTCACAGTACTGTCTAACAGAAGGGGAATTTAATAATTTTTTATTGCAGCTGTATTAGCCGTAACATTTTTTACAGGGTTCCCGGCCGCTGGCAATTGCTTCATCCAAAGTCGATTCAATGGGGTTTTTCATATTGCCGCAATTCGGGTTATTGTGATATTTCTCACCTGTTCTGGAAAGCCAAACAACATTGCTTTGCGATGCCGGTTCTTCAGTTGGCTGTGGAGTAGGCTTTGGTGTGGGGTTAGCCGTAGGTTTTATGGTTGGCTTGGTTGTAGCCGTAGGTTTTGGGGTAAAAGATGTACTTTCATCAGCGGAAGAGACGGAAGCTTCTGTATTGCTCTCTGCTTTCTCAATATTTAGTATTTCACAGTCTTCAAGTTCAATATCGGCAAACCCATTGTCAAGAATTCCCTCAACTGTGACGACATCACCCTTTTTCAGCTGGTCAAGCTGGGGATCATCAGAATCTTCCAGCTCACATACCACACTTTTTGAGATTGCTCCGCAATCCATGTGAATTTTATCAAACAAAGACACATAGCTGCAGATGCCGGTAATGGTAATTTTTTGGTTCTCGTATTCTTCGGCCGCTTCTTTATCGGATTTATATAGATCAGCCAGTTCCTCAGCTGTAAAATCTCTTTTTTCAGCCGAGGTATCCCGAGAGCTGGCTGGTGTGCTGCTTTCGCTGGATTCCAACAGGCTATCTGTTGAACAGGCAGTGCTTCCCAGACAAAAAACTGCTGCAAAAATCAATGCAAGGACTTTTTTCATGTTCATGCCTCTCTTTTGCTTTTTTTAATATCTATTTTATTATAGTATTATAAAAATAAAAATCAATAATAAACCATCTGATTTTTTAAAAAGGATTGATAACAGATTTGAGTTCTTCTGGGGCAATCCCGGTTTTTCTTTGAATTTTGGAACCAAAACCTTTCAACTAGAATATCATGTAGTATTCCACTTGAAAGGAGATTTTTATCTTGGAAAATATGCCAATCATGGAGGACCAGACCTGTCCAACTGTGGGATACCAGTCTGCTTCTATTTGTGTACCAGTAACAGTGAATCCGTTTGCCAAAACCGGCGCAACCTTTACCAAATGCTGCGGAGCACCTTTGGTTGTGCCTGGAAAGGTTACCTGTGAAGGTGAGCGCAACGGTGCCTGCGTTTTTACAATTTCTCAGGATATTTGTGTAGCAGTTCCCGTTGAGTTCGGTGCAACCGCAACGGTGGGAGATGCATTTGTCAGCTGCAATACTGCTTCTGCCGATGACATCTGTACCGACTGCGGCAAACCCCAGCCCTTGGAGTAATTTTCAAGGCCTGAAAAATGAATCCCCAGAATCTTTGAATCCTGGGAATTCAAATTTTTTGTTGTTTTGCTGCATCCAGACTCATTCGCAAAGCCGCTCTGTAAGCAGCGGTTCCGAAAATTTTAAAAATGCTATTGACAAAGGCGGGAAAGTGCTTTATACTATCACATGGTTAGCTTTTGCTAACCAATTTTAAAATCTGTAGGTTAGCATGAACTAACATCATAAAATCAATCGTCCCTTATGAGGAAGACTGAGGTGAAGAAGATGACTTTAAAAGAAGCCGTTGAAGGAAAAGAGTATATCATCAGGCAAATCGAAACCGATGATGAAGAAATGGATGCATTCCTGTTTTCTCTGGGCTGCTATACCGGTGAATCGATTACCGTAGTATCCCATCTGAAAGGCGGATGTGTTGTTTCCATCAAAGATGGAAGATATAACATCGACAATCAGCTTGCCTGTGCTATCGTTGTCTGACAGCGATAGCAGAAAATTCTTTTATTTTTTGTTTGTTGGTTAGCGTAAGCTAATTAGATAAAATATCCGCACATACCATTTCGAGGAGGAATGATTATGAGAATTGCTTTAACAGGCAACCCGAATTCGGGAAAGACCACCATGTACAACGCTCTTACAGGCCGAAACGAAAAGGTAGGCAACTGGGCAGGCGTTACGGTGGAGAAAAAAGAGCATCCGATCAAAAAGGCATATTATGCGGGCAGTGAACAGCTGATTGCGGTTGATTTGCCGGGTGCTTATTCCATGTCGCCATTTACAAGCGAAGAAAGCATTACCAGTTCTTATGTAAAAAAAGAAAATCCCGATGTCATCATCAATATCGTGGACTCGACCAATTTAAGCCGAAGCCTGTTCTTTACCACACAGCTTTTGGAGCTCGGTATTCCGGTGGTTGTGGCGCTGAATAAAAGCGATGTCAACAAAAAGAAGGAAACCAAGATTGATGCGGCAAAGCTGTCTGAAAAGCTGGGCTGCCCAGTAGTGGAAACCGTTTCCACCTCCGCTGATGGCTTACATACGGTTGTAGAACAGGCGGCAGCGCGGGTGAACACCACGCAAAGCGCTCCCTATCATCAGGGGGATATTGATTTAACCGATAAAAAATCGGTGGAGGCTGCCGACCGCAAGCGTTTTGATTTTGTCAACGGAATCGTAAAAGAAGTAGAGACCCGTAAGGTGCTGACGAAAGACAAGAGTATCAATGATAAAATTGATGCCGTGCTGACGAACAAGTGGCTGGGAATCCCGATTTTTGCCATTGTCATGTTCCTCGTTTTCCAGATTTCTCAGGTCTGGGTGGGTACACCCATTGCAGATTGGCTGGTTGCGTGGATTGATATGTTTAAGAGCTGGGTAGGCAGTCTGCTGGAAAATGCAAATCCGCTGCTTTCTGCGCTTTTGGTGGATGGTGTTATTGGAGGCGTAGGTGCCGTTGTGGGCTTTTTGCCTCTGGTTATGGTTCTTTATTTCCTCATTGCCTTACTGGAAGACTGCGGATATATGTCCCGCGTTTCGGTGGTTCTTGATCCGATTTTCAAAAAGGTTGGCTTATCCGGCAAATCTGTGATTCCTTTTGTTATCGGAATTGGCTGCGGTGTGCCCGGTATTATGGCAAGCCGTACCATCCGCAACGAGCGTGAACGCAGAGCAACCGCCATGCTGACTCCCATGATGCCCTGCGGCGCCAAAATCCCGGTAATTTCGCTGTTTGCAGGTGCGTTTTTTGCCGATGCCGGCTGGGTCAGTACCCTGATGTATTTTACCGGTATCCTGCTGATTTTCTTTGGTGCGCTGATTATCAATAAGATTGCCGGGTACAAGTCCAGAAAATCCTTCTTTATCATCGAGCTTCCCGAGTACAAGCTGCCGTCTCTTTGGGGTGCGTTTAAATCAATGTGTGCCCGCGGCTGGGCATATATTGTAAAGGCCGCGACGATTATCCTGCTGTGCAATACCATTGTCCAAATCATGCAGACCTTTGATTGGAGCTTCCGCGTTGCTGAAACATCTGATTCCTCGATTCTGGCCTCTGTGGCAGGGCCGTTTGCGTATCTTCTGGTTCCCATCGTGGGTGTCCTTTCCTGGCAGCTCGCAGCCGCTGCTGTTACCGGTTTCATCGCAAAAGAAAACGTCGTCGGTACGCTGGCCGTGTGCTTTGTGGGCCTTGAAAATCTGATTGATACCGATGAGCTTGCCTTGCTGGAAGGCGCCGGCACCGAAGTTGCAGGAATTCTGGCGATTACCAAAATTGCGGCACTTGCATACCTGATGTTTAACCTCTATACACCGCCCTGCTTTGCGGCGTTGGGTGCTATGAACAGCGAAATGAAGAGCCGTAAATGGTTCTGGGCAGGTGTTGGCTTCCTGATGGGAACCGGCTATACGGTTGGTTACCTTGTTTACACAATCGGCACGCTGGTAACCGCACCCGAAACCCTGAATGTTGGTGCGGCAATCGGCGGGCTTGCAGCGGTTCTTGTTTTTGTTGCGATTCTTGTGGGGCTGATCAACCACACCAATAAAAAGTTAAAGGCAGAATACGCGTTGGATAATGCGAAGAAAGCCTATGCGGTGAGCAGATCCTGATGGAAAATATCCTGATTATCATAATCCTTATTTGTATCCTTGGCGGTGTTGTACTTTATCTTTACAGGTCCAAAAAGAGGGGAGAAACGTGCATTGGCTGCCCTTCCTGCAAAAAGTGCGCCGGTAAAGGAGCATGCAGCCATCATAAAAAAGAATCGCGATAATCCATAACGATGGGGGAGTGCGGGTATAAAAACCGCACTCCTTTTTCCATGCAAAGATCACAGGATATGCTTTAAAAATTTCTTCGAAGATGCTTGACACCGGACCTGTTTTTGGGTATCATATTTTTCGTGAATTGAATCAGCTGCCACCGGGTAGCAGAATGTAAGAAGCATTCGTTTACACATCGTTAGGTCTTAGAAGATGTGTAGCGGATGCTTTTTTTGGAGGCGTTATCAAATGAAAAATCCATTTGCAGAGCTGTCCCGATTTGAGCTGGGACTGTGGCTCACATCCGTTATTGTCATTGCAGGCTCATTCCTTTTGTCGGGCGGGGGAGACATCCTGACCATTATAGCGTCATTGATTGGCGTTACAGCGCTGATTTTTGTTGCCAAGGGCTATGTGCTCGGACAGGTGCTTACCGTAGTTTTTTCAGTGTTTTACGGTGTGATTTCCTTCTTTTTTCAATATTACGGAGAAGTCATCACCTATCTGTGCATGACTGCTCCCATGGCGGTTTTCAGTATTGTTTCATGGCTGCGTCACCCATACGAAGGCACCAAAGAGGTAGAGGTCAACCGGCTTTCCATCAAGCAGATGGTGGTTTTGGCGTGCAGTGCGATTGTCACAACGGTTGCGTTTTACTTTATTTTGGCAGCGCTGGGAAATGCCAACCTGCTGTTCAGCACAATTTCGGTAACCACCAGCTTTGCGGCTTCCGGCCTGACTTTCTTGCGCAGCCCGTACTATGCGGTGGGCTATGCTGCCAATGATTTGGTGCTCATCGTATTGTGGGGAATGGCCACCATGGAAAATGTTTCCTATTTGCCGATGGTTTTGTGCTTTGTCATGTTCTTCGCGAATGACCTGTATGGCTTTTACAGCTGGCAGCAAATGCAGAAACGGCAGACTGCACGCAGCGTGCTTTCCTGAAAATCAAAACAGTCTGGCTCCGGAAAGTTTCCGGCAGTCAGGCTGTTTTTTATAGAGAGTTCCCCGCAATTTCCTGATGCAAAACTTCCAGGAATTTTTCAGCGGCTTTTGAAAAAGCCCGATGTTTCTTCCAGGCGATCACTATGCCGGCTGTCATTTGCGGTTCCAGTGGGCGAAAGCAAAGCGGGCTGTTACCCGAAGTGTTTACCAGCCCGTCAATCGCCAGAGCACATCCCAATCCTTCCTCTACCAGCAAGGCTGCATTATAAATCAGGTTATAAGTGCCGATGATATGCAGATTTTCGGTAGAATGTCCCAGCCAGCCCGCCAGTTCATTTTGAATCAATGCCTGTCGGGAACACAAAAGCAGCACGTTTTCAAGTTCTTTAGGCGAAATGCTTGAGCAGGATGCCAGTGGATGATCTTTCCGCATCAAAAGGCCCCAGTGAACCACATTAGGAAGCAGCAGATAATCATACTTTTTTAAATCTGCTCTCCCCACGAACAAGGCAAAATCAATCAGCCCTTTATCCAGCTTCTCCGCTGAATCTTCGCCGTTTCCGCTGTACAGGTGAAAATGGATGTTGGGATATTGTTTTCGCAGCCGTTCCAGTGTTCTGGCAATATGACGTGTGGCATCGGTTTCACCGCCGCCAATCAGGATATCTCCGCCCACCATATCGTCCTGCATGTGAAAATCCCGCTCCGTTTTGTCCGCAAGCTCTACAATCTCCTGTGCGCGTTTTTGCAGAAATAAGCCTTCTTCTGTCAATGTGATTTTCCGTTTTCCACGGTCAAACAATTTCTTTCCCAGCTCGTCTTCCAGTTCCATCAGCTGCTTCGAAAGAGTCGGCTGTGTAATGTTGAGCTTTTCAGCGGCTGCGGTAATTTTTCCTTCTCTTGCAACCGCCAGAAAATATCGCAGTACACGCAGTTCCATCTGAATCATGCCTCCTTTTTTATTATTATAGCGATTTTATACATGCCTGTAAACTATGAATGACAATATTTTATAAGTATTTACTATTTAATTTTTCTTATGGTTGTGCGATCTTAAAAATCCCCTGACTTGTATTTTGGAGGTTGCTATGGTATATTTGATATCGAAGAATGTCGAAATTTGTGCAATAAAGAAGGGGTATCATGGAAAAGACGGATCAGCGATATGAAATGTATACGGCGATTCTAAAAGAAGAAATGCTGCTGGCGATGGGCTGTACCGAACCGATTGCAGTTGCTTATGCGGCAGCCGCTGCCCGAAGTGTACTGCAAACCCCTTCTGCGATCAAACGCTGTGCAATGCATATCAGCGGGAATATCATCAAAAATGCCAAAAGTGTGGTGGTTCCCAACACCAGCGGAATGAAAGGCCTTGAAACAGCGGCCGCCGCCGGAATTGCAGCAGGCAATGAATGTGCGGGGCTTCAAGTGCTTTCTTGTGTAGGAGAGGCGGAGAAGCAGGCTATCAGCAGCTTGCTGCATGACTGTCATTTTCAGGTTTTTCCGGCCAAAAGCCCTAAAATTTTTTATATCGAAATTTGTTTGTACACGCCGGACGAAACCGCCCGAGCTGTGATAGAAGATTTTCATACCAATCTGACCGTTTTGGAGCATAACGGCCAGCCGGAAAAATGGACGGCATCGGGGTGCTCTGCACAATGCGAGCAGCCGCAGACCGACCGTTCCCGGATGAATGTGGAAGATATTCTTGATTTCGCGTCAACGGTTGATTTGCAGGACGTGCGCGACTTGATTGAACGGCAGATCCGCTGCAATACGGCGATTTCAGAAGAGGGGCTGCATCATCCCTGGGGCGCACAGGTGGGAAGAACCATGCTCAAAGCAGATGCAGTGGATGTGTATACCCGCGCTGCCGCTGCTGCCGCTGCGGGAAGTGATGCCCGTATGAGCGGGTGCGAGCTGCCGGTGGCGATTGTTTCGGGCAGCGGAAATCAGGGTCTGACTGCCTCCATGCCGGTCATCGTCTATGCAAAAGAGACCGGGGCTTCAGAGGAGAAGCTGTTCCGTGCGCTGCTCATCTCCAACCTGATTACGATCCACCAGAAAACGAGTATCGGCAGATTGTCGGCTTTTTGCGGAGCAACCAGCGCCGGAGTAGGAGCCGCCTGCGGCATTGCCTATCTGGACGGCGGCGGGTATGAAGAGATCTCGCATACGATTGTAAACGCGCTGGCTGTGCTTTCCGGCATGGTGTGCGATGGTGCAAAGCCTTCTTGTGCAGCCAAAATTGCCACCGCGGTCAATAACGGAATTTTCGGGTACCGGCTGTTCCGGCAGGGGCTGCAATTTTATGCAGGTGAAGGAATCGTCACCAAAGGGGTCGAAAATACCATCGCCAATGTAGGGCGTCTGGCCAACCAGGGAATGCGCGATACCGACTGCGAAATTCTCGACATCATGGTAGGCGAATAATAGAATCAAACGAAAAACGGCAGAGGAGAGCAGTGTGCATCCTTTGCCGTTTTTATAATGTATGAAAAAAGTTCGCATGGAACGATAGCCTGATTTTATTAGAGCCATCTTATGACTGTTTTTTACACTGTACGATTTTGACAATATTGTATATTTGGTAGGGGATATACGAGAAGACTCCAACATAGACAACACAGAAGAATGTAATCGGCCACAGCAGCGCTGCAACCGTTTTAAACACTGTGCTTTTCTTTTTAAAAAAGCGGACTGCTAACAGAATACTCGACAGCATCATACTGAATCCAATACCGCCTAAAAGTCCCCAGTAAACAAATTTCTGTAATTTAGTCCAGTCTCTTATGGGAAGAGTCGAACCCAAAAAGCCATAAATGATAAATCCTGTAACAGCAACGCATAGAGTGGAAATCAGATATTCAATACGTTCTTTTCTTTCCATATAACTGCCCCCAAAAAATAACGATTTTAAGATAACCATATCATATTCATTTACATGTTTCAATATATGAAGTCTGTTTTTATTCTTCAAGAAAGCAAAATTGCATAAATAAAGAGACACCTATCAAAATGACAGGTGTCTCGAAAAATTCAGGCTATCAGTCGTTTCTTATTTGCCGAAGTAACGAGCCAGCAGGCCAGCGAAAGCCTTGCCATGACGTGCTTCGTCGCGAGCCATCTCGTGAACGGTGTCGTGGATAGCGTCCAGGTTAGCAGCCTTGGCGCGCTTTGCCAGATCGAACTTACCAGCGGTAGCGCCGTTCTCAGCCTCTACGCGCATCTCCAGGTTTTTCTTGGTGCTGTCGGTGACAACTTCGCCCAGCAGCTCAGCGAATTTAGCAGCATGCTCAGCCTCTTCCCAGGCAGCCTTCTCCCAGTACAGGCCGATCTCCGGATAGCCCTCTCTGTGAGCAACTCTTGCCATTGCCAGGTACATACCAACCTCGGTGCACTCGCCCTGGAAGTTAGCGCGCAGGTCAGCCATGATGTCCTCGCTGGAACCCTGTGCCACGCCGACAACATGCTCAGCTGCCCAGCTCATCTCGCCGGACTGCTCCACGAACTTCTCGCGGGGAGCCTTGCACTGGGGGCAGAACTCGGGAGCCTCGGTGCCTTCGAAAACATAACCACAAACAGAACATACGAACTTTTTCATTTGTCAGTACCTCCAAAATAATTTTTCATTCTTATATTTTCGGAATCAGCGGAGTTACGCTCCGGCTAAATCCGGTTCCGAACTTTGGTGCGAAAGACAATCATGGCAAACACCATAGAAAGTCAGTTCGTGGGAATCTACCTGCACGCCGTATTTTTCAGACAGCATCTGATGCAGGGAAGAGGGGAGATAACGTTCTTTCAAATCCAGGATCGCTCCGCACTTTGTACAGACAAAGTGATTGTGCGGATGTGTATCTGCATCAAAACGTTCCTGCCCATTGACAACGCCCACGCTTACAATAACGCCTTCCTCTTTAAATTTCGAGAGGTTCCGGTAAACAGTGCCAAGACTTAAATCAGGATATTCCGGTTTAACAGCCTGATAAATCCATTCTGCGGTGGGATGAGTAGTCGTGCTTTGAATGGCTTCCAAAATTGCAAACCGTTTCCGACTGAAGTTTTGCCGTTTCATGAAGAACCTCCTTTGCAAAGAAATTGAAAATAAGAATTATTATCGATTGACTATATGATACCAGAGAGAGAAAGCATTGTCAATAGCTTTTTATAGAATTTATATTTTATTCAAATCACTGGAATCAAACCGTAACTTTAACTTTTGCAGTGCTTTTTTTTCGATACGCGATACATAGCTGCGGCTGATGTGAAGCCGGCCAGCCACTTCGCGCTGTGCCAGCGGTTTTCCTCCAGAAAGCCCGTAGCGTAAAAGTACGATCATACGTTCACGCGGAGAAAGGCATTCTTCAATATAATGCCGCAGCTGTTCCGACTTGATTTTCCCGTCCAGTGTTTCCAGAATATCCTCCTCAGAGGCCATGGTGTCAATAAGTGTAAGCGTGTTTCCATCCCGGTCTGTTTCAATCGGTTCGTTTAAAGAAATATCCTGTGCATTTTTCTTGCCGCTGCGAAAAAACATCAGGATTTCATTTTCTATGCATCTGGAGGCATAGCTAGAAAATCGGATATTCTTTTCAGGATCGAAGTTATCGACTGCTTTGATCAATCCGATGGTGCCGATAGAGATCAGATCGTCCTGGTCGTTGTTTCCTGCATAATACTTTTTAATAATATGGGCTACCAGCCTCAAATTCCGTTCAACAAGTAAAGAACGGGCATCAGCATCCCCGTTATGCATTCTTTGCAGGCAGTCCCGTTCCTCCTGTGCAGAAAGCGGTTTGGGAAAAGAGCCTGCCCCTGTAACATGCAGAATGGAAAAAAACAGGTTAGAGAGCAGTTCTAATAACATCGAAAACATAACGATTCCCTCTTTCATGAGTGATTTTTGTTTGATGCTATCACTATATGAAATCGGACAGGACGCTTACCACCTTTCCTAATAATAAGGAATAAAAAATTTATTACAATACAGAAGATGGAATTTTGAATTTTTGCAATATAACAAAAGATAAAAGAAACAACAATGAAAACAAACTTATTGTGCATTAAATAAATTAAAACTAAATTCAAAATATATTTTACAAAAAACCCAAAATAATAGTATTGAGTTTTTATTTATTTTTTTAATAAATAATTTTATACAATTAATAAAATTCAAATTATAATTCCATGTTTTTCCATAAATGTTTAAAAATTAGTGTTGAAATCAAAAAATATCGATGTTATAATATGGATAACAAAGAAAAATTTGTTCTTTTTTTGAGTAGAAAAACTAAATTTATAAATTCAATCGAAATACTAATAAAAATTATGACAAATTTTTAATAATTTGTTGTAATTTGTTGCAGTATTATATAATAAAAGATTTTTACCACTTTTTTTGATTCATACAATCCTAAATATTTGACCAGTTTATCAGAAATTTTGCGATATTGATATCTGTTATAACAGATCTTTTTTGAGTTATTGGACTTCTGCAAGATTCATAAAAAACTGGATAAAAACAATAAGAATTATGTTTTTGCACAATTGACAAAACAGAAACATGTGATTATACTATAATACGATGTAATATTAAAGAGAATAGGTCTGAAGTGTTTTTCAAAAAATATTTTTTAATTAGCGTTTGAGCATCTGATAAGGTAAAATCTTGTCAGATACACAATAAACGGTCAGGATTGGAGTATTATGGAGCCGAAGAACAGATTCAGCAGTTTGTTGGAGCATCTGACAACGGTAACCGCAGTGAAACATTATATATTAGCACAGTATTTGCAGTATGATGTTTCTTACATAAGCAAGTGGATTGGAGGCAAAGTCCTTCCCTCTGAAAAGCTGGCAGGTGCGATTTCACAGCAAATCAGCCGATGTATAGTAGAAGAAGGAAGCCAGGAAGGCTTGGTTCAGCTGATTAGTGATTATCAAGTGCAGGATGAGAATGAGCTGCAGCAGGCCATGTATGACAATCTGATTGCAGAATATGATTATGTAAGAGACCTGCAGCAGAATAATGGAACAATAGTTGCTCCAGATGTTTCGTTTTATCCGGAACTTGCGCTGAAAGCCTTTATTGATAAAATGCACCATCCTGTGCTGAGACGTGTGAAGTCGCTGCATATTATGGCAGCTATCGACCTGTTTTCAATGGCTCACGAACATCGTCTTCATGCTTTGCGCATTGAAAAGGGAAGCTTTGTCAATCAGCATATGTACCCGGATGTTCATTTCTCCCTTCTTCTCAATCTGAGGGATTCGGATGAAAACGAATTGATTTATAATGCGATGTTTCTTAACAGCGTGCTTACGGCTCTTACACCGATTGATTTTCGGTTATACAGCAGTGATTTCGCTTATGGAAAAGCACTGTTTGTGGTACAGAATGATTTTGCAATTTCAGGAATGCTTATTCGGCCGGATGCCTGTGCGGCGGTAACGGTTTGTGAAGGTGCAGATAATTCTGCGCCTCTGTATAATACGATTCAGTCTCTTTGTATGAGAGAAGCACTCCTTTTTCGAAAGATTACAATGCCGGAGCTCGTAATGGGCAGTAAGGTTTATGTTCATTCCCTGCTGTCGCCAAATCCGCGATGGTTTTTGGGGCATATTACAGAGCATCTGTTGCCGGACGACCTTTTTGAAGAAGCCATACAAATGGCAGGGGAGACAGCAGAAAGGTTAGGAAAAGACACATTGCGGGAGATTCATAAACTGACGGTTGCAGTAATGAAGCAAAGTCAGGTTCGAGTGCTGCTTTATGAATCTGCTATTACAGAGGCAATGATCACCGGCAATATAGACTTCTTTAATTTTCGAATACAGTTTAATTTTGAACAGCGTGCAAGGCTGCTGCAGCATCTTCTTTCTGTGTGCTGTTCACAAGAAGGCGAATTACAGGTCCGATTGATTCACGGACAGCTGGTAGCCGACTTTCATAATATCATCAATCCCTGCATCTTCCTTTCCAGTATGATTTCATATTTTCGTTTATATAACAGTAATGGAAACTGGAAGCTCATGTGCATCAATCTGCCGGAGATTCAATCCGTTTATGATACTTTTTTTGAAGATGTGTGGGATGGGAAAAACTGTAATATTGTGCACGACATCTCACAGATTGATCTTTATATCAATCACCTGCTCCATGGCGTTGAGCTGCTTTCCGGTACGAGACCACAGGAAACAGCTGACATGGATGTGCAGGCATAAGGATGTGTAAAACTGAGCGGCTGCCTGAAAAGGTGTTGCCAGTTTTATATAAAAATATTCTAAAACCGTGCGGAAACGTGCGGGCAGAGAATGCGAAAACGAAACGAGGAGGATCCAAATGAACCAATACGTCAAACGGGTTGTGTCAATCGCATTGGCTGCGGCCCTGTCGGTGCAGGTTTGTGCCCTGTGTGCCTGGTCTTCTCCGGTAAAGGGCGAAGAAACGGTTTCTGTTTCGGGCATGCATCCCTTTACCGGCACTCCTGACCTGATCCAAAGCGCCATCGAAGATTTGAAGGCGCAAGGTCAGACTGTCACAGAGGACAAACCGGATGCAAAACTGGTGAACCGTGTTGAAAAATCCAGCGGCATGTCCTTTGATACGGTAAAGTCCACTCTGACCACTGCCCTGACAGAAGAGCGCGATGCCGGCGTGATTGATGTCGAAGAGCTGGGGCTGAGCAAAGAGGATATGGCAAAAGTGATGCAGGATGCACTGTATGACACTTACATGAATAATGCCATTTCCAATGTAAGCTACACAACCTCCGACGGTAAAGTAACCGAAATCTCTTATGAGATGAGCGAAGGTTATGCAGCTGCCCTGGATGCTGTAGAGGAAGAAGCAGATCCTGAAATCATGGAGAACGCTGATGAAGCTGTACAGGAAGAGGCTGTAAATCAGGCTGCAGAGCAGGCTGCTTACAGAGTTTCTGTTATGGCAGAGGACGCCGAGGGTTCTGCCTGCACCAACCATACCGTCGGCGGCACTTCCCTGAGAGGCGACTGCAATGGTGATGGCAGTGTGGATATTTTTGATGTTGTTGAAATCCGCAATATGGTGCTGGGCGAAGCAGAGGAAAAAGACGTTGCTGATTGCAATGAGGATGGCGTTGTAGACCTTTACGACGTAGTTAAGGCCCGGAATATTGCCAGCGGCGTTGAGGAAGCTCCCAGCATGGGCGATGGCACCATAGAATTCACTTGGACTGAGTACGTCGATATCACTCCTATTACCGATGGAGAGGGCAATGTGCTTAACGGCGGCCTGATCTATAATGCTGAGACCAAGCAGATTGAGCAGGGTATCCTGCCGAATTACTACTGGACTCTCACCAAGATCAGCTTCCAGTGCGCAGAGTGTGGGGAAGAGGTTGTCATTGATGATCCCGACGTTTTGCAGAACTTCGTCTCCACCTATGACATCTATGTCAATGTCAATACTGGCGCTGTTGTGCAGTGCGAACCCGGTCAGAAGCCTACTTTGGGTGAGGGCGAAACAGAGGATGATTATCTTCTGTATACCGATATGAACGTGGCCACCTATATGGACGATACCTTCACAAATACTCAGGATGAAGAAGGTAACTATATTGGCTTGTATGTTGACAGCCGCGATAACGGCTCTTTGGAAGTAGAGCGTTATTATGGCATGATGAGTGCTTTTAACGCAGATAATGCGGAGTATTTTGGCGTTTCTGCCGATTACTGGACTTCCAAGAACACGGAAGGCAACCCCATGGGCGCTGTAAAGTCAATGTGCAACCTTGACCCGAATCAGGATGTGCCTCCGGCACAGATGATTCAGATGGTACAGATGCTGCCCCAGGCATTCATGGCTTACGTCATGTACTATGGCCCTGAGCTGCTGGCAATGCGTGACCAGGCAATGGCAACTGTAAACGCTCTGCCCGAAGGTACTACCGAAGAGCAGAAGCTGCTGGTGCTGCACGACTGGCTGGCAGAAAATGCAACCTTTGATATGGGTGCCATGACTACCATCAACCAGTCTGGCGGTACTCCCGAAACTGACCCCATCCAGATGACTACTTTCGGTTGCCTGCTGAGCAACCAGCTGAGTGAGATGCCCACTTATGCTGATGAAAATGGTCAGCAGAAGAAGTACTATGGTGCTATCTGCTTGGGCTATGCAGCAGGATATTCCTATCTCGTGCAGAACATGCATCCCGAGATTTATAAGACTGAAAAGACTGTAACCGACGAAGAAGGCAATGAGACCACTGAGCTGGTTTGGTGCACGCCTGAGGAAGTTGATGCCAATGGCGGCGATGTCGTTGACTTCGTGCAGGTTATGTTCTATGCCGATACAGCCGACACCAGTGTGGCTGGCGAGGGCTTTGGCGGCGGCGCTTTCAACAACGTTCACTATATGAATGCAGTCCGTTTGCCCGATGCTCCCAATGCCGATACCGACGGCGAATGGTTCTTTGTAGATGCCTGCTATGATGACATCTATGTTGAATGCATGACCCAGTATCGCGGCGAAGCCGACGGCAGCGTCTACCATATGTATTTCCTGGTTTCTCCCGAAACGATGGGAAATCTCTATGAAGGTTCCATTGACTATATTGACAGCCAGTATGATGGCGTCACCTATGTCCCGCAGGTGGACGAGAACGGTAATGTGCTCGTTCCTTCCGACAATATTCCCGAAGACAGCGAGAGTTACGATCCGAATCATCCCAAGTATGAAAAAGTTGAAAATCCGGATGAAATCAAGAGCAATAATGTCTGCTACGAAGACAGCTGGTTCAGCGGCGCTATCAGTAAGATCTATAACGACGGTACCAACTGGTATTATGTAGATGGCGGCACGACGCTGGCTTCCTACCGCCAGATGATGGAGCAGGGAGACGATTCCGGCAGCAGCGGTGAAGATTACAATATCGATATAGATGCAATGATGCACAGTAATCGTGTGGACCGCGAAAACGGCGACAAGATGAAGATGCGTGCAATGACAGACCCCGATTATTGGGAGGACAGCAGCTCCGGCAGTTCCGGCTTTATGGACAGCGCTAAAGAAGATACCTATGCAGAGATCCTGTTCGATTATGGTACTGGCGAATTCCCGAACGACGATGTTGAAGGCTTGGAACTGGCTGACGAAGTGAAACTGGACTTCACCTTCAACGAGCAGTATCCTGCACTGACCCACAGCCTGGGCCTGTACGGCAATCAGTTGTATTTCAACCTGAATAATACGATTTATACCTACAATCTGGCTGCTGAAGACGGTGTCAGCCCGCTGGGTGTTCTGAAGGAATATAACGACGTCACCTACAGCGGCGATGGACGCGCCTTTACCGCTACTTCCTATTATGTAGACCCCGAGGGCGATAAGACGGTTTCCAACAAGCCGATCGCAGCTCTGTGCGTGTACAACGATTACGATTTTGCAAACAGCTATGATCCGATTATGCAGGACGGTCAAGTTGTCGGCTTGCAGTTTAATCCTGAAAAGCTGAAGGCTGTCCCCACTATGACGGTCAATATTGCAACCAATTACACCTTCTCTTATCCGAATATGGACGAGTCCTATACGAAGGAAGCAATTAACTACAACCCGGATTATCAGCTCCGGCTCAGCGATGAAAATGATAACGCCAACGAAGAATTCCTGTGGTGTGCCAATATCCGCGAGGATATGCCCATGGAAGCAATGCTGGCTGACCTGAGCGGCGAGGCTTCCGATGTGAGCGTGGATGCTACCTGCTATTCCCCCGCCTTTACCCAGAAGCGTACCAATGCATATGGCTTGGTTGCTGGTGATAAGGTGATTGCAGAGGGTGCAGAGGCTACCGGACACAACTATGTGTATAATGCAGAAGAGCAGGCTTATATCTGCGAAAACTGCAGCCTGCATGCAGCTGTCGTAATGAATGTTGGTGAAAATGGAACTGCTACCATGACTTCTCTGGCCGATTCCGGTATGGGCGACCTGGGCGGAATCATGGGCGGTGATTCCGAAGTAACCCCTGTGGATCCTGAGCGTGAGGCTGCTACCAAGGCAGAAGGCGGCATGATCCAGTTGAATATCACCCCGGACGAAGGATATCAGATTGGCTCCGTTTATTATGTGGCCGAAACTCCGGCAGCCGAGGAAGAAACCCCCGATGAGCCCGAAACCGCAGCAGAAACCGATGAAACAGTCAATAAGGTTGAGATTGCTCAGAACGGAGAAGGCGTTTATGAATTCACCAAGCCCGCTGAGTGCGTAACAGTCTATGTTGAGTTTGAAGAGGTTGTTGTAGAGCCGGAAACTTATACAGTTACCGCTGCTGCAGCAGAAAATGGCACTGTAGAGGTTTCCCCCGAAGAGGCAAAAGCCGATGACACTGTAAAGATCACCGCAACTCCTGCTGAGGGATATAAAATCGCAGAAGTAACATACACCTATACGGATGCTGCTTCCAGCGAACAAAAAACAGAGACCATCACCGCTGCTGAGGATGGAACCTATACCTTTACTATGCCGGCAGCTGACGTAACAGTTTCTGTTAAATTTGAGCAGGATGTTACAGAGCCGGAAACCACTTATTTGGTAAACGTTACTGCAGAAAATGGTACTGTAGAAGTTTCTCCGAAAGAAGCCAAAGCTGACGAAACCGTAACGGTTACTGCAACTCCTAATGATGGATTCAAAATTGCAGCAGTAACGTACGCTTATACAGATGCAGACGGCGGAGTGCAAAAAGGGGAACTCACTCCTGCAGAGGATGGAACCTATACCTTTACTATGCCGAAAGCTGAAGTTACGGTAACGGTTATGTTTGAACCAGTGGGGGAAACTGGTGAATAATACCAGCGGCCTTACTGAAGCAGGGTTTTCTGTGCAGCAGAAAATCCCATTATAACCACACAGAATCCTGTGTATTCTGTGCAGTTATTCTCTCTTGTATCCAATGCAGGAAATGCTTTATAGATTTTCCCGGGCTTTCAAAGCGCGGGAAAATCTTGCAGCATCTTTCTGTTTGGGAAAATATTAAGGAGGTATCATAACCATGAAAAAGAAAATCATTTCTTTTCTGTGCGTGCTGTGCCTGGCAGTGACTATGTGCACAACTGTTTTTGCGGCTGAAGGCGACACAGAAAAGGGTAACACCAAGCTTTCTCTGACCGCAGCTCTGAGCGCGGACAAGGCAAAAATTGATGTTACAATCAGCCTTACTGAAACTACCCCCATTAAAGGTATTCAGTTTGATCTGGCCTATGAGGGAGAGAAAGTAGACCCGGTTGAAACTGCAGATGTCGCAACCAACATTTTTGATAGTGCTCTGACCAGTTTCCCCAAGAACGTTCCGGATACTTGCAGATATCTGGGCGATAACGGAACTGCTATTACCACTACCGGTCGTTTGGTTACCTTTAGCTTTAACGTTAAGGCAGGCGTGACTGGAGATATTTCCTTTAATGTGAATGGCTTGAAGGTTGCTGATAAGGATGCTAAGCCTGTAGATGCTACCATTACTCCCAGCGAAATTACCGTGACCATTCCGGCTGTGCAGCCGACCGCAACTCCCGAGCCGACCGCAGAGCCTACTGCAGAGCCGACCGCAGAGCCTACTGCAGAGCCGACCGCAGAGCCTACTGCTGATCCGACCACCGATCCGACTACCGATCCTAGCACTGATCCGACCGATAAGCCCACTACTGAGCCGACCACTGCTCCCGGTTCTTCCGAAAGCAGCACCAGCTCTCAGGCTCCCAACGCTACCACCAATCCCGATAAATCTCCTTCTACGGGAGATGCCACCAATGTAACTCTGTACATTGTTCTGGCACTGGTTTGCGTAGCTGCTATGGGCGGCGTGGTTGTTTATCGCCGTAAGGTAAGCCACTAATCCATAAATACTTATAATGAATTTCAGGAGACGCTGTCGTAATGGCAGCGTCTCTGTTTTTGTATAAACAGCAAACAAAGAAAAGTATATTTTTCTAAATGAAGATAAAATTTGAATAAAATTTAGACATAAGAATATTAAATATCGAATTGAATAAACACAACAGGAAAATCAGCACATTTTGTCAACTTGAATCACAAGACTTCATGATTGAAATATGGTATCGTTAATACCGTCAGCCAAACTTTGGAAGTTTTAAGCAAAATGCGGTAAATGCTGACGTGCTAACAATATTGTAAAAAATACAACACTCATTTCTTAGTGTCGAGGAGGAAAATCAATTTTATGGAAAAGACTGTTTTAACTGGTAAGCCTAGTGTTGATCGTCCTTGGATGAAATTTTATCCCCCGCAGATGATTGCCAATCTACAGGTTCCCCGCTGCACTTTGCGGGAATATCTGGAAAAAAATATGCCCGGCTTGGATGTAGTTGCGCTGCATTACTATGGTGACGATATTACCTGGCGTACTTTCTGGGAAAACACAGACGCTGTCGCCCGTTCTCTTCGTGCAATCGGCTTTGGTGAAGGCGATCAGATTCCGGTTTTTCTCCGTTCTGTGCCGGAATTCCTCTATTTGCTGCTGGCTGCTGAAAAAATCGGTGCTGCACTGTTGTGCCGCGATAACACCCTGGCAGAAAATGTAGAAGCTGTTGTCCGTTCCGGTGCTAAAACCATTATTGCCCATACTTTCCTCTCTAAAGAAGAGATGGACGCTTATGTGAATGATGGTAAAGTTGAGAAAATCGTTCTGGTAGATCCTTGCGTTTCCTGCAATTATGATAATCTTCGCGACAATGTTCGTGAGACTCTCGATAGCCTCTATCCCGAAGAGTGTGCCAGCGGCGAGCACACCATGAGCTGGGATGAATTCCTTGCTCAGGGTGAGAGCTACACCGGCACTGTTGAAGCTGATGTTAACGTAGATCGCCCGTTGTTTTGTGCTTATACCAGTGGTTCTACCGGCCCTTCCAAGCAGGTCATCCATTCTTCCAATACAATGATCGGCATTGTCCATCAGATGAATTTTTATGGTGCTTCTGATGCCTTCCGTCCTACTTGGCTGGTCACTGCGCTGCCGCCCTGTCTGATAGCTGTCGTGGTTGCCATGTTGATTCTGCCTCTGGCTTCCAATAAGCTGCTGATTCTCGATCCTTTCTGCGATGTAAATGACATCGATATTGAGATGATGCATTATAAGCCTAACTGCTGGCCCCTGATCCCCATGTTCATGGAGATTGTTATGAACAGCAAGCGTGTACCGGATGATTATGACATGTCTCACCTCTTCTCTGCTGGCGCTGGCAGTGAAGCAAGTAATAATAAGCAGCTACGTCGTGCTCAGCAGTATCTGATTGACCATAACTGCAAAGCTACTTATACCACCGGTTATGGCTGCAGTGAAGCAGGGTCTAGTGTTTCTCTCCCCATGTCTCCCGAGCCAATCCGCAATGGTAATGTAGGCATTCCCATGCCTTTGACTACCATCAGTATTTTCAAACCCGGCACCCATGAAGAATTGGGGTATAATCAGATAGGCGAAATCTGCAAGACAGGCCCTGGCAATATGCTGGGCTATGATAATCCCGAGGCTACGGCAAAAGCATTGCAGCTGCACGAAGACGGTAATGTCTGGCTGCATTTGGGCGATTTGGGTTATATGACCGAAAACGGTGTAATTTATACCCTAACCCGTGGCGAATCCCCCCGTTTTGGCGGCGGCGAGCTGTGCATCCTGCCCATGGAAAACCTGATTGCCGATGCTGAAATCGAGGGTATGAAGGACGAGTTCTTTGTCTTGATTCCCGATGACGAGCACGAGGGCTTCTTCCTGCCGTATCTGTATGTGGTGCTTGAAGACGGTTATACAGTAGACGATATTCGTGATGCTGTTAATGCAGTCCTCGAACCCCATATGATGCCCGTTGAGATTCTGACTTTGCCCGAGCGTCCTTTCTTCCACTTCAAGACGAACCGTATCGGTCTTTCTAAGGAACTGATTGCAGCACGCGCCGCAAAGAAGAATCAGTAAGAAATCTTACGACGGATATTTTGCCTTGAATTTTAAAATTCAAATGTGAATTCATCTTGATTCACAAGTGCGATCCGATAACAAAATCCTCACAGATTCCTGTAAAAGGGAATTTGTGAGGATTTTTGTTTTGGAAACTTATTTTGCTATACAGCGTACGATTTTTTATAAGTCGCTTTCTAAATGTATGAAAAATAAATAAAATTTTCTTCTAAAGTATTGGTATCATTCCCAATTTCTGCTATACTATAAATGCAAGAAGTGAGTGGGAGGAAAAAAAGCATGCGGTTATTTATCGCCATACGTTTTTCACCTGAAGTCCGGCGCAGCCTGCTTGATTCGGTCGCACAGCTGAAGCAGCAGAGCCTTTCGGGAAACTTTACGCACCCTGAGAATCTTCATCTGACACTGGCTTTTATTGGAGAGACCAACCGTCTGCGCGAGGTGCAGCAGGCAATGGAATCAATCGATTTCCGGCCCTTTTCCCTCACGCTTTCGGGTACAGGGAATTTTGGAGATCTGTGGTGGGCCGGAATTTGCCGCTCGTCAGAGCTGGAAGTATTGGTGCGGCAGCTGCGCGATGCGCTGGAAAAACAGGGGCTGCCATTTGACCGCAAGCCTTTTCGCGCTCATATTACATTGGCCCGGCGCGTTGAATTGCCCGCCCCGCCAACCTTTTCCGCACAGCCCGTATCCATGACAGTGGAATCGATTTCACTGATGCAATCAGAACGGGTGAGAGGAAAGCTGATTTATCGGGAACGTTTTGTCAAACGGGCAGCACAAAACCCGTAAACGAAGAAGGAGTTGTCATTTTCATGCAGCGCAGAATTCTCAATTTTGGTTCGATGAATATCGACCACGTGTATACAGTCGAACACTTTGTCCGGCCGGGAGAAACCATCTCCTCGCTGGAAATGGAGGTTTTCCCCGGAGGAAAGGGGCTGAACCAATCGGTTGCACTGGCGAAAGCTGGAGCTGAGGTCTATCATGCCGGTAAAATCGGCAAAGATGGAAAATTTCTGCTCCAGCTGCTGCAATCCGCAGGGGTAGATGTCTCTTTTGTTGAAACAATCAATGGTTATACCGGAAAAGCGATCATTCAGGTGGAGGCCGAATCCGGGCAGAACTGTATTTTGCTGTACAACGGCGCCAACTGGCAGATGACCGAGCTGTTTATCGATCAGGTGTTGTCGGGCTTTTCCGGCGAAGAAATTCTGGTGCTGCAAAATGAAATCAACCATGTTGATTACCTGATTGAAAAAGCGGCGAAAAAGGGGATGAATATCGCGTTGAATCCCTCTCCGGTGCGGGATGACCTGAAGAACTGCAATTTGAACTGCATCACCTGGTTGATTCTCAATGAGATTGAAGGCGAAGCCCTGACAGGCGAAAAAGAGCCCAACCGCATTGCTGATACCCTGCTGGCCCGATATCCGCATATGAAGGTGGTGCTGACATTGGGCAGCCAGGGAGTCCTGTACCGTGACAGCGAGAAAAATTTCCGTCATGGCGTGTACAAAACGCAGATTGTAGATACCACCGCTGCTGGCGATACCTTTGCCGGATATTTTCTGGCCTGTACCGCACGCGGCATGACGCAGGAAGAGGCGGTTGCAGAAGCTTCCAAAGCCTCCGCCATTGCAATTTCCCGTTCGGGTGCCGCTGTCTCCATTCCCACCCGCGAAGAAGTGCTGAATTCCAAGTTGGAATTGGCTTGAATCAAGTAAAAAATGATCCCCCGGACTGCGCTGACGCATTCCGGGGGATTTTTCTGTTTATACAAAGCGGTTCAGCTTTGCATCATATTCATAGCCGATACCGGCAAGCTTGCTTGTTACATCTTCCGGGTCAACCTGCAAGGTTTTGCAAAGGTCATCAAGGGAAGAATGAAAATCGCGCAGCTTGGTGTTAACAAAGCTCAGAAGAATAACCGGATCGCTGGGAATAGGCATGAACACCGCTCCTTTTATTTTTTTCTGTGCTTCATGATACCCTTTTTTTCGCAGAAAGTCAACGATTCTGCCCCGTCGGAAAGGAGAAAATTTCCCCTTCATGCGGCGGGCCTTCGTATATTTCTTCCTGCATGCGCGAGAGTGTTTCGTTTTTCAGCGGGCGCGTTGTACCCTGCGGGGAAAAGAGGCGTTGACGGTCTTCGGAGGGGGAACAGCCCAAAATTTTGCGATATGTCCGAAAGAAAACCGAATAGTCGTGAAAACCGCATAAGACGGCAGCCTGAGCGGCAGGTTCTCCCGAAAGAATATACTGTCTTGCCAGAGAGATGCGTTTGTGATTGATATACTGCAAAATCGTGGTGCCGGTAGCCGTGCGGAACAATCGGTTTAAATGGTCGCGGCTGATGAAAAAATGTGCAGAAAGATCTTCCAGCCGAATTGGCTCCGTCAAATGCTCGTTGAGATATTGCAATACGCGTGCAATTACCGGCGAAACGGCTTCCTCGGCAGAAGCCCGCGGTTCTCCCGCACTCATACGCACCAACTGTAAAAGGACATTTTGCAGTGCAATATGTTCGCCCGTTGTTTTGAATTCCGGCGGAAGCTGGGCGCAGGCAATGAGGTTTTCAAACTGTTCCTGCATGTGTACCTCCTGCGCATGCAGAAAATAAATTTCCCCCCGTGCTGTTTTGCGGTAAAAAGGAGCCAGCAGAAAAGAGCGTGTTTCAGCGGGCAGTGCCTGCTCTGTAAAATGCAGCACATACCGCTCATACTCACAGTCGTTTTCAAATTTAATGCCGTGCAGCACATTGGGGGCCATCAATAACAGGCTGTGCGGCTGCGGCTGATATTGGCGGCCTTCCACCCGGTACAGCACATCCCCGCGAAGAAAATAGTACAGCTCAAAAAAACTGTGGCAGTGAATGTCATAACTCGATCGCCGCTGCCTGTCCAGCGTATGCTTGTACATGAGAAAATCAGGCAAAGTTCCTTCCATACACTGCCTCCTTACCAAAAACGTTCATCAAATCTGCTTCTGCATCCCCAAAAAAGAACTTGTTTGCTGAAAAAAAGAAAATGTTCTTTGAAATACTGGGATATTATTATAAATCAAAACATCGTTTTTTGCAATGTTTTTCCCTGCTTTCGCAATGTTTCCCGGGCAAAGGCGTGCTATACTGAGGGTAACCAAAACCCGTGGAAATTTTCCCCGGAAATAAAAGAGCCGTGAAAAAATACAAAGCTAATTTGTAAGGGAGGAATTCGCAATGATGATCGGCGCACAATTGTATACACTTCGCAATTACCTGCAAAACGAAAAAGATTTTCGCTTCACCATGAAAAAGGTAGCTGAAATCGGCTATAAAAGCGTGCAGCTTTCTGCAATCGGCCCCATCCGTCCGGAATTCATCCGTGAAACCTGCGACGAATTTGGTCTGAAAATCGTGTTGACACACAGCAAACCAGACCGCATCCTGAATGACACCGACGCCCTGATTAAAGAGCACGATATTTTGGGCTGCGATTATATTGGTATCGGCATGATGCCCGATAAATACCGCACCAAAGAGTGGCTGGAACACTTTGCCATGGACTATAAGGAGCCGGCAAAGAAAATTGCAGCAGCAGGCAAGAAGTTCATGTACCATAACCACAACGTCGAGTTTGAAAAGTTCGACGGCAAGCGTATTATTGAAACGCTGATGGAGGACTTTACCGCAGAAGAAATGGGCTTCACGCTGGATACCTATTGGGTACAGGCCGGAGGCGCTGACATTTATTACTGGATCGATGCTTTGAAAGACCGGATTCCCTGCGTGCACCTGAAAGATATGAGCGTAAAAGGCTGGGAATACCGTATGGCCGCAGTAGGCAGCGGAAATATGAACTTCCCCAAAATCATGGAAGCCTTTGAAAAAACCGGTTGTGTCAAATATGCACTGGTAGAGCAGGACGACTGCTATGGGGAAAGCCCCTTTGACTGCCTGAAGAGCAGCTATGACTATCTGAATACCCTTGGCTATCGCTGAGCGGATGAACTGGGAGGAAATGACAATGGAACAGGTTAAAATTGGAATTATTGGCGTAGGTAATATGGGCTCCGACCATTCCAAACGGATTACAAACGGTGATGTACCGGAACTGAAGCTGGTAGCTGTCGCTGACCGCGCACAGTCCCGCCGGGATTGGGCAAAAGAAAATCTGCCGGATGACGTGAAGATTTTCACCGAGGGCGACGACCTGATTGACAGCGGTATCTGCGATGCTGTGCTGATTGCCGTGCCGCATTACCAGCACCCCATATTGGCGATGCGTGCGTTTGAAAAGGGACTGCATGTCATGTGCGAAAAGCCCGCAGGTGTTTATACCAAAATCGTGCGCGAGATGAATGAAGCTGCTAAAAAGAGCGGCAAGGTTTTTGGCATGATGTTCAACCAGCGCACCAACTGTGTCTACCGCAAAATGCACGAGCTGGTACATAGCGGAGAGCTGGGCGCTATCAAGCGTGTGAACTGGATTATCACCGACTGGTATCGCACCCAGTCCTATTATGATTCCGGTTCCTGGCGTGCTACCTGGGACGGTGAAGGCGGCGGCGTGCTGCTGAACCAGTGCCCCCACAATCTGGACCTGATCCAGTGGATCTGCGGTATGCCCAGCCGCGTGCGCGCTTTCTGCCATGAGGGCAAGTGGCACAATATCGAAGTAGAAGACGACGTGACCGCCTATCTGGAGTACCCCAACGGCGCAACTGGTGTATTTGTCACCACCACCGGCGACGCTCCCGGCACCAACCGTTTTGAAGTTGCGCTGGAGATGGGCAAGCTGGTCTGCGAGAATGATAAGCTCACTCTGTATAAACTGGCACAGAACGAGCGCGAATTCTGCTACACCTGCCCGCAGGGCTTCGATAAGCCGAAGATGGAAGTCATCGAGGTGGAAACCGACGGACAGAATCCGCAGCATAACGGTGTGCTCAAGGCCTTTGCCGCCAATATCCTGCGCGGCGAGCCGCTGGTGGCCGGTGGAGAAGAGGGCATCAATGGATTGACCCTTTCCAATGCGATGCACCTGTCTTCCTGGCTGGATGAGACAGTGGAGCTGCCGCTGGATGAAGAGCGCTTCCTGGAAGAACTGAATAAACGCCGTGCAAATTCCAAAAAGAAAGAGGAAAAAGAGGCCGTTACCTTTGATGTAGACGGCACCTACGGTTCTGAAAGAAAATAAAGAGTATGTAAAACGAGGCAGGGGGAACTCGGAAACGGGATTTCCCCTACCGGTTTCTCTGCTGATTTGCAAGAGTTGGGAAGGAGGGCTCGTTTGTGAAACGGGTTGGAATTGTTGGCTGCGGCGGCATTGCCCATGTGCATGCAGAAGTGCTGCACCATATGGAAACGATTGAGCTGGCAGCCTTTGCCGATATCCGTCCGGAGCGGGCGGAAGAATTTGCAGGCAGGCTGGGCGGAAATGCTTATGCCAGCCTGGAAGAAATGCTGGAAAAAGAGAAGCTGGACGCGCTGCACATCTGCACGCCGCACTATCTGCATGTGCCCATGGCGATAGAAGCGCTGGAAAAAGGACTGGATGTGGTGATGGAAAAGCCCCCGGCTATTTCTAAAGAACAGCAGGCGCAGCTTCGGGCAGTGCTGGCACAGCACCCGGAGCGTCAGCTGGGCGTGAGCTTCCAGAACCGGTATAATCCCGGCACGCAGGTTGTGCGCCGTTTCCTGACAGAAAATACTTTTGGCAAAGTGTTGGGCGCAAGAGCTTTTGTTACCTGGAAGCGCGACGTGCCTTACTACACGGAAAGCGGCTGGCGCGGCACCTGGAAGACAGAGGGCGGCGGCGTGCTGATTAACCAGTCCATCCATACGCTGGATTTGCTGCGGTATTTGCTGGGCGAACCGAAGAGCGTGGAGGGGCGGGTAGTCAACCATCACCTGAAAGAGGTCATCGAGGTGGAGGACACCGCCGAAGCCTATATCGAATTCCCGAATTGCAATGCCCTGTTTTATGCAACCACCGCCTATTGTACCGATTCCCCAGTAGTAGTGGAGATCGTGTGTGAAAAGGCCGTGCTGCGTATCGAAGGCGACGAAGTGACTGTAGCGGAAAATGGGAAAAAGCCGGTAAAACAGGAATTCCCGGCTCTGCCTCATGCGGGAAAAGATTGTTGGGGCGCCAGCCATCAGGCATTGATCGGAGATTTCTACCGGTGTCTGGAAGACGGCGAGCATTTCGCCATTGATTTTGACGAAGCCTGCCGAACGTTGAATCTGATGCTGGGTATTTACGAATCCAACGAGAGCAAAACGCCCGCTCTGCTGTAACTCTTGTTTCGCGGGGAGAAAGCTGAAAGTGAGAGCTTGTTTTCCCGCGACTATAAAGTTTTCGTCAACCTTTTTCAAAAGGGCGCCGTGTGCCCGTGGCACACAAACAGGGCGCCGACCGTAGCGGCAGCGAAGACTGCGGGGAATCCAAAGGGGCAGCGCCCCTTTGAGTCGCCCGTCGCAACGGACGAAATACCTAAACCTGAAAGGCGCATTTTTGGTGGTGAATTGAAAAATATCCCGGTGGGATATTTTTCAAGAGGCCCCTTTTTGAAAGAAAAAAAGGGGCTTTCTTTGTTTCTGATGAAATCTTCCTCTGTTCCCAAAAAGGGGAATCAGAATCGACAAAGATGTTGCCCACCAACTACATTTGTATGAAAGATGAAAGTTTCGGGCGCATACTATGCGCCCCACACACCATACAGAAAGGAATAACTGTTTTATGGAAATGAAATATCGCGTTACTATTTCCGGTTTCGCCGATGAGATTGACCCTTCTCTGGATGAGCAGCTTCGGGTGCTCCGGGATCTGCATATCCCCCAGATGGAAATCCGCGGAGCAGACGGAAAAAATATTACCGAATACACCTTGGACGAAACCAAGGAAATCGCCCATCGTCTGGAAGAAGCTGGAATCGGCGTTTCCGCTGTGGGTTCTCCTATCGGAAAAATCAAGATTACCGATGATTTTGAGCCCCATATGGAGTTGTTCCGCCATGTTGTGGAGCAGGCCAAAATTCTCGGCATCCATTATATCCGCATGTTCAGCTTCTATATTCCCGAAGGGGAAGACCCGGCTGCATATCGGGAAGAGGTGCTCCGCCGCCTGAGATGCTTTATCGAGTGCGCACGGGAAAACGATATTGTTCTGCTCCATGAGAACGAAAAGGGAATTTATGGCGATAATGCCGCCCGGTGCCTGGATTTGTTCCAGGAGCTGTTCGGTGCCCACTTCCGCTGTACTTTCGATTTTGCCAACTTCGTGCAGTGTAAGCAGGATACACTGGAAGCCTTTGAGATGCTCAAGCCTTACATCGACTATGTCCACGTGAAAGATGCCCTGTGGGAGGGCGGTAAAGTGGTTCCCGCCGGCCAAGGCGATGGCCATCTGCTCGAAATCCTCTCTCAGCTGGATGAAAGAGGCTATGCCGGTGTGCTGAGTCTGGAACCCCATCTGGTGGACTTTTCCGGACTGGCTGCACTCGAAAATGGCCATCGGGAAGAAAAAGAAGCCGCCAGTAAGGGCGAAGCTGCATTCCGTCTGGCGTTTGCTTCCCTGAAAGAAGTTCTGGAAAAGGAGGCCGTCTGATGAAACTCTCCTTCCGTTGGTATGGCGCGCATGACCCCGTGACGCTGGAAAAAATCCGCCAGATTCCCAATATGCGCAGTATCGTCACCGCCGTGTATGACGTGCCGGTAGGCGAGGTGTGGAGCCGTGAGAGCATCCAGGCCCTGAAACAGCAGGTGGAGGACGCCGGTCTGGTATTCGATGTCATCGAGAGCGTGCCTGTGCACGAGGATATCAAGCTGGGCAAGCCTACCCGCGACCGCTATATCGCTAATTATCAGGAAAATATCCGCCGTCTGGGCGAAGCCGGGGTAAAGTGTATCTGCTACAACTTCATGCCCGTGTTTGACTGGACTCGTACCCAGCTGGATAAGGTGCTGGCCGACGGCTCCAATGCGCTGGTTTATTATAAAGACCAGCTGGAAAAGATGGATCCCCTCACTGGGGAGCTCTCATTGCCCGGCTGGGACAGCAGCTACCGCAAAGAGGATTTGAAAGCGCTGTTTGAAGAATACAGCCATGTTTCCGAAGAAAAACTGTGGGAGAATCTCCAGTATTTCCTCGAGGCTGTCATCCCCGTGGCCGAAGAATCCGGCGTGAATATGGCCATCCATCCCGATGATCCGCCGTGGAATATTTTCGGCCTGCCCCGCATCATCACCTGCAAAGAAAACCTCGACCGCTTTTTGAAGTTGGTGGACAGCCCCGCCAATGGTCTGACCTTCTGCACCGGTTCTCTGGGCTGCACCAAGGCCAACGATATCTATTCCATGATCGACGAATACAGCAAAATGGGCCGCATCCACTTTATGCACGTGCGCAATGTGAAGATTCTGGACGACGGCAGTTTTGAGGAATCCGCTCATTTCTCCGCCTGCGGTTCGCTGGATATCCCCCGTATCATGAAGATTCTGCACGACAACGGCTTTACAGGTTATGTCCGCCCCGACCACGGGCGCATGATCTGGGGGGAGACAGGCCGCGCAGGTTATGGATTGTATGACCGGGCTTTGGGCGCTGCCTACCTCAACGGTATTTGGGAAACACTGGATAAATATGCAAAGGAGTAAGTACCATGAATCTGCCTTTTTCCATTGATTTAAGCGGCAAGACCGCCGTTGTCACCGGTGCAGGCGGCGTGCTGTGCAGCATGTTCGCCAAGGCGCTGGCTGCCTGCGGTGCAAAGGTTGCCCTGCTGGATAAAAACGGCGAAGCTGCTGAAAGAGAAGCGCAGGCTATCCGCGACGAGGGTGGCTGTGCATTGGCCGTTCCATGCGATGTTCTCAGCAAAGAGAGCATGGAGCAGGCTCATCAGACCGTGCTCCGGGAACTGGGAAGCTGCGATATTCTGCTCAATGGTGCCGGCGGCAATAATCCCCGCGCCACCACCGATAAGGAGTACTGCGAGGACGGCGACGTAGACCGCACCGACATCAAGACCTTTTTCAATCTGGATCCCGAGGGTGTACAGTTTGTGTTTAACCTGAATTTTCTGGGAACGCTCATTCCGACCCAGGTTTTCGCCCCTGACCTCATCGGCAAGGACGATGCCTGCATCCTGAATGTTTCCTCCATGAACGCCTTTACGCCTCTGACCAAGATCCCCGCCTATTCCGGCGCAAAAGCGGCTGTCAGTAACTTTACCCAGTGGCTGGCTGTCCACTTTGCTCCGCAGGGCATCCGCGTGAACGCCATCGCACCGGGCTTCTTTGTCACCAACCAGAACCGCGCTTTGCTGTTCAACGAGGCCGGAGAGCCTACCCCCCGTACCGATAAGATTCTGCGCGGTACGCCGATGAACCGTTTCGGCGAGGCGGAAGAACTGGTAGGCGCCCTGCTGTTCCTGGTCTCCAAAAAGGCTGCAGGGTTTGTTACCGGCGTAGTGCTGCCGGTAGACGGCGGGTTCGCTGCGTATTCCGGCGTGTAAAAATCCATTTGGGAGGAATTGTTATGCAGATCGGTTTTTGCGGAGGGTTCGAACAGGCAGAGCTGGCAAAAAGCTGCGGTTTTGATTATCTCGAATCGGGTATCGCACCTATTTGTGCTATGAGCGAAGAAGAATTTGCAGCAAATCTAGCTCATTTGCAAAAGGTGGGTTTTCCCATGCTGGCGGCAAACCTGTTTTTGCCGGGTGACTGGCCGCTGGGCCATGCTCCGCTGGACGAAGAACGCAACCGGGCGTATCTGAAAACCGCAGCCGAGCGTCTTTCTGCGCTGGGTGTGAAAGCAGCTGTGCTGGGTTCCGGCGGCGCACGCGAGCTAAACGATGATTTTGGCCGGGAAAAGGGAAAAGAGCAGTTCAAAATCTTTTACCGCCAGGCAGCAGAAATACTGGGGGAAAAGGGAATTGCTGTGGCAATCGAGCCGCTGTGCAAAAAGGAGTGCAGCTTTCTGAATACGGTGGGCGAGTCGCTTGACCTGCTGGAAAGCCTGCCGGAAGGCCCCAAAGCTGTGCTCTGCGATTTCTATCATGCCGGTCAGGAAAACGAACCGCTTTCTGTGCTGAAACGAGCGGGCGACCTGCTGCGTCACTGCCATATTGCGCACCCCATTACCCGAAAAGCCCCGTACCCCGGGGATGGCGCCGATTATGAGGCGATTTTCCGTGCGCTGAAAGAATGTGGATATGACGGAACCATCAGCTTTGAAGGCGACTGGGAAAATAACCCCGAACGGCTGCAAGAAACCGCCGCTTATCTGAAATCGCTGGCAACATAAGCTTTGAATCTTTTCGAAACACACATTTACAAACAAAAACGGAGCTACTCTTTAGCTCAGATGTGATAACAAAGTCTTTATTAAACGGTGGAAAGGTTACTTTTTCACCGTTTATATGTTTATTTTTATATATAGGAAAGAGCTGACAAATGAAGTATTCTATAGAGCAAGCAAAAGATATCATCTCAAAGTCAATTCGAGTAAAATCTATAGAGTTTATCGGATGTGGAAATCATTCAGAAGTTTTTTGTGTTAATAAAGAGATGGTCATGAAACTCCCGAAGCATCGCAAAGCAAGCGACTGCTTAAAAGTTGAAATGCAGGTGTTGCAAGGATTGAAACAAAAAGTACCATTAGATATTCCGAATGTTCTTTTTAGCGGTACATTCTCTGCTGGTCATGAAGAATTCGTGTACTTTGTTTCCAAACGATTAAATGGCAAAAATTTATCTAAAGCAGAGTTTTTAATGTTGGATGAAAGAACTCTTTTTCAAAATGCAGAAATTATAGCAAAATTCTTATATTGTCTGCATAACAAAAAAGATGTTTTTCCAATCAAAAGAAAAGATTTGGTTTTGCTACATGGTGACTTCAGCCTTAACCACATATTGTTTAATGATGAAAATGTGGTATGCGGAATTCTTGATTTTGCAGATAGTAGAATTGGAAAACCCAAAAGCGATTTTTCTTATTTACTTGATGATGAAGATGACGAAGAGTTCGGCGCAAATTTTGGAAGAATGGTTCTTAGCATATATGAAAGTTACAGGTATTCTGATATCGGAAAATAAATATATAGCAAAAACCGATGTGTAGTCAACAGACCCCACATCGGTTTTTAATTTTCATTACGGAGCCGCTCTTTTGAACGGCTCCGTTTTTCTGTATTGTGATCTCTGTCACATTATTTGCTGATGGTGTGCTTTACGCGGTCACGCTCTTCAGCACGCTTTGCGTTGTTCCAACGGTCGGTGGTGCCAACCAGATATCCGGTGATGCGGCGGATACGCTCAAATCCTACGCCCTCGCCAATTGCCTTTTCTTCGTTGTGGTTTCTCATCTCAGTCATCATCGTTTCCTCCTTGGCATTTTTTATTTCAAAAGTTTATCATACAAGTTATTGTGTTCTCAGCAGTCACAATGATACTGCGGAACATTGGGGTATTTCTTGCGCAGCTCATCCAGCTTTTCGCGGCTGACGGACTCTCCTGCACGGCGTCCGCAGCGGGGGCATACCTCACCGATAATACCGTTGTAACCGCAAATCGGGTCGCGGTCTACCGGATGGTTCACGGAACCATAACCGATTCCGGCTTCCTTCATGCAGCGGATGACGCTCTCAAATGCCTCCAGATTCTTGCAGGCATCGCCGTCCATTTCAACATAGCTGATGTGGCCAGCGTTGGTCAGAGCATGATAGGGGGCTTCCAGCTGAATCTTGCGGTATGCACTGATGGGGTAATATACCGGAACATGGAAAGAGTTGGTGTAGTATTCGCGGTCGGTTACGCCGGGAATCTTGCCGTATTTTTCTGCGTCAATCCGGACAAACCGTCCGCTCAGACCCTCGGCAGGAGTTGCCAGCAGGCTCCAGTTCAGGCGGGTCTTTTCAGATTCATCGTCCATGCGCTTGCGCATGTGTCCGATAATCTCCAGGCCCAGCTTCTGGCTTTCAGCGCTCTCGCCGTGGTGCTTGCCGGTGAGCGCTTTCAGCGTCTCTGCCAGGCCGATAAATCCGATGCTGAGTGTACCGTGCTTCAGCACTTCAGCCACCGTATCCTCGCGGCCCAGCTTTTCAGAGTCAATCCACACGCCCTGTCCCATCAGGAAGGGATAGTTGTAGACCTTCTTGCTGCACTGAATCTTAAAGCGGTGCAGCAGCTGTTCGATTACCAGATCAATCCGGCTGTCAAGCAGCTCGTAGAATTTTTTAATATCGCCCTTGGCTTCAATTCCAAGGCGGGGCAGGTTAATAGAAGTAAAGCTCAGGTTGCCGCGGCCACAGGTAACTTCGCGGTTGGGGTCATAGGTGTTGCCCATCACGCGGGTACGGCATCCCATATAAGCGACTTCGCTGTCATAGTCGCCGGGCTTGTAGTATTGCAGGTTAAAGGGAGCATCCAGAAAACTGAAGTTGGGGAAGAGTCGCTTGGCAGAAACCCGAATTGCCAGCTTGAACAAATCATAGTTGGGGTCTCCGGGATTGTAGTTGATGCCTTCCTTGACCTTGAAAATCTGCACCGGGAAAATGGGGGTTTCACCGTCGCCCAGACCGGCCTCGGTAGCCAGCAGCAGATTACGGATGACTATTCTGGCTTCGTCGCTGGTGTCGGTGCCATAGTTCAAAGAGCTGAACGGTACCTGTGCACCGGCGCGGGAGTTCATAGTGTTCAGGTTGTGTACCAGTGCTTCCATTGCCTGATACGTGGCGTTGTCGGTCTCATCCCAGGCAGTATCGCAGGCATAGCGGTGTGCTGCCTCAGCAGTCTGTGCATAAATCGGCTGATAGCCGCCCTGCTGCTGGTGAAGCGGCAGGTACTGTACCAGACGCTTGCCGTATTCTTTGGAATCCTTCAGAGTGATATCGGTTCCCAGATCGTTTTTAATGGCCTCTACCAGCGCTTTGGCATCGCTTGCAGAAAGAGCTTCGTGCAGCTGCAAATACTGTGCCAGTGCCTTAAAGTATAGCTTGCGGTAGGTTTTTGCCACACCGGGAGCCATACAGCAATCGAAATTGGGGATACTCTGGCCGCCGTGCATTTCGTTCTGGTTCGCCTGAATGGCGATACAGGCCAACGCCGAATAGCTGCGGATGTCATTGGGCTCACGCAGATAACCATGACCGGTTGAAAAACCGTTGTGGAACAGCTTGAGCAGGTTGATCTGGCAGCAGGTCTCGGTCAGTGCATAAAAGTCCTTGTCGTGAATATGGATGTCACCATTCTGATGTGCTTCTGCAATCTCTTTGGGGATGACATATTCATCATAGAAAGCCTTGGCGCCCTCAGAGCCGTACTTGAGCATGGTACCCATAGCGGTGTCTGCGTCAATGTTGGCGTTTTCGCGCTTCAAATCCACATCGGCGCTGGGACGGAAGGTCAGGTGCTCATAAATCTTCATCAGGTTGGCGTCCATCTCGCGCATCTTCTGATGTTCGGCGCGATACAGGATATAGGCCTTGGCGGTTTTGGGAAGGTCAAATTCAATGAGCTTTTCCTCTACCGTATCCTGTACCTGTTCTACCGTGGGAATAATTCCGGCTTCATCGTATACCGCTACCACCAGCAGGGTGATCTCATCCAGCTGTTCGTCAGAAATCTTCTCGCCGCTGATGTGGGAATTTGCCTTGAAAATTGCATTGCGGATCTTATTGGAATCAAACGGGACTTGCGTTCCGTTCCGTTTGATAATGGTTTTTACATGACTTTTTTTCTGCTGAACCAATTCCGGCAGCCTCCTTGATTACTCCTTGATTCAGAAAGTGCCGCACCAATCCATGTGGGGCCCGGCCGGCAGCTTTCCAGCGTTCCGAGTCCCGTCGATATGATTACGGCGCAATCGGAGAACGACTTCTATTATAATACAACATCTTGTGCCTGTAAAGAGCATCTTTCACTAATTGTAGAAATCTCCGAAAATTTTTGCTGGCTTTGTGTTTTTTTCTGGCATCGTTTTTGGTACAGAAATGGTGTGTTTCAGGGCCGCATCCAGCGCAAAATCTGACGTAAATACCGGTCCCAAAAATCCCATTCGTGGTTACCGGCGCCCTCCTCGTACTCCAGGAAAACCCCTTTTTCCTGTGCTTTTTTCACAAAACGGCGGTTATCGGCAAGAAAACGGTCGTCCAGACCGCAGCAGGCGTACAGCCGGGGCAGGTCTTCCGGGCGATGGCGGCCCAGCAGTGCAAACAGGTCGTCGTCCGTCCCTTCCAGCGTCCGGTCTTTTAAAAAGATACCGGTGAAGTCAATCTGGGTTACCGACTCGCCGGGGTAGGGGTGACAGGTGCGCCGCACAATATCCAGTACACCGGACATGGAAGCCGCTGCAGCAAAGCGCTCAGGATAGGTGAGTGCCATTTTAAATGCGCCGTACCCGCCCATCGAGAGGCCCGCGACAAAGGTGTCCTCCCGCTTGTCAGAGAGAGGGAAGATTGCGCGAACCAGCTGCGGAAGTTCTTCGGCCACAAAGGTGAACCAGGCGCGCCCGTTGCCGGCGTCGGTGTAGTAGCTGTTTCCCACCGAGGGCAGCACAACCGCCAGCCCGTTTTCCTCTGCATAACGCTCCACGTTGGTTTTGCGCAGCCAGCAGCTGCCGTCATCATAGCCGCCGTGATACAGGTATACCGTAGGGAATGATTGTTCCCGGGCAGAAAGAAGCTGGCCGGATTCGGACCGTTTCAGCCCCGGAAGAAGAACAAATACCCGCACAGCAGTGTGCAGAAGTTCAGAAGTAAGCTCACACTGGAATAACATAATAAAATCCCTCCTCATGTAATATGTGGGAAGTTCCCACAAGCCGCAAAAATCACTGAGAGATAGTTTACCTCTTCCCGGCGTTTGATGCAACGGTTTAAAAGAATTATAAAAAATTTTTTTGCTGCGAGTCTCCCCACAATTGACGGCAGAAAAGCAGTTGCCTTTTTGATGCAAAACAGGCTATAATAACAAAGAATGTAGAAAGGACGTGGAAAACCATGCGGACAAAAGAGAAAGTGCTGCAATCTTTACAGCAGGCAGAAGGATTCCTCTCCGGAGAAGCGCTCAGCGAGCAGCTGGGGGTTTCACGGGCAGCAGTGTGGAAAGCGATTACTTCCCTGCGGGAACAGGGCTATGTCATTGATTCCGTTACCAATAAGGGGTATTGCCTGCTTTCTTCGCCCGATATCCTCACAGAAGAAAGCATCCGCAGCGGTTTGAAAGGCTCACTGGTGACGGAAATCCATACGCTGGAGGTTGTAGACTCCACGAATAACGAGGCCAAACGCTGGGCGCAGAAGGGCGCGCCGCACGGGAGTGTGTTTGTAGCCGATGAGCAGACCGGCGGCAAGGGAAGATTGGGCCGTGTGTGGAAATCTCCGCCTAAAACCGGGCTGTGGTTCACGCTGCTGCTTCGCCCCCAGGCAGCCCCCGAGCAGGTAACAAACCTGACGCTGTTTGCCGGGCTGGCGGTAGCCAGAGCAATTCGCAGCCTTACCGGCTGTGACGCCCGCATCAAATGGCCCAACGACGTAGTGATTGGCAGCCAGAAAGTCTGCGGTATTTTGACAGAGATGGCCGCAGAAATGGAGAGCGTTGAATATGTAATTCCGGGAATCGGCGTCAATGTGAATACCGAGGGCTTTCCGGAAGAAATTGCCTACAAGGCGACTTCACTTTATCTTGCCACAGGGAAAAAATGGTCGCGGGCAGCGGTTTTGCAGGCCATTTTGCTGGAAATGGAAGAACTGCTGAACCGTCAGCAGGAGCAGGGTACAGAATCGGTGCTTTCAGAGTATCGCGAAAACTGCGTGACCATTGGACGGCAGGTAAGCACCCAGCGCGGGAATATCCGCCTTTCCGGTATTGCAGAAGATATCACCGAAGAGGGAGAACTCGTTGTGCGGCAGTCTAACGGCTCTTTGCTGACCATCAATTCCGGAGAAGTCTCGGTACAGGGAATTTACGGGGAATAAACCATCAATTTCATAGAAAAGCCGCCCGGCAGGGAAGATTCCCCGTCGGGCGCTTTGTTTTCATTCGAAAGCCTGCCTGCCAGATTGATGACAGACAGGCCTTTTTGTTTGGCATAGGCGACTGTATAGGCAGTGCCGCCGCTGGGCTTGATGCAATAAGCCACACAAACACTGCTGCAATCCACCAGATGGCGGTTCCGCCGATGCATACAGCCGCGCGTATAGTTTGGTGAGAGAAAAACCACTTTGTCAGCGCGGTTCATGATATCGCGGTAGATTTTTTGATCCTGTAAATTCCAGTACCTATCCTGTTGTGGGCAGGGAAGGACGAGAATCAGGCGAATTTGGGGCATTTCTTCCCGCAAGCGCAGCACAGTACGCGCGGCCAACGTATCGAATCCCAAAGCTCCGCCAGCTCCATAATACAGCACACCTTGCCGAATCAATCCGCGAAGGGTTTCTTCCAGAGCTTTTGTGAGAGCGGGGTACAAATGCGCGGGGATTTCCCGATGACCGGTGAAGCAGCAGGTTTTTTCTTTTATCGTCATAACAACACCCTCAAAAAAATAATTCCTTTAAAATTGCACTTATATGGGTGCAATTTTAAAGGAATATATAGATAAAATCAACACATAATTTTTCCTATTGGTATGGAGGTGTGTTGAATATGGATATAACCTATGAGAAAGCAATGGGGCAAAAAATTCGCGCTTTGCGAAAAAAGGCGGGACTTTCACAAGAACAACTGGCAGCACAGCTTCAAGTGCGCGGATGTGATATCACTCGAAGCGCTCTTGCCAAAATAGAAGTTGGTCAGCGGCATATTTATCCAGATGAAATCAGACTATTACATTTGATTTTACAAGTACCATATGAGGAGATTTTCATAGATTAGTAGAGAAAAAGTTTGTAGGGGTGCGCCTATGTGTGTCTAAACTCCCCCAGTCTGCTCCGCAGACAGCCCCCTCAAAGAGGGGGCCAAAAAAGCCTCCCTCTTTGAGGGAGGTGGCACGGCGTAGCCGTGACGGAGGGAGTAATAAAAGCAGTATTTTCTGTTTCTTTGTGCCTCTTTCTTCTCGCAGAAGAAAGGGCAATCCCTTGTCCTCGCCGGGGCATCGGAAAAATATTTCGGGCAGTTGGTAACTGCCTGCTGAATAAAAAGTTATGGTCTATATATCACTAATTATAACCTTTATTTGAATTAGTGACAAGTCACTAATTTGATAAATCGGGATATTCTATCATAAAGATGTAATTTATCTTTAATGAGAGGATATCTTTGTATGAATACACAACAAGCGGTTGCGGCTCGTATCCGTCAATTATGTAAAGAACGCGGTTTAACACCAAATGGATTGAGTTATCTTGCGGCTGTACCGCAATCCACCATTAAAAGCATTTTGAATGGTGAAAGCCAGAATCCGGGAGTTATCACGATCAAAAAATTGTGTGACGCATTAGAAATCACTTTAGGTGACTTTTTCTCTTCACCGGAGTTTGATGAACTGGAACAGGAGATCAAATAAACAAAGATTTAGTTTGTCGCTCAAGTGCCGCGAAGAATATCATGCCTGCAATGGCGTTCTCGAAAAAGCTCGGCCTTAACAGTGATAAGGAAGTAAATGACATATCAACCGTTAGCTGACGCATTTCTGGTAAATACGAAACTCCCGTCCAATTCCGGTTAGGAACCAGGCGGGAGTTTTTTATTGATAAAGATATGTGGGATTGTTCGTAATACCGTCTGCTTTTCGCACGGAAAAAAGCTCCGCTGAGGCTGTGAGATGCTCTTCGTCGGTATTCCTCCACAGGTGTTTAAAAATATATAAGAGTTCTGCTTTTTCATGAACTCTTACTTCCAAACAAGATAAAATCAAAGTAATTTTTAAGGATAAATTGGATTAGATTCTTTCCAAAAGGACCATTCCATAGTTGTACAGCAGACAGCCATCCACTGTTATGGGAATTTCTGTAAATGGGTCGACTTTCTCTCCGAAAACTTCTCCCTCAACTTTTGTGTTGTAGTAGAATTTTCCGTTTTCTTCCTTCCATGTTGTGCTCTCAACAACAGTATAGCCGTCCTCACGAACAACAGCCCCATGCTTTGCTGCCTCGGCTTTCATTTCCTCCGGCACAAACATAAGCGTGTTGAGCACACCATCATCGGCAAATTCAGTCTGGAACCGCATCAGTTCGGAACATCCTTCAAACCGGTCGTCATCCGGCAGATTATCGGGCGTAAAGACCTGTTCACCCTCGGGTGTTGGCATACGGATTTCTTTCACTTTCCAGATCCCGCGAATGTCCATCTTTGTTCCTCCTTACTCTGATCCAGCATATTTTGGAAAAAGGCTTGCCGAAGCAAGCCTCCTCCAAGTTATGGATGTATTATGCAATGCACTCTCTCTTGTTGAACACAGCGCCGATGATGTAGAGAATCGGCAGGACAAGGCCGAGCATCAAAGAAAACACACTGAAAGAACCGCCGCCGATGGAGTTCAGGATGGTACCGGCAACGCAAAGTGCCGCGACAATGATGCCCCATGCAATGCAGACTCCGGATTTTTCCGGCTTCTTGCAGTTGACTACGCCAATGATTCCGGCAACCAGCTGTGCGGCCGCACTGATAACCATCAACGTAACAGATGCATAAAGCATGGTCGACGAAGCCTCTCCGTCACTGATATAAGCGAGTGCGGCAACGCCAAGTGCTGCGATGATACTTACAATAATCGAAATACCTCCGCCGATGATCATCAGAATGCCTGTCACTTTCAGAAATCCTGACCCTTTTGTTTTCGTTGTCTCCATGGTGAAATCCTCCTGTAAAATAATTTTTATATAAAACGGTCTTTTGACCGTTTTATCCGGAAATAAATTGATTGCCGAATTGCTTTCGGCTTAAGCCCACGGATCGGCAGCTTTCGGTGTACGCACACCGGTCAGCAGATACTGCTCCCATAAAAACCACTTGCCGTCAGAACCCCGCTGGCGCATTTTAATGGGACGGGGAGCGTCTGCACCACCGCAGGGGATAAACAGCTTCATATACCCCTGTTCCTCGCCAGATACATGGTTGCTTTCGATAATGATTGTATACGGCTGGGCAGGTGTGTAGTTGTTGTCCGGTGTGGAACCGGCAAAATAGGTGAACGGAAGATATGTCTTGCCATCGCGGAAACGGTCATTCAGGAAAGAAATGTCCTGACCGTTCAGCGGACGGGGGCCGCGCAGCCAGTTCAGCATCTCGGTACCGATGTTTTTATCTGCTGCATAGGCACAGAGTGCGAGAACTGTAAGAGCGGCTGTCTTGAAAGGCGTGTCAAGGCTTGCCTCGGGAAGTGCCTGCATTTCGGCAAGGCTCTCCGGCAGTGAAGCGAAGGTAAAGGTTTCCCGTTTATTGCCGATGGACTGTGCGGCGGTACTCGCCGCCTGTTGGGCTGTGCTTTTCAGTCTGTCGAAGATGCTCATATTTTTCATCCTCCCTGATAGTTTTTAATAGTACTGCTTCTTTGGTACCGTTAGAACTTGCCGCCTCCGCCGCCGTGAGTCGAACCAGAGGAAGAGGTATGCGTGCTGCTTCCACTGGAACTGTCGTTTTTCGGTTTTTCCGTGCGTGTCACAGTGCTGTACAGGAACAGGTCACGGCTTTCTGTAATGTTCAGGCTGCCATTCTTCATATAGCTGCCTGCTGCCGACTGGGAGCGCACTGTCTTGAGCTTGGATTTCATACTTCCGACAATAGCGAACGACAGGCATACACCGACTGCAATGGAAATGGGAATCCAAATGAGAGAAAGCGGCTCTCTGGGCAGATTATGCGAATCGTAGGGGCTGCCGGTTCTTGCCTGGGTGATGAAATCGTCGCAAAGACCGGCGAATTTGTCAAAGGCTGTCGAAAAATTACCGTCAGAGAGATCCTCTATGATCTGTTCGCCGATATATTGGATTCCTGCATCGGTGAAAGCTGTGATGCCGTAGCCGTGGGTGGATATATACCAATCACTATCCTCTATGCTGAGCAGAAGGAGCAGGCCGTCCCGATTTTCCCCATAGCCGAATCCGCAATAATCATAAATATCGTCTGCATATTCACGTGGAGTTAGTCCTTCCAGTGTGTCTGTCGTCAATACGACGATCTCCATTTTTTGACGCTCGCTGAGTTCATCAAGCTTTTGGGAAAGCGCTGTTTCCTCGCTGTCGGAAAGCAGTTCTGCCAGATCCTGAACGCGCTCGTAGTCGCTTGCAAAACCGTCTGTCTGTGCGGCAAAAGCAGAAGCCGCCGCACAAAGACAGAGAACAAGGGAAAGCAGAAGCATCAGTATTTTCTTTTTCATTCTGTCCCCTCCTTACAACAGCCCGATCAGGTGCAAAAGCCATGCGCCGCCATAGGTTGCGGCTGCAAGGATTACCGCCAATATCAATGTCCAGCGGGATGCCGCCGCTTTATCCACTGGCAGATCACCGACAAATTTTCCGGTTTGCCCGTTCATAGCAAAGGTGTATTGGTTACCGTTCCATGTGGTATTGAGAAGCCACACGGGATACAGGGCATAGCGGGCTGTGCTGTCGTGCAGCTGTAAGCTGCTGTTTTCCGGCGTAACGGAAGTATAGCCTTCTACCGTCCTGGCAAAAGCCTCCTCGGTGGAGCGCTTGACCCGCTGGTTGGCGCGGTCAATGCTTTCCTCGGCGGTTACATCATACTTATCTGCCAGATATCCGGCCAGGTAAGCTGTCTGGAAATCCACCGCATCAGAAAAGTCATAGGGTTCGATGGATTCCATCAGATCGTCCGCCATCTTGGAGGAGCCGTCAACGGGGACGTGTTCAAAGCCGATGCTGCCGCTTCGATGCACCATATAGTGGCTGGTTTCGGTGTAATTATAGTTGTTGTCGCTGCGTGTGCGGACTTTGGTGGCCCGATAGCGCACCTGTGCGTCCACATCAGTATCAAACAGCCAGAAGGGAACATAGATCCCCTTGATTTCGTCGATGTGATTCTGATCCTTGAAAATTTTGGGCAAAAAGCGCTTTCCGGTCAGATGCTTCATCAGCCCTGCCTTTGCCGCCTTTTTATCCAGCTTGAACGGAATTACAAGGTCGGGCTTGAGCGCACCGGAGAACTGCCCCATCATCACCACAGGATTGCCGCAGAACGGGCAGGCGGTAGCAGCTGTATTTTCATCTCCCACAATTTCGCCGCCGCAGGACTTGCACACATAGGAGCGAAGGCCGTCGGCTTCCCCTTCCTGCCATTCTGCACCGGCGCTGCTCTCCCAGTTCATATCATCTGACTGTTCGTTTTTCAGCTCACTGTCATAGCCCGCCAGTGTTTCCATTTCAAACTCCGTGTCGCAAAAGGGACACTTCATTTTTTGCAGCGTGCTGTCAAAGGCGATTGCACCGCCGCAGCACGGGCATTTATATTCCTGCAAGGTCTGCATGAAAAAACTCCTCTCTTGAAAAATATTCCCCATGGGATGCCGCGCACCGCATTTTCCCTCCGAATGATTGCCGCATACCAAAAGTAAACGGCCTGCGCTGCCCCGGCTTCAGGAACCCTCTGCCGCTTCATAATACTTACCTGCAAGCACATAGAGATAATCCAGTGCCTGATCACCAAGTCTGGTGTTCTTATTGATCTGATAACCGTCACTGAATATGATTCCAGAACTGCGCATTGGCGCGTCGGATACGGAAAAGATATGTATTGGCTCACGGTATTTCCGCAGCCGCTCAATTTCGCCTTCCTCACGGATGATCTGAAGAAACCCCTGCGCATCTTCATCCGTTATTGGGAAAGAACTGAACGAAGCGTAATGCTCCTTCTGATTTCCCACAAAGCAGCTTGCGGAAAAAAGCCAGCCCTCGTCCTCTTTTTTCAGCGCGAAGGAATACACCGGGTCCTTTTCCATGCCGTAATAAGCGGTATGGATCAAAACGATATCGCCGGCAGTGTGCTTTTTACCTCCCTCGCAGCCGAAAAGTCCCAACAGCAGTGACAGGACCATCAGAATCATCACCGCCTTACATACAATGCGTTTCATTACAGCGGGCTGCCGCACTCTGGGCAGTACTTGGGCGGTCTCATCTGGTATTCTATATCGGAGCCGCAGGACGTGCAGTGTACCGTCTTTGCGGCAGGGTTCTGACATCCGCAGTTCCCGCAGAATTTGCCGTCATTCTGTGTGCCGCAGGACGGGCAGAACCAGGTTTCGTTACCATCGGGCTGCACAGCGGGTGCAGGGCTCGGCGCAGGCGCAGGCCTATTCGGACTGACCGTGTACATACCGGGGTCATCATAAGTTGCGGGTATATTCTGATTCGGCATCAGAACGTCAGCAAGCTCATGCATTTTGGCTTCATACTCACGGTACAGTTCAGTATAGCGGCTGTCGGGACGGTTTCCGTCACTCAGCTCCACCTCGATCTTGTCAAACCACGGGGAATCCACAAAAATCGTAACATTGAACTCGTATTCGTACTCGTAACGGCGCGGCTCATAGCTCTTTTCGTTTCCTTCGGAATCCTCATAGAAAATTTCTTCCCGGTTTTCCTTGATATCTGCCTCGACATTCAGCACCTGTGATAACTTGATGATATCGGGGTTGCCGCTGCGCCAGTCGGAAAGCCCCGTGACAATGAACTGCTCGCTGGCGGAGTCGATATACACCTTCATACTTCCGTCAAAGGTGATATTCGGTGAGAAATCGTCCAGCTTTTTCTGGTTCTCCTCACGGTAGGCAAGCTGCTCCCTGATTTTCTCAACGGTGGAGTTCCTGCGGTCACTGAAAAATGGCGAGAGCTTTCTTGCACAGTCCTTGCAGAGATTTCCATCCTCTAACTTGCGGTTCCCGAGAAGTCCTATTTTCTCGCCGCAGATATCGCAGTATTTTTTGTCAAACAGTCCCATGTGAGACCCCTCCTTTTTTTTATCCCATACCGACTATATTCCAAGAATCTTCCAGCAGATCATAGGAGTATATCATGCCGGTGCCGGAAACTGCATAAACAAGTTCGCGAACAAAGTGCTCCTCGTGCTCTGTCCCCAAAGTAATCACAAGACAGTTTTCTCCCTCGATGACTTCTATCCTTCCTTCAGAAAGCATCGTCATCCCCTGTTCCAGATATTCCTGTACCTCGTACACCTGAGAGAGATAGTTCATCGCCTCTTCTTCGGTCGCTCCGACCAGTTCGGCAAGCTCATCATTCTCTTCGATATAAGGCTCTATTTCCTCGATCCGGCCCATTTCATCTGTCTCCACGGTCCAGACTCCGCCATCCACCAGTAGCTGGGGAGGCAGGGAAGCCAAGTCCAGGTTTGGAGCCGCCTGATAGGGCAGCGCCTCATACCGGCCTGTGTTGGCGTACTCACCGTCCAGCGTTACATCATCCAGCCAGAGTGTCTGTGCTTCGTAATCCACTTTCCAGGCCGACGCATGGAAGATTTCTGATTTTCTGACCTCTCCCTGGGGCTGCCATCCGGTATGGCGTTTCAGAACCAGGAACATATCGCTGAAGTACAAGGAAAACATGGTGTCCCCATTATTCAGCTGCATCAGTCCCAATATGACCTCCCCATCGCAAAGGGTTTTCTGCGAAAGCAGATAATCCCCGCCAGAACTCACCTGTGCGCTGATTGGCCCGCCGGAATTTTCAGACAATGTGAGACACAGCATATCGGGAACTTCTTCACTCCCGGAGTTCCACCAGTCCAGCTGGTAAACGCCGGTATCCTCCAACATTGCACCGTCCTCCGGATTCCTGAGCCGCACATGAAACGCACCGTCTTTGGAAAACGTGATCCATGCCGCCGGGGTGTCCGAAGCTGGCGGGCAGTAGGTCCACTCGCCCTCCAGTACCGCTCTCAGAGCCTCTTCATCGGCAAAGTTCAGCGGGTCGGGTTCCGGCTGCTGTTCTCCATCATCCGGTAAAAAAGATTCTTCACCGCCTGGAGAGGGAGATGGAGCAGATTGAGCAGAACTGCTGCCGGATTTATCTCCGCTCTGGGGGTCTTCCCATATCTGTGTATCACATCCGGGGAGCAGGAACAGGACAAAAAATACTATGAGTAATTTACTTATCTTTCTCTTCATAAATAACTCCTTTTCCAACACAGAAACAGACTTATTCTGCTCCCGTATTGTGTGTCAAACAGTCCCGTCTGGCAGCCTTCTATTTTCCGGCTGTCTGTACCGTCCACTTTGCATTGCTGACCTGTAAACTGTAGCCACAGAACGAACAGCAGTGGTTTTCGTCCGGTATGAAATTGCCGCCGCAGGAAGGGCAGTCCTTTTCCGTGAAAAAGCTGCCGTCCGATTTTCTTCTTTCGGGATACCGCGCCCTTTGAAGCGTAAGGGTTCTTTTATACTTCTTTGTATACGGTTTTTTTCCTTCGGGGATATAGGTTTCGCTGATGTACACCCGAGCTGTTATTTGGGTTGTTTTTTTCGTGTTGACAACCTTTTTTAATATAATGGTGCCAACGCTGTACTCCATCAAAGCGGCATCGCTTACTTTCTGATACAGCGCCTCATTGATGCATGACCGCAGATAGTTTTCGGAATAACGGACAATTTCTTCGGGCAGTTTTTCCTGTTTTGTCGTTTTACAGCTGATAGTGATAATAATGAATGCCAAAACAAGAATGGCAGCGCCGAAACCGGCTGCCAGGGATACCTGTGTATCCGGAATGAGCCAGAGACAAAGGAATACACACACAAACAGGACCAGTGACGATGCCAGCAGATACAAGGTCTTTTGCAGATTTTTTCCCATTTCCTCGTATATTTCAAAAGCCTCGGTCTGCCAGTCATAAAAATCGCTATGCATCACGCCGCCGCAGTAGGGGCAAACCGTCTGCTGGCTATCAAGCTCCACCTCTGCACCGCAGGAAGGGCAGATGACTTTGATTCTGTTGTCATAGTAGTTTTTCCTCTTCCCGATGCGGTCCGAATTTCGGATATGCCTTGACTGGAGAAGCCGGGCATAGGCATTTTTACGGTAGATTTCCTGAACCAGTTTGCCGCTTTCCGGCGAAACGAGACGCTCCAGCGCGCAGCACTGCAAGATAGACTCACGCCATTCCCGACCGTCATCGTTCCACCGTTTGAAGTCGTTTTTGGTCAGCGGCACAACATCGGCCAGCCGGATCTCCCGGCAAAGCTTCCGCTGCTTCAGCAGCTCCAGCTGACGCTCGGTATTCCTGCGGAAGGTTTTGTCCATTCTCGCCGGAAGCAATTTTTCATCTGCTTTGCCCAGAGGGAGCAGGACCTGCTCAAATGATTTTTTGATATCATTGTGAAGCCCTGCACCCTGTAATGGTGTACTGCGTTCTGCCAGCAGCCGTTTGCGCTTTGCCCGTTTCCAATTCTTTGGCAGAATGCCGGAAAGGTCGATTTCGATGATTTTCTTACCAACAAAACCAGCACAGCTGGCGGTGAATGCCGCTGCCAGCATAAATGCTTCCCATATGTCCATATATTACCTTCCTGCCTTCCCGGCTCCGCTCTTTTTGCCCTTTCCGGTGGGAGAGCCGTTCTCCTGCTTCGATTTCTTGCCGAACAAATCGCTGACAAAAACATAGATCAAAAAAGCACCAATGGGAATTGCCACACAATAAAGAAGGAAGTCAAAAGGGTTGTTGTCCGGCGAGATTTTGTACTCTCCATTTGAGGTTTTATAGACCTCAACAGAAATGGTGTCGCCTCTTTTCAGCTGGTCATAGGCAGGTTTTTTTTCATTGTGTGCGGAAGCATAAAAATCATAATCGCCATAAAAAGTTTTTCCGTCTACAATAAACGAGAGCTTCGTCCGATAATCCGTTCCTTTTATCGTGTTGTCGTCGTTTTTTTCATCCTTGCTGGAAATCTCTTCGATCACAGCCTCGACTTTTCGGATATCGGCTGTATTTTTGTACTCATTGGCGTCAATCCGGCTGGCAATAACGCCGATGATTCCACCCACCAGAAGCCCGATGCCCACAAGCAAACCAATGATAGAGTATAACCTTTCTTTCCTTTTATCCGGATCTTTATGCAACGGCAGACACCTCCCTCTAAGTATTATTGCCTGTCGCTGTCATCAAAGATATCGCCGCATTCGGGGCAGAATCTGGGCGGATTCTTCGGATCTTCCGGCTGCCAGCCACACTTGTCACAGTGGTACAGGGGTGCTCCTTCCGGCTTTTTCGCGCCGCAGTTCTGACAGAATTTTCCCTTGTTTACAGACCCGCAGGAGCAGGTCCAGCCGTCTGTATCCGCAGGCTTGGGAGAGCCGCACTCGGGGCAGAACTTGCCGGCAGCCGTAGCGCCGCACTTGCATTTCCAGCCGCCTGCTGCAGGCTGAGGCTCGGGCTTTTTGGAACCGCAGTTAGGACAGAACTTGCCGGAAGCCATATTGCCGCAGGAGCATTTCCATTGTTCAATGCCGCCATTCTGCGGCTGCTGTTGCTGCTGTGCCTGCTGCTGTTGCTGGCCCATGGCGAACAGGTTTTGGGCATTCATACCGCCTGCGTTCATCGCCATTCCCATTCCCATGAAGCCGGTCATCGCACCGGCAGAGTTGCCGGCCGCTGTCTTCATGGCATCCGCCTGTGCGCCCACAAGAGTAGCCGCCGCCATGGTCGGGTCGCGCATGATCGCCGTGCGCTGCGCCTGCTTGATCAGCTCGGCATCTTCCTCCGGCAGCGTAACAGAGCCAAGGGCAATGCTGACCACTTTCAGGCCGCGCAGTGCACCCCATTTTTCCGAAAGCGCCGTATTCATGGCATTTTCAAGGTCAGTGTTGTGGGTCACGATCTGATTGGGGCGCAGCTCCAGATCGGACAGCCGCCCGAATGCCGGCTGCAGCGCGCTGATAAATTCTGCTTTCAGCTGGCTGTCCAGCTCCTCACGGCAATACTCCCGCTCCACATTGCCGCAGACATTGGTATAGAACAGCAGGGGGTCTGCAATCCTGTAAGAATACACGCCGGAGCAGCGCACCGACACATCCAGATCCAGATCAATCTTTGAGTCCACCACACGGAAGGGTATGGGGTTCGGCGTGCCGAATTTGTTGTCGATCAGCTCCTTGGTGTTGAAGTAGTAAACCCGCTGATCCTTTCCGGTATCGCCGCCATAGGTAAAGCGTTTTCCGATGATTTTGAAGGTTTCCTTGATGCTGTCGCCGAGATTGCCGGCAAAAATGGATGGCTCAGTGGAGGTGTCGTATGTAAATTCACCGGGTTCGGCACAAACCTCCACGACCTTGCCCTGTTCTACGATGATCATGCATTGTCCGTCGGCTACAGCTATACCAGAACCATTGGAGATGATGTTGTCGTTTCCTTTTGTGTTGGAGGAACGGCCGCTGACCCGTTTTTGTCCCTTGGTGACGAGCACCTCTTTCGGCATGGATTCGCAGTAGAAAAATTCCTTCCACTGATCGGCAAGAGTTCCTCCCAATGCGCCAACGCCTGCTTTAATCAGTCCCATAATATTTGCTCCTTTCCTGTTATCAGAATGATTTCACTATATTTTCCGGCCTGCGCCAGAAGAGCACGGATTGTTTTCCGCTGCTTTTTGATTTATCCCATCCCGAGTGGGGTCCAATAGTCGTACACGGCATCATAGGCATAGACATGATTGCCGCATACGGCATAATAGCGTTCTCTGAAAAACTGCCCGTCCCAATCGGTTCCGAGGGCAAACAGCAGGCAGGTGCGGCCTTCGATGATCTGTGTGTCCCCGGTATACAGCAGTTCCATACCTTGCTCCATCGCCTCTTTGATCTCATCAATTTCGCGGAGAAGCTCCGCTGCAGTTTCAACTGCATACTCATCAAAGGGAGCTTCATACACAGAAAAATCGTACACCCCTGGTGTCTCCGCCAGGTGGCCGTTTTCCATAGAAAGTGCCGGGCGGAAATCGATAGCACCGCCGCCGTCGGTGGCGGTGATCAATACATTGGAATAAATTTCGCTGAGATTACACATCACGACTACGGCTTCTCCGGGTGCTCCTGTGTAAAGCGGCGAACTCTTATCATCTGCATATTCACCGTTTTCAGTTACGCCGGAAGGGTACACCGTGACCGTCCCTGCTTCATTCGGTACAATGGCATACAGCTCCTGTCCTTCGGTCATGACAACGGGTGCATTGGAGAGGAAGGGGTAATTCTGACCGGTTTTACTGTCCGCAAGATAGCGGTACAAATCTGCTTCGGTGCTCTGGCTGTCTACATAGCCGATAAAAGCAAGGCCGGCTGCGCTTCCACTGGAACCGATCTCCTCCCGCAGCAGCGCCAGATCAGGGTTTTCTGACCCCATGCCGGAACCGCTTTCCGCATACACCGAGAAATCATATACTCCGTCAGCTTTCGCCATGCGGCCGCTTTCCATCGAAAGCGTCAGACGGAACGAAATGGCCGCGTAACTATCCGTGGAGGCAATCAGGACATTGGAATAGATCTCGCTGAGATTGCATCGCACCAAAAGAATCTCGCCGGAATCCCCCGTGTAAATCGGTTGATTCAGAATATCCTCATAGGTGCCGTCTTCGGTCACCTTGGAAGGATACACCGTTACCGTCCAATTTTCATTGGGCGGCACAATGGCGTACAGCTCCTGTCCCTCCTCCATGACAAGCGCTGCCTCCGAAAGGAAGGGGTATTTTTGGCCGGTTTCGCTGGCTGCCAAATAGCTGTACAGCTCCTCTTCTGTGCTTTCACTGTCTACATAGCCGATAAAGGCGGCGCCTATATTTCCGTTTTGATTGATCTCCTCCCGAAGCAGCGCCAAATCGGAGCTTTCCTGTGTGGAAGTATCCGTCCCCACAGCAGAACTGTTCCCAGGAATTTTGCTCCCGCCGGAATCAGGCGTGTTGATGCCTGGCAGCTCCACGCATCCGCTTAAAAAGCAGATAAGCAATATTGCTGTACCAAACAGCCAATGGTTTCTTTTCATATCGGATTTCTCCTTGTCATTCATTTTGGAATATATTTGCGGAAACGTGTTCGAGCTGCCTTTTTTCAGCGACAGAGGGCCCAATTCTCATGTGACCAACCTCTAAAATTTGTTTATAACTATTATTGATTTGGTTTTTGAACGTGTATGGGATGGCAGCATTTCCGAATATCTTCAGTCTCCGGACGCTTTCAGATAAAGCAACCTTCCGCAATGCGGACAGTACCGTGCATCGGCAGCAAGTACTGTGCCGCACTTGTCGCAGCAGAGATGTCTTTCACGGTAACGATCATACAGGGTTTTTGTCAGCAGCCGCATGCCGCAGTTTGGGCATACGCTGTGTTCGCTGTCCACCACAGTTCCGCAGTGTGGACATACTTTTATGCGTTTCATGACTTTCGGACCAAAACCGCATTCTTCCAGCCAATTCATTTCTGTTTTCTCTACCACGAATACTAACCTCCTTCATAATGTAATTTTTTTTTGCATACAGGACAGAACCGTTCACCCGCATCCACATTGATTTTTGCACCACAGGACTTGCAATACCTTGTTTCATACTCAAACGGGGCACAGTCGGTACACTCAAATACTACCGGATTATATACCGCATCGATGACCCATTTGCCGCATTTGCGGCATCTGTTAAAATACTGTCTGCCTTCTTTTTCCCAGGCAAGCATCAATTCTGCTTCAGGCGTCTCTGCATGATAAGGCATTGTTGTACAGACCAGTGCGCCAGAAATATCGCAGTAAAAACGATAGCGGTTGCCATCAATGTTTGGAGCGATTTCATATGCAGCTGTCTTTTTTTCGTCCATACTATTTTATTTACCCCCCTTTTTTATATGTAAGTATGAGCTGCCGTTTCTTAGCGAGAAATCACGTTTTACAATTGATGGAGTCTATATTATATGGTATAATTTGTACAGTAATTGGGGTGGAACTCTGCACTTCGTTGGCGCGCAGACAGAGTTCTTTCTGTAGGAGAAACCTCCCTGACAGAAAGGGGTACCCCGTTGGATTTCTTACGAAATGGCAAGACCTCATACCCTCCTTGAAGTACTCTTGCGAATAAAATTATACAGACAAATTCTTGTTTTGCCCCCGTCAAAAACCCCCGAATTGATAGGTTAAATTGAAAAAAATACGATTTTTTCGGTTTTTTTGGAGTAATTTTGATAGGAAAACAGACAGATGGTCTGTGGTGGTACCACCACCGAGGAGGTTCTTATGAAAAAAGTGCTGTTTTTATTTTTAATTGGGATGATTCTATGTTCCGCCCTTTCCGGCTGTTCGGACAAAACCAAGCTGAATCCCGACGATCCCGTCACGCTGACTATGTGGCATGTGTACGGTGAGCAGGCCGACTCTCCCATGAATCGGCTGATTGAGG
>CAMLSX010000005.1 GCA_946484175.1 uncultured Clostridia bacterium
AAAAGGCGCTGGACTCCTTTGTTACGGTAGGCCGCCTGCGTCGGGTGGTTTGCAGACTTTGTACCTTTTCCCAAGTCACACGGTCAATGATGGGCTCGTGGACATTGAGGAAGATCGCCCGGTTTTCCTCCGGGTTTTCAATCCGACGCTTCATCTTGTAGGACTTGGAATATGTTTTGAAGTTAATTACATCTCCACAGTATTCCTGCAAGGTGAGGATCTTCTTGACGGTGGTGTGGTTCCACTTGGTAGGCTCCAGCGTGCTTTTGGAGCCGCCCTTGCTGATCCCCTTACTGGTTCGATAGGCCGAGGGGTTCAGCGCCCCCATCGCCCCTAGCGCCGTGGCAATCTGCAAGAGGCAGTTATCCTCCAAGGACAGACGGTAGATGCAGCGCACCACTTCGGCGGTCTCCGGGTCAATGACCCAAAGCCGGGGCACTTCATGGTGGTACCGGTGATGCCGTCATCCACGAAAAAGATAGTACCCGTATAGCCCTTGTCTTTTGGCGGCATTTGGGAGAATTTTCTTTTTGGCAAGAGATTTGTCAAGGGTGTTTTATCCAACCATAGTGTTACTTGTCTTAAAAAATGTTTACATACATTGACATCATCTGGAAGTGGAAGTGAGAGTAGAATAATCTTTTATGTTGACGCAATGGCTTATTTTAATTATAATATCCCTATTAGATATATTGGAGGGTGCTATGGAGTATCTTATTTTAGGCTTACTCATACTTTCACCGATGACAGGATATGAGCTACAGCAATTTATCAAAAAAAATCTTGCTCTGATCTGTTCTCACAGTGCCGGAAGCGTACAGACTGCCCTTGCTAAACTGGAAAAAGGCAGAAAAATAACAGTAAGCGAAACTTCAGAAGGGAGACGGCTTAAAAAGATTTTTTCCATTACGGACAGTGGCCGCTCTGCTTTCTCGGATTGGGTCGCACAGCCTATGCAGGCAGATAAAATCAAGAATATGGAGCTATCCCGCCTGTTTTTTGCAGGGTTGGCGAAACCAGAGGAACGACTTGCCGCCATTCGCGACTACATTCGACAAATAGAAGATACCAAGGCTGTACTCTCTGCCATCCGAGATTATCTTGATTGTATGGATCCGCATGAACTGCCTCCGGGAACGGATTGGTCACAGGTTCTGCGATTTCAAGGATATACCATCGACTATGGCATTGCCGCTGCGGAATTTGAAATCGGCTGGTACAGCCGTTTACTTTGTGAATTGGAGGAACAACCATGAAGATTCTTGTATTGAACGCCAGCCCAAAGGGAAAAAATTCTACCACAGTCCACACCGCCTTATATTTACAGGCTTTGCACCCGGAACATGAGTTTACTTTTATCCCTGTGGGACAGCGAATTAAAAGCTACGAAAAAGACTTTGCGCCTCTGCACGAGGAACTGAAAAAGGCGGAGCTGATTCTGTTTTCTTATCCGGTCTACACATTTATTGCCCCCTATCAGCTGCACCGACTGATCGAACTCATTAAAGCAGACGGCATCGACCTCTCCGGTAAATTTGCCACTCAGATTACCACATCCAAGCATTTCTATGATGTGACGGCGCACCGCTATATTGAGGAAAACTGCTGCGATCTTGGGATGAAGGTTATACGGGGGCTGTCCGCAGATATGGACGATCTGCTCACAGAGCAGGGTCAGCAGGATGCCCGAAACTTTTTTGACCAGCTGATCTTTTCCTGTGAAAAGGGGCTGTTCGTCACTTCTCCGGCAAAAGCTCCGGTAAGAGAAAAAGCGGTGTATCAGCCGACCCTGCCTTCTGTTCAAAAGACAAAGGACAAGGATGTCGTTATTGTCACTAACTATGCCTCCGACGATAAGAATCTCCAAAATATGATTTCCGACTTCCGGGCTGCCCTGCCCTTTGAGAGCCGGGTGGTCAACCTGCGGGAATTTCCGTTTTCCGGTGGCTGTCTGGGATGCTTTGGCTGTGCCGTAACAGGCAAGTGTGTCTACAAAGACGGATTCGACGAGTTCCTCCGCACTCAAATCCAGAATGCCGATGCCTTTGTTTATGCCTTTACCATCTCCGACCACTATACCCACTCCAGCTTCAAGTGCTACGATGACCGGCAGTTCTGCAACGGTCACCGCACTGTCACGCATGGTACTCCTATTGCATATCTCATCAGCGGTGACTATACATACGAAAGCAATCTTCGTATGATCGTGGAGGGACGCAGCGAGGTGGGCGGCAATTATCTGTGCGGTGTGGCCACCGACGAAAGGAACACCGCATCTGACATTCAGATCCTTGCCAACTCTCTGGTGTTTGCCTTGGAGAAGAAGTTATCCCGACCGGCCAATTTCTATGGTGTTGGCGGCATGAAGATTTTCCGGGATCTTATCTATGTGATGCAGGGCATGATGAAGGCCGACCACAAGTTCTACAAGGAGCACGGCATCTACGACTTCCCCCAGAAACAGAAAAAGCGCATCTTGCAGATGAAGATGGTTGGAGCCATGTTGGCGGTTCCGTCTGTACAGAAGAAGATGAAGGGGCAAATGAACCAGTACATCATCGGGCCCTATGAGAAGGTCGTAGAGCAGGCCAAAGAAATGAGGGATTGATATGATTTTCTATTTTTCTGGAACCGGCAATTCGGCATGGGCAGCCCAACAACTGGCGCATCTCACTGGCGATGAAGTTTATGATATCACCGCTTTAACAAATCCACCTGATGTACAGAGTGCGGAGCAGATTGGCTTTGTTTTCCCCATATATGCGTGGGGGGTTCCGGAACCTATGGTGACGTTTGCCAAGAAACTAAAAAAAGCGGCGCATTTACCTTTGGCGTTTGCACTTGTGGTGCTGAGGCCGGGCTTGCCATGAAAATCTTTTCCAGATCGTATCCTCTGGACAGCAGTTACAGTCTGGTGATGCCCAACAATTATATTGTGGGCATGGATACAGAACCGAATGATGTGATTACAAACAAAATCGCCGCTGCTCGAAAGAACATTCAAATTATATCTCAAGAAATTCTCCGACGTGAAAAGAGGTATTGTGTGAATGAAGGTACTCTGGCCGGATTGAAATCTCGGGTCGCCAACCTTGGATTTAATAAATTTGCGCGAAGTGCAAAGCCCTTCTTCGCGCAGGAACAGTGCAACGGTTGCGGCTTATGTGTCGCACATTGTCCGGCGTCTGCTATTTCCCTGCAGGATGGAAAACCTTTGTGGAACGTACAATGCTATCAGTGTATGTGCTGCATCAATACATGCCCTCAGCAGGCTATCCAGTATGGCAAATCTACCGCAGAACGCCGCCGATATATGCTCTCGGAGTATCTGCCTCCAGATGAGCGGGCTTAAAAGGGGAATAACAAATGGATATTTTATCGATTGCAATTTTGGTTTTTATTATTATGGAGTCGGCGAATGTGGCTATCCTCTATTTCTGGCCTGGCAGTCAGTTGGGAAATGGAGTGGGTGTGTTCAATGCCTTTCACAACAGCGAAAGTGAAGAGCAGAAACTGTTCACTTCCTATCTGGTCAATTGGGTGGCGGGCGTCAAACTTATTTTCATTTTTCTTCTGGCGGTCATTCTTGTAATCGGCACAGAGCAGGTGAAGCTGTGGGCGGTTGTGGCCAGGATTCTGTCCATTGCCACCTACTTCTGGCGGCTGCATCCCACGATCAAAAAACTGGATGCAATGGGCTGCATTATCCCCAAAAGCTATTCCAAAGCGCTGGGCTGGATGATCACAGGCTTTATGTTGATGTTCACAGCAGCTCTGATCGTGCATATTATAACAAAGGTGATATGATCATGAAGAAAAAGCAAAAACCCTTAAAAAAAATATGGAGCGTCACAGGAGTAGTTTTTCTGATCATTGCGATTCTGGCGGGTTCGTTTTTCTGGTATGTATCCGATTACTATCGAGCGGAGGATGTGGCCCTTGAAGTATTGGCGAAAAACGACCGTATTACCATCAAAGATAATCTGACCATTCTGTCTCCTTCTTATCCTAGCGATACCGCCATTATTTTCTATCCCGGAGCAAAAGTAGAGGCAGAAGCCTACCTGCCGCTTTTGGAGCAGATTCGCCAGACTGGTGTCACCTGTATTCTGGTGCATATGCCTTTCCATATGGCAATTTTTGATTCCAACGCCGCTGAAGATGTTATTTCTGAATTCCCGGATATCGAGCACTGGTATATTGCCGGGCATTCTATGGGCGGTGCCATGGCGTCCGAGTTTGCCGCCAGCCATCCTGACCAGGTGGATGGACTTATCTTAATGGGTGCTTACATTTATGGTGATTACCCCGATGAGAAGGCTCTGACCATTTATGGCTCGCTGAACCAGAGTGTAGAAGATCACATCGACTATACTGAGAATATTGTGGAGATCGAAGGGGGAAACCATGCTCAGTTCGGCAACTATGGCTTGCAGAAAGGCGATCCTCCCGGAGAGATTTCTGCGCAGGAGCAGCAGGCCCAGACGGTAACAGCAATCGAGATCTTTATCAACCAGCAAAATGCACAGGGAGCCAAACAGCCATGAGTGACGTATTACAGGATAAAAGAATCTATGATTATGGCCGAAGAAAAACCGGTAAAATCGGTTTTCAAAATGGGTGTACCGGCAGCGATGGGTATGTTGTTTATGATGATCTATAATGAACAGATCCAGTAAAAATGGACAGTGACAAAAGCCCCCTGATGTAGGAAAATAAACTACATCAGGGGGTGTTGTTATGAGCAAACAAAATTACACGCATGTTCAGGAACGCTTACCTGAAACTAAGGCTATGCTGGCAGAAGGGAAAAATCAATGGGAAGCTGCAAAATACTATGGTTTTCGAGATAAATGGGTAGTAAAAAGGCTGCTTGAGCGTGAGTGAAGAAAAGAACGCAAGCTGGAAGCCGGAATTTGCCCACGGCCCTAAAGGAAAGCCGAAAAAAAGATGGCGCACCAAGAGACCTTGCAGCTGAGCAGGTCCATGAGATCCAACAGCTTCACATGGAGAATAAACTACTGCAGGATTTTCTGCACTGCACAGGAAGGAAGTAAATGCAAGGGTAAAATATCATGTCATATAACGTCAAAGAACAGAATATCCCGTGACAGTCATATGTAATTTTGAAGTATCCAGCAGTGGATATTACTCCTTTGTGTACATTTAGGAAGGGCGAAAAAGGATGCAGCTCTTGTGGAGCTCATTGCACAACAGTGGGAACGCAGTTTTCACATCTATGGATATCGGCAGATGTGGTTATGCCTGAAACGTCAGAATATCTTCCGCAATTCCAAAGCCGTATTGCGGATTATGAAAAAATATGATCTGCTCTCAGAAATCCGCCGATGCAGGAAATGGCAGCATATGGGACAGCAGATACACAAATACAAGAATCTGCTAAACAGGACTTCCACGAGGACAGGCCTAACAGCAAATGAGTAACACACATCTCCTGCATTCATACTAATCAGGGTGTATTGTACCTGTCTTTGAGCCGGGACTTCTACGACAACAGCATTGCGGATTACACGGCTGGAACAGAATAAACTGAGAATCTGATTCTGGACACCATTCGTCTGGCAATGAAGCAACAGAAAAAGAAGGTCTCATTTACCCATCTTTATTCTTATTTTTATATACTTTGAGTAAGGAGACTCCGAAAGAAAAACCGCTCCTCCATAATTATAAATCCACCCAAACGACATTCCAAAGCGGACGTGTGGGAACTACGGAAAAGACAGAAAATAAAACTGTTTTTACTATTGAGGGTAATACAAATGATATTTGTCCTAGAAATTTCTATTCACTGGAGAACAATGTGACTTTGGGAATAGGAAAACCACAACACAATATTTTATTCCATATTTTTTTGTTTATATGAAGAAAGCGGTACACCAAAATGCTTTTTAAAAAGAGTGTAAAAATAGTTGTTTTTTTCTAATCCTACCTGCTCCAAAAGGACGTTTGCGGGCTGTGTGGTAGTATCCAACAGATCCCGAAGTTTTTCCATCCGAACAAAAAGTATGTATTCCGACACAGAGCGGTTTGTCTTTTCTTTAAACAATCGGCCAATATAAGCGGGAGATTTATCCATCATATGGGCCAGGAAGTTGAGGGATAGATTTTTATCGGCGCAATTCTCTTTTATCTTATCTTGGATCTCGTCAATGATATTACTGTTTTTGTGCCGGTTCATGTCATCCAGATAATCTGCGACAACGCATTCAGATCTGCTTGATGGATATTTTCCATAGTAATAGCCGAAAAACAGGAAAAAAGGAGTATTGATAGGATAAGAATGAGCACCGCCGCCAAAGTGGCAAATGTAATCAGGAGTTTTAAAAAATAGCGCTTTTTAATAATTTTTTGCATATCCTTCTCTCCTTTTTTGTTGCGATACAATAATATGTTTTAAACATCACAAATGCAGCAGCCCGTATCCACAAAGTATCCCCTACACCAGAAAATTCAGCTTCCATATTTAATATTTCAGATTTGCGTGTCTATCGAAAATCATCAATGCACTTTTACTCTTAAGTGTCCCCACGAACTGTGATATACTCATGTACAGTGAGATACTCACTAAAATATGAATGTGATCCGAACATGTCTCTCTGATCTCTACTTTCATCTCCTTGCACAGCTTTTTAAGGATTTCGATGATATCGTTGCGTAATGCCTTGTAAATCACTTTCCGACGGTACTTCGGTGCAAATACCACATGGTATTCACACCGGTAGTTAGAGTGCGCCGTATATTTTACCTCATTTTTCACTTGCGCAGAACCTCCTTACTTTTTCGTAATGCAGTTGCCAAACCATCTCGATTGTAGCACGGAGGTTTTATTTGCCAAGGCTTTTTTATTTACCCCTGGTAGAACCAGGGGGTTTGTTATGCCTAAAGGCAACAAAAGAACGGACTTTTCTCTTCAAACTGAGAAAAGTCCGCCTTTTATGTGCAAATGTTTTGTACTATTCCAATTTTTTTAATTATCTCGAAGGCCAAAAAACTCGTTCCTGTCAAAGCCAAGATATTCCTGTTTTGGTAGGAGACGCGGAACAATTTCTATTTTGAGAATTTCGTTCCCGCTCACCTGTACACGAATCTTATAACTTCCGTCTTTGTTCTCAATTATCCCATGAGAACAGGAAGGTTCAGCCATACTTTTCAAAACGGATACCTGTTTTTCAGTAAGGCTTCTGGGCATCCCCATATCATACCATGCCTGTTCTGGATTTCCAAAAACCTCATTAACCCATTCTTCTGTAAAAAATGCCCTTTCTGTCCAAGCAGGCAGGTTCATTTCCTTCACATAAGCATCTGGAGCAGAAGCACCGTCACGAGGATCATAAAAACTCCAGGCCAGAATCACATAACGCTCTTTATCTGCCGTAACAATCATCTGTTCATCCCGATACAGGAGCTCCTTTCCTGCTTCTGAGAAAAAGCGAAATGTATGAAAGGTTGGTTTTTTGATTCCATTGAGTGCTATCAGTCCAAATCCGCCTGCAAATGGTGCTTTTGGAACATCGCTTTCCTCAAAAACATCACTGAATGTCCAATAGGAATAAGAATCGGCATATTCACCGGCTTCGCTGAGAATTCTCGCAATATATCCTGCATTAAATACGCTATCATGAACCGGACAGAGCGGTGTATAAGAGCTGTTGAACTCTGTGATATGTAAAGGCAAATCTTTCGTTAATGGATAGCGCGCCATAATCTCTCTGGTCTCTTTTAATTCTTCTATCATGACGCGCGGATCACGCATCGTATGGTAAACATAATGCCCTGCATCACGAGGAGAGTCCGCTGTATAGCAATGCCTAGTTACAAAATCCAATGGGACATGGTTTTGGCTGCAAAATTCAAAAAATGAGGTCATCCAATGCTCCACGTCTACACCGCAAATAGCAGGGCCACCCACTTGAATTTCAGAATCTATTTCTTTTATCACTCTTGCAGAAGATTCATAAAGCTGACAATAGCCCTCTAATCCACCTGTCCAAAACCCAATATTGGGTTCATTCCATACTTCTACCGGCCACTGGCGGACTTCTTCTAAACCATAACGCTCAATACAATGCAAAAGCATTTGGCGAATGAGCTCTTGCCATTTTTCATCATCTGCAGGAGGGGTAACATTGCCATTCCAATAAAAGATCGTCTGCTTTCCAGAGGCCATTTCTTCCGGCATAAACCCCAATTCCAAAAACGGACGAAGCCCATTTTTCAAATAGGAATCAAAGATCCTGTCCAGATATGTAAAATTATAAAATGGGACTGTACGCCCATCCAGCGAACATTCTCTGTAAATTCCTACGTCTCTGCAAAAAAGTCCGTGTCCTCGAATATACCGAAAGTGTATCGTTTTCTGTACCAGTTCCAAATGTTCCTGATACTCTTTTTGTAATGCCAGCCCAAGCCTTCCGGTTCCCACACAATCAGTCACATGATTTTGAAACGGAACACCCTGTCTTTCAATTTGCAGGCATTCCTCCATAATACAGTCAAACCTCCTCCCGGATATTCACTCTCAATCTCACCACACGCGGTAATTTCCACTCAAAGCCAGAAGGGCAAAGAAATACAGGCAGTTGTCGTAGTATCTGCGGTCACCCGTGCGCAGAGGTGTATTCCAAAATTTCCGTACACATTCTTCCGCATAAGGGCCTCGTGCAGCAAGAGACGCTTCTGCATTCGTGGCTACAATAGCAACTGGATGCAGTGCCTTTATATTTTCAACCGGCGTACCATCGATCAAATAGACACCGTCTGTGCGCCCACCCTCGGTTTCGCAGAAAAATCGCTGAATCTTATCCGCGTTTTCACATTGCCACTCATCCACGCCAAACCAGGAATAATCCATCCCGATATTGGCTGCTGTACGATAAGCATCGCTGTAAAACCAATCATGCCGCCCTCCGAACTGTTCTGGAGGTGTGATTCTGGGACTTCCATCATAATTTGCATACTCTGCACTCAGACCTGTTACCGGATGGCATGCACGGTGCAGATATTCCCGGCTGGCTTGGGCTGCCTCTTTCCAGAATGCACGGTCTTCTTCATTGGCCCACAACCCAAACAGATCATAAAAATGAGGCAAATGATACGACGGGTCTGAAAAATCGCAGTTTGTAATAAAGCGAATCAATTTGTTTTGCGGATCCCACATCGGCTGACCAGTGCCCGGATTTTCCCCTTTATGCACACAGTCATGCAAAAGATTTCGAGCTTCTTGGGAATAATTGAAAATCCCTTCTCCATCCCCCCAACGATGAGAAGCAAAGAAAAGAGCCATCGCATAGTACTCTTCTCCATCCGGCGCAGGCCCCCATGCATTTTTCTCGCCATTTGTCTGACATGACCAGGCGAAATATCCCGCATTTTCCCCTTCTGTCATATACATGTGGGTCTTGGACCATTTCCAAATCCGATCGAACTCTTCTTTACGGTTCATCTGTACACACATCATCATGCCATAAGACATTCCCTCTGTGCGCACATCATGATTTCCGGTGTCTTCCATATATCCCATACCATCCTCAGTGGGATGGTAAAATCGCTCTTCCTCGGAACCATAAAAAATGGTTTGGAAAGCATCCTGGATTTTATGCTCAATTTCTTCCTGTGAATAGCCGAGCTCTGCGAAAACATTGCGATATTTTCCGGTATAAAAAGATCCCTTCATACGAAGTTCCTCCTGTAAAATAAGTATCATTATTAATTTCAGGCAACACCAGCGCACTCGTGATGTTGCCTGAAATTTGATTCTGGATTATTCTTTTACACCGCCGATTGTCAAACCTGCTACAAAATATCTTTGCAGGAACGGATACAGACAGATAATCGGAACCATGGTGATAATGGTAGCTGCTGCACGGATGGAAGTGGGGGTAACCGCACCAGCCTGCGCATGCTGCATAGTATCCGCGTTGGCTCCCTGTGAAGTTACGGAGGAAAGCAGCTTCATCAGCTCATATTGTAAGGTAGTAAATTCAGGGCTCATGCGATTGTATAGCATGGCATCAAACCAGGAGTTCCACTGTCCAACAGCAATAAACAGCGCAACCGTTGCATATACCGGCATGCAGAGCGGTGAAATAATTTTAAAGAAAATGGTCATATATCCAGCACCATCCAGTTGTGCTGATTCTTCCAGGCTGTCAGGAATTCCGACCATATAGGTTCTCATCACCAGCATATTAAATGCGCTGACCATTCCAGGAACAATATAAACCCAAAAGCTGTTGGTCAGTCCGAGTGATTTGTACAAAAGGAAAATAGGAATCATGCCGCCGTTGACATACATGGTAATTACCCAGAAGAGCGACAGTTGACTTTTGAACAGGAAGCGCTTTCGGCTGACGATAAAAGCCAGAAGCGCATTGGCAGCCAGTGCCGTGATGGTTCCCAACACGGTACGAAGAACAGAAATATATGTACCGGTAATCAGGTTATCTTTTTGCAGAACTGTAATATAGTTTTGCAGTGACCATTTGCGGGGCCACAAGTAAATGCCGCCTCTTAAAGCATCTGTACCATCATTAAAGGAGACAGCCAGTGTATTGAGAACAGGATACAGAGTGACAATCACGAACAGAATCATAATAATTGTGTTGCATATTACAAATATTGTATTAGCTGCCGATGCACTCTGTTTGGGTTGCGAAACAGATATCACCACATCATTTTTTTTCATACTGCTTTTCGCCTCCTTTTTTAGAATAGCCGCTCGCCGCCTGCCCGTTTTGCAAGCTGATTGGCCACTACAATTAAAACAATGCTGACGAGGCTTTTAAATATACCGGCAGCTGTACCGATTGCGTAATCATTTTGGCTGATGCCCCATTTCAAAACATAAATATCGATCGTTTGAGACACACTTTGTACCAATCCGTTGCCCAACAGATACTGTACTTCAAAGCCAGCATTCAACACATTACCAACGTTAATCAGAAGCAAAATCATAATAGTGGGCATAATTCCTGGAATAATGATATTTTTGATCTTAGCCCAGCGTCCTGCACCATCAATGGCAGCCGCCTCATACAGGGAAGGATCGATGGCTGTAATGGCTGCGAGATAAATAATCGCATTCCATCCAGTTTCCTTCCAAACATTGGAAATACCTACAATCCACCAGAAGTATTCGGGATGCGCAAAGAAATTAACCGATTTATCAACGATCCCAAAATTCATCAGCAGCTCATTGACAATACCGGAGCTTGCCAAAACATCATGCAAAATACCAGTTACCACAATCCAGGAAAGGAAGTGAGGCAGATAGGAAATCGTCTGCACCATTTTTTTTCCGATTGTCAACCGGATTTCATTCAGCAGGATCGCAAAAGCGATTGCCGTAACGAAAGTAAGTACTAAATTGATGACACCCATTGCCAGCGTATTTCGGATAACTTCCAAGAAGGTATTGTCTGAAAACAGCTGGGTAAATTTTTCCATTCCCACAAACTCAGAGCCAAAAATACCCGTTCTGGGTTTATAATCCTGAAAGGCCATCAGCCATCCAAACAGAGGAATATAGCAAAATATCAAACCGTAAACAACAAAAACAGCAGCCCAGATCATCAGGACTTTTTGCTTTTTAAACTCTTTCCAGGTGAATTTGGAAACTTGCTTTTTCGTAGAAGCCATATCATTCTCTCCTTACTGCAGAAATCGTGGAGCAATAAAAACAGCGACGGCTATAGCTGTTACCCTATAGCCGTCTGAAACAGATATTATTCGTGCTTAGCTGCTTCCTCGATTCTTCTATCGAGCTCTTCCTGCATTTCCTTCAGGAAGTCTTCCGGCTTGCACTCATTATAGGCGGCCATATACTCGCTCCAGCCCTTTTCAAAATCACTGGACATTACTACTTTAGGCAGCTGTTCATGTTTCACTTCACCCATCTTGGTCCAGGCAGTACCGCCGGGGGTAGAAGTGGTCATAGTATTGGAGAAAGAATACATGGGGAACCAGGGGCCGGGAACCGGATTGATTGGTCCGCACATCTCAGAATAGGTTTCGCAGTCATAAGCAGACAGACATTCCTGTACATCTGCGGGCAGGGACTTATAGAATTCTGTGGGCTGCTGGTTCGGGTCAGAGGCATTAATTCCGTCTTCCAGAACACCGGTATAGTTGGGCATATAGCTGTAGGGGCACATATGAGAAGCCTTATAGCTGGCATTAGACACGTTTGCCCACTGTTCATCGGTTCTGGTGAATACGCCGTCTTCACCCACTTCATAGTCTACGCCTTCAATACCCCAACCGCGCAAAATTCTTACTTCGGGGCTCAGCAGGTCATTGAGGAATTTCAGGGCACCTTCCACATCTTTGCAGCTGACGCTGATACCAACACCGTTTGCAACGTTGATAGCATCTTCCGACTGCCACTGATTGGGGGTATCTTTATCAATGCGAATACCAAGCGGAACAAAATTGCAGCCTTCTTCACTTAATCCCTGCTGCTTGATGGTATCATACACCTGCTGGAACTGCCATTTCTGGTCAACCATACCCAAAACGCGGCCAGTAGAAAGCTTGGCAATGTATTCATCATAGCTCTGCGTAAAGGACTCGGGGTCTACAATTCCCTTATGGTATTCTTCGTTGAGCTTCTGGAAATAGCGCTTTGCCGTATCGGTAGTATTGTAGTCGATAATCTTTTTGGTGTCAGGATCAACGATGACAGAACCATCATTCGGATATCCATCGAGGAACTGCGGCGGATTTTCAAGGCAGAAATAACGCCAGTCATCGCACAGAATGGTAAACGGAATATTTTCAGTACCGTCTTCCATAGTGGGGTTCGCCTTGTTGTAATCTTCCAGAAGTTTGAAATACTCGTCTACCGTTTCAATCTTGGGATAATCTGCCCATTTCAGCACACGGGTCTGAATCCAGAATGCTTCTGCCGGATCGGTAGCCATACTTTTCTCATAAGGGTTGCCAAACTGCGGAATCCAATAAATATGCCCATCATCCTGACGGACCTTATCCCACTCGGCCTCTGACCAGAATTTGGTCAGGTTGGGATAATCTCCGGATTCCAGATACTCATCCAGCGCCACAAGTGCACCAGCATCATACAGGGCAGCGGTACCATCACTGCCATCAATAAAATCAGGATATTCACCGCCGGCAATCATAGTACCGATTGCTTCAGAAGCAGTCTGTCCAGTCAGCCAGGTTTCTTTACAGGTTGCACCGGTAATTTCGGCGATCTTGGCCTGAATCTCGTTGTCGTCGTTGATTTCCGTACCAGGTACTGCATAAAATGCAGTGAATTCTTTGATTCCGCCTTCTGTATCTTTCGAGCCAGAATCACTGTTTTTGCACCCTGCAAACCCCGTTGTCAACATTGCAGCTGCAAGGAGCAACGTTGCCAGTTTCTTCATTTTCATATCTGGTTTCCTCCTTTTTTGCTTGTTGCCGGACAGAAGCTTTTCATCCAGCTGTTTATTATTTCGTGTATTATTTTAAACTTTTTGGCGAATTTAACAACCGGACAAAATACATAACAAATACGGGAAAATTATAGATTTTCCCGTATTGTCATAAATTTTTTCTGTGTTGAGACTTCAAAAGTGCTGAAAATCTATGCAAATGTCTTTCAAAACATATCAACTTGACAGATACGCACAAATAGGTTACAATGTTTTTGTTAAATTGTCGATAAACATAGACAATTTGCTAGCAATTTCTACAATTCAAATGGAGACTTCCTGACCTGCAAATGTCACCAAAGGCTACTGGTACAGGGAGGTTTTTCATTATACGGCTCTCTTGTATGGACAGTCATCATAAGAAAAGTGGTGTTAAAATAATGCAGCATACAAAAAAATCTTTTGGAAACTCCAGAAGACTTTATCAATTTAAAAAGAATTGCTTTGCTGGCATTGTTAACCGGATGAATGACTTTAAAATACGAAAGAAGCTGTATCTCTTATATATTGGATGTGTGCTGCTTCCTCTGATCCTGACAGACAGCATCATTATCGCCTTAGTCATTAATACGGATAGGAGCAGCGTACAGCATGAGTTTGAAAATATCGCCAGTTCTGTACAGTACAACCTCAACGCCAGTATTGAATCTGCTGTCAGCACCGCCAAAAGTATTTATGTTAACCCCTATATCTATTCTTTTCTGGAAGAGCAGTATTCTTCTGATTTGGAATATTTTATTGGATATTGGAATCTCACCAGCCGAATGTTATTTGAAAAAGGCGTAGGGGCTTCTCTGACTGACATGGTAATATACACTACCAATAAAACCGTACTTAACGGCGGCCATGTTTCTCGTATCAATACCATTGCTTCACAAAAATGGTATCTTGCTTTTATGCAGTCTGATCAGGATATTTTTGTATATCCTTATTATGATGAAATCAATTATTCCGGTGTTGGTTCACAAAGAAAAATCTGTGTGATCCAAAAGCTTGATTATTATAAAAACAGTTCTTATGATTTTGTTAAATTAAATCTTAATTACAGCCAACTGGTACAATCCCTGATTCAAAACAAATATGATGCTCCCGTCTATGTTTGTCTTGACGGAAAGATCCTTTTATCCAATGATAAGAGTACCAATGCAGTAACTGATTTTCAACCATTTCAGTTATATCATCAAGTGGGGTACAAAAAATCCTTTACTGCTTATGGGCAGAATTTGGAAATCTTGGTTTTAAACACAAAGCAAAGCGCTTTGCAGATTCTTCAGCGGAATTTGCCTTTGATCCTGTTTTTAATTCTGCTGAACGCTGTTCTGCCGTGGATTTTTACCCAGGTACTTTCGCGGTCATTTACCGAGAGGCTGCTTGAATTAAGCCGAATATTTGAAAACCGTGGAAGTGATACACTGAGCAAAATCCAGACTCCCAGAGGTACAGACGAAATTGGCAGCCTGATGCGAAATTATAATGAGATGGCCGATACTTTTAACGGCTTAATTCAGACCGTTTATAAAGAACGGCTAAAGCAGCAGGAAATTGATATCGCCCGTCAAAAAGCAGAGCTCTTAGCGCTGCACAGTCAAATCAATCCACATTTCTTATTTAATGCTCTTGAAACCATCCGGATGCACAGCCTTCTTAAAAATGAAACAGAAACAGCCCATATGGTAGAGCGACTAGCTATTATGGAACGCCAGTATACTGATTGGGCCACTGATTTTGTCACCGTAAAAGACGAAATTGGTTTTGCTGAGGCATATCTGGAATTGCAACAATACCGATTTGGGAAACGTCTTTCCTATCAGATCAGTCTTGAAAACTCCTGCGAAAAATTGATGATTCCCAAATTGACCATCTTAACTTTTGTCGAAAATGCCTGTGTGCATGGCATCGAAAGCAAATCGGTACAAAGCTGGATATTTATTCGTGTATATCGAAAAGAGGATGAAGTTTTTCTGGAAATAGAAGATACCGGAAACGGTATCAGCGAACAGAAACTTTATGAATTGCAGGAACAGATTGCCCACGCCAGCATAGATTCTTTGCGAAAAAAAGGCCGTGTCGGTATGATTAACGCCTGCCTGCGGCTGCAAATGATGAGTGACCATCGTGTAAAAATTGATCTGGAAAGTGAAGAAGGAACGGGTACAATTGTAACGGTACGGATTCCGCTGCAAGATATGGAGGTGGAAAAAAGCTGATATGTTAAAGGTCTTGCTGGTAGATGATGAACCCCTTATTGTACAGGGATTATCTGCACTAATCAACTGGGAAAATGAAGGTTACTCGATCGTCGGTGTAGCTTCAAATGGAAAAGAAGCTGTTGAATTTTTAAAAAACAAGTCCGTTGATTTGATTATTGCCGACATTCAAATGCCAGAAATGAACGGAATTGAACTTCTTGAAACGATCCGCAGCGAACACATCTCTAATGCTTATTATGTCATTTTAAGCGGATACAATGATTTTTCTTATGCACAACAGGCCATTCGCTGGTCTTGTATGGAGTATCTCCTGAAACCCGTTCGGGAACAAGAGCTTCTCTCCATCCTGCATAAGGTGACAAACCTTCGAAAAAAAACAGAAACACAGAAAAAACGAAACCAACAGATGGAAAAAGCTTACCTGGCACGCAGCGTTATTGCTCTTATCTCAGGGAAATATGATCAAATCAATCTGGACAACGTACAATCACAGCTAAAGCTTTCATCCGGCATCCGCTATATTGATATTGAAATTGATGTACAGGCACTGCCAGAAAAGCTGGAACATGAGGAAAAACGGCGTTTGCAAAGGCAGTTATATCAGGTGTCCCTGGATTATCTGGGAGATACCTACAGTTCTTACTGCTTTTTTGACATTACCAATCATGAACAGGAATACGATATCGGATTTATTTATTGCAAATCCATGTCTGAAGGCCTTGAAGAAGATGGAGAAAGAAAATTTTTGAACCGTTTTTTGGAAGCTTTACGAAAAGAAATCGATATGCCTGTTGTAATGTTCGTAGGAAACAAAGTAGAGTCGATTACGAATTTGCAGGAATCTTATCGCACTGCAATGGTTGTAAAATCGTTTCGTGATTTTAAAGCCAATCACACCATCTCCTGGTATGAAAAAGAGGAGAAAAAAGGAGAATCGGGACCTATATTGTGTAAAAATATTTTGGATTCCCTGGTCTCTGCCATCGAACAAAATGATGTCGACGCTATCGAAAAAAACACAGAACAACTGTATCAGGATATCAATCGAATGGCTATGGACGCCGAGATGGTTGATCTCAATGTAAGCTATCTGCTCTTTCAGCTGATTCATCTGGCTATTTCACAGGATGATAAGGTAAATCAGGAAGAAATCATGCAGTATATCAGTGACAATGCCTTTGATCGCAGCGCTATGAGAGGAAGCAAAGAGCATTTCAAATGGTTTGCAAGGCAGTATGCCGAATATTTAATTCAGCTGCGCCGTAATGCTTCACGGGGAATTCTGGCAGAAATTGAACGCGAAGTGGAAGAACATTATTCAGAAAATCTCACCCTGAAAGAACTGGGGAAAAAACATTTTGTAAACAGCGCTTATCTTGGACAATTATTCCATAAAAAATACAATCAATCTTTTAAAGATTATCTAAATAATGTCCGTATTGAAAAAGCAACACTTCTCTTGATCCACACTGATAAAAAAATCTATGAAATCGCGGACAGTGTCGGATATCGGGATCTGGACTACTTTATAAACCGTTTTATCTCCATGAAAGGCTGTACGCCGGCGCGTTTTCGTAAACAGAATCGTTCTTAAATTTGAATTTATGCTTTATAATTTGTATCAAAAATATTGCAAGATATCGATATATCGTTTTTAGATTTGGGAAGAGTGTCCTTTCTAACTTGGATACGATGATTTTTCTTTTCAGCGACGCTGTTTTGCAATTTTTTGTGATACCCATACCCCACAGTTAACTATGTACAATTTTAAAGGTATTATATAAAATGGCCTTACTTTGGTTAAATCCCGAAGTAAGGCCATTTAAATGAACATATTTTTTAACAGATCTATTTTTCTTTGGGATACTGATACCATAGCGCCTGTTCGCTATCAGAAACGCCATCAGTAGTGGGATCGTTGACCACTCCCAACAGAGCGAGCAGGGCGAACACTGTACCGCAAATAGCGGACAACTGCTGTGCCAGAGGAGTATAGTCCCAGCTGAAACCAAACAGCGCTGCCACCTGACTGCCCAACAGAAGCAGGGCTGGGATAGCAGTAAGCCAGAACGTTTTGTTTTTCAAACGCACTGTCCAGTTAATTTTCATAATTTCCATTCTCCTTTCCAATTTCCCGCTGATATTCTTCGATCATCAGGTGGTACCGGGCTTTTACAGCGCCGTTGCCGCCCTCATTTACATATTTCTCACCGGCAGCCAAACGTTCTTCCATGGGCATTTCTTCGCTCATAATCGTGAGCCGCAGCATACAGAGATAGTCTTTATGCTGATACTGCTCTACACGTTCCAAACGTTGTACGATCTCTTTAAGCGGGCGGGAAAGTCTCCAAAGAGTCCCGATCAGAGCAATAATCACAGAAAGATATCCGCAAAGCGTAGCCGTGCTTTGAATCCATTCCACACACAATTCCTCACTCTGTGATGATGGCGATTTGGAATCGATCAATCAGTTTTCCAAAGCTTCCAGCGTATCCGTCCTGATTATTGCCTTTCTCATTGTCATACTGCCATGACCAATAACTTCCGTTCATCGGGGAAACGCGGTACTTTGCCTTTCGATAAGGTTTGATTCCATCTGGAGTAAAATAATACACCTCGATAGCATCAATAACCTTACCGTTACCGGCATAACCGTTTTTATGGTCATTGACATTATATCCGGTAACATATGGCAGCCAGTCGCCATCCTTCACGTGAACACGATATTTCATGCTTCCCTTGCTGACCTTAATGGCTACATCGGTAATGGCATCGCCAGGCACACCAGCATAATCTTCCAGATTTTTGACAGCCGGATACCACTTGCCTTTTTTTCCGCGTACACAGTATTCTGTATCTGCATAGAAAGATGCGGGCTTTTCGGGTACAATCGGCTTTTCTCCGGCGTCGGGTTTGCCGTTGTCTGGACGGTTGATCTCCCCCGAAGAACCACCACCAAGCAGCTTTTTTACCTCGGCCCGGAAGGTATCCATACTTTTTCCGAATTTTGGGAACCAGTGCATTACGTCGCCGTGATTGGAAGCGATCCCACGTTCATACCCCTCGCTGTGGCAGAGAATATCTTTTTCCGTCAGGCCATACTTCTTGCAGAGGTATGCGCACAACTCCACGGCTTCTCGATAGACAGCAGCAAAATAGCTGCTGTCGGTCAGGTCATCCTCACAGATTTCAAAAGAAATATGCGTGTCATTTGCGGAACCAATAGAGCCGTTTCCAGCATGCCAGCCGCGCCAGTCCCACGGCAGCGTCTGATAGGTGGCGATGGTGCCATCAGCCAGTTTGCCGATAAAGGCGTGCACGCAGACATAAGAGCCTCCGGGCTTGTCCTGATTCCAATGGTTTCCGTATTTGTTTTCGCCCAGCTGGCCGTCATTCGGCCCCACATACCGGCACAGATTGGGGTTATTCGCACCAGTAGAGTGCACCATGATGCCTTTCGGAGTAATCTTCCTGCCGGTTTTATAACAGGCATTTTCGGTTAAAATGAGTTTACATAGCTTCATACCATCCATCCTCTCTCATGTTATTCATGACGTTTACCGCCACATTCATCGTACTGTAAACCTTCTGGAAAGGCTCCCCTACTTTCATGAAACACTTCAGAAAATCACATTCTGATTCCTATACCATTTATATGCAGGTACGGGAACTTTTTTGAAAGATTATTTTTCTGACTCTCATTTTCGCAGCAATTTTGAAAAATAATCTATCTCTTATGCCTTGTTTCGCGCAAATTTTTATAGATTGTCCGGTATGGTATAAAGGAACGGAAAAATATTTCCTGACGTATAAAACTGCGGCAAACGGGAAATCTCAAAAGAACATTTGCCGTACAGATCCGGAAAGGTGTGAATTCATATGGGAGTCCGGCTCCTTTTGCGGGAAGAGACACTGACAGCCCGCATTATCGGTGAAATCGATCATCATACAGCCCGGGCCGTCCGGGAAGAAATTGACAGCACTGCACAGAAAATCAAACCCCTGCATCTGTGTCTTGACTTCACAGAAGTCCCGTTTATGGACAGCTCTGGTGTTGGACTGATTCTGGGACGATACCGATTGATGCAGATGTGGCATGGACGGGTAACGCTGCTGAATATGTCCCCACAGGTAGAAAAACTGGTGGGACTCTCCGGTCTGGATCGGCTCGTGAGTATTGAAAGGGGGGAATCTAATGAAAGCCATGAATGAAATGAGCGTCTCTTTTTTGAGCGTCTCTTCTAACGAGAGCTTTGCACGTGCGGTTGTTGCGGCTTTTGCTTCCCAGCTGGACCCTACCATTGACCAGCTGGCAGATTTAAAAACCGCAGTTTCAGAAGCTGTTACCAACGCCATCGTACACGGCTATCGTGAGACACTTGGAACTGTATACATAACCGCCAAACTATATGAAAGCGGAAAAATCAGTGTAAAAATACGCGATAAGGGCGTAGGAATCGAAGATATTGAAAAGGCGATGGAACCGCTGTTCACAACCGGTGGAGAAGAACGCGCGGGACTGGGGTTTGCCGTCATGCAGAGTTTTTGCGACAAGGTATCTGTGCGCTCTACCCCCGGAAAAGGAACCGCCGTTACACTGCAAAAAAATCTGCTTCGCAGGGTTCGCAGTCATGATTGACCGTCAAAACTTCATCGCCGCCAATACCGGATTGGTGCATGCCTGCGCCCATCGTTTTCAAAACCGTGGGATTGACTACGACGACCTGTTTCAGGCAGGCTGTATTGGTTTAATTAAAGCTGCCGACCGCTTCGATGAAAGCCGCGGCCTGCAATTTTCTACCTATGCAGTCCCTGTAATCCTAGGTGAAATCAAACGGCTCTTCCGGGAAAACAGCACGGTAAAGGTAGCCCGCAGCCTGCGGGAACTTTCTCTCAAGGCGCGCCGGGAAAGCGAAACTTTTACTGCCAGAGAAGGACGTGCCCCCACTGTAAACGAACTGGCTGATATTTTACAGGTAGAACCCGAAGAAGCTGCATTGGCATTGGAGGCTGGTATGCCGGCTCTCTCTTTGACAAGCGGAGAGGAAGAAGAGAAGTCACAAACGGATATTCCAACCGATGCACCGGAAGAAGCCATTTCGGAAAGGCTGGCATTGGAACAGGCACTGGAATCTTTGGAAGAAAAAGACCAGCAGCTGATTCAGGCCAGATATTTTGGACATAAGACACAGACAGAAACAGCACGTCAGCTGGGAATGACACAGGTACAGGTGAGCCGCAGGGAAAAAAAGATTCTGCAATTTCTGCGCACTGCTTTGTTGTAGCAAAATAAAGCGTCAAATCGTTTTTTTCTTGACAAATCTGTATGGGAAACAGTATAATAAAAAATACAGGCGCTGCGGGGTTTGCCGCAACGCCTGATTTTGCTAATTCAGTTTTTTAGGGCAAAAATTGCCCTCTCTGTAATTTGATTCAGCCATAGAAAGGAACGTTTCCCATGAGCCAAACCATTATTCCCGCAGATTACAACCCCTCAAAAGGTCTGACGCTGTTTCAGACGCAGCAGGCAATTGACAAAATCAAGGTGAATTTTATTCGGAATCTGGAAGATGCATTGAACCTGACCCGTGTTTCTGCGCCGTTGTTTGTGGATGCCTCCTCCGGTTTGAACGACGATTTGAACAATGTGGAACGCCCTGTTTCCTTCGATATCCGGGAAACCGGTACCTGTGCACAGGTAGTCCATTCTCTGGCAAAGTGGAAGCGTTATGCGCTGTACCAGTACGGTTTTGAGCCGGGTTATGGTCTGGTTACCGATATGAATGCAATTCGCCGCGACGAGGATATGGATAACCTGCATTCCATCTATGTGGATCAATGGGACTGGGAGGCTATCATTCCTGATGGGAAACGCAATGTGGATTTTTTGAAGGATACTGTCCGCAAAATCGTAGGAGCAATCTGCTCTACTGCCGATATGCTCCGGGAAGAATATCCAAGCCTGCATGTTCCCATGCTGGATAAAGAGATTTCATTTATTACCACGCAGGAACTGGAAAACCTGTATCCTGACAAAAGCCCCAAGGAGCGGGAAAACCTGTATGTACGGGAACACAAAACCACCTTTTTGATGGAAATTGGTGATGTGATGCACTCTGGATACCGTCATGATGGCCGCGCTCCCGACTATGATGACTGGCACCTGAACGGCGACTTGTTGTTCTGGAACGAAGTATTGGACGCCGCTATGGAAGTTTCCAGCATGGGTATTCGTGTAGATGCCCGTTCTATGGACTCCCAGCTCTCCAAAGCCGGCTGCGATGACCGCCGGCGTTATCACTTCCATCAGATGGTTCTGGATAACATCCTGCCTTTGACCATCGGCGGCGGTATCGGGCAGTCCCGCCTGTGCCTGTTGTTGTTGGGCAAAGCCCACATCGGTGAAGTACAGGTTTCCGTCTGGGATGACGAAACACGCTCCGCCTGTGCCGCTTCTGGTGTAAAACTGCTGTAACTCTTATTCCGCTATGAAAGCAGGGGTTTTATGGATTTCATTCTGGAATTCCTCGGCGCATTATTGGAAGGTACTTTGGAAAACCATAAAATCCGGCTGTGGATAAAGCTGATTGTGATTTTTCTCTTGCTTGTACTTTTTCTCGGCTTTATCTGGTATCCGGCAATCAGTTCTGGCGACACAGAATTCCTGTCTCCAATCATATTGACTGCTTTCATAACTGCTCTATTAATCGCATTGGCGATCGTCGTGATTCGCCGGGATAAGAAATCGCACCGACATCCTTAAATTCCATAAAAATGCCGCAGTGCAATGGGTTTTCCCCATGCTCTGCGGCATTTTTTCATGATTATAATCCCTAGATGAATTTCCCGTTAAAATCCAGCAGTGTTTCTCCTTCTGTTATCAGCTCGCCCTGTTTATTTTCTGTCTCCTGCTCTATGTTTCTTTGTAGATATACCATATCCCGCAGCAATACGCCGCCATCATAAATGGGATGGTCATAATAATTGGTAAAAAAATCCGGGACTATATGGGAGCGTACAAACCCGCAGGCCTCATAAAAGGGAATCGTGGATGGGCTATCGCCGGTTCCCACCTGCAAAATCTGATAACGATCCCTGTAGTTCTCCGCTACAAAATCAATCATGGCTTTTCCCAGACCTTTTCGCTGAAATGCAGGGGCTACCGCCAGATTCTTGATTTCCAGCACACCATTCCCTTCATCAGTCGCCACGCAAACAGCACACGGGCCGGCCTCTTCCATCACGTACATCTCGCCCCGTTCCAGATACCGGTCGATCATACTTTCCTGTTCATCTGCTAGCAGCAACAGGGGCAGATACCGCTTCTTCTCTTTTTCTACTCGATAAATTTTCATACAATCCCCTCATCGTTTTCTGTAATCATAGCACGAACCCCCGCCAAAGGCAATGCCTGGCGGGGGTTCGTGCTATTTCAGAATCTTATTTCAAGAAGCCTTCCACGATGCGTGCTTCAGCTTCCTGTTCAGTCAGTCCCAGCGTGCGGAGCTTCAGAATCTGCTCACCGGCAATCTTGCCGATGGCAGCCTCATGAATCAGGCTGGCATCAATGTGGTTGGCTTCCAGTGCAGGCTGGGCCACCACGGTGCCATTCTCAGACAAAATAGCGTCACATTCGGAATGGCCGGTGCAGCGGGCATTGCCCTTGATACAGGAATAAAACTCCTGATGGGAGTGACCCTTGGCCACAGAACGGGACATCAAGTCAACACCGCAGTCCTCGCCTTCCATGGTCACATCAAAATCAGTGCGGGCAAACTCTTCCCCATCCGTCATCAAGCGTTCACGGACAACCAAACGGGCACGAGCTCCCACCACGCCGCTGGTTTTGCGGGTGGTGCGGTCTACGCCGCCCAGCTGTACTGTATCCATTTCCAGAGAGGAACCCTCTTCCAGATAAACATCTGTAATGGGGTCAATGCGCCGGGCGCCATTGCCTTTGCCGGTTCCCAGATGCTTTTCTCTATACACCACATGGGCGCCCTTTTTCACGAAAAAGCGGTGGATACCGTTGTGACGGGCTTCCTCTTCGCCGTCGCTATGAACGCCGCATCCGGCAACGATCACCACGTCAGCACCTTCGCCCACATAGAAATCGTTATATACCAGGTCGTCTACGTCACTGTGGGTCACGCAGGCGGGAATATATACGGTTTCTCCCTTGGTACCGGGGGCGATGTGGATATCAATGCCGGGCAGGTCTTTCTTAGATGTAATCTGAATGTTCTTGGTGGACTGACGGCCGGCACAGCCTCCGTCTTCACGAATATTGAATGCGCCTTCAAAGCTTCCTTTAAAATCAGAAACCACGCGCAGCAGTTCTTCGGTTATTTTATTCATTCCAGTTCCTCCTTTCCCAAAGGACAGCGGGCAGCACGTTCATCTGCCAGCAGCTGCGGCAAAACTTCTTTGCCCGGGCCGATCATACGGACGCGGCCGTCTGCAATGACGATGATCTCATCAGCAATGGACAGAATGCGCTCCTGGTGAGAAATAACCAGCAGAGTGCCATTGCCCTGACGGCGCAGATTCTGGAAGGTTTCCACCAGACGGGAGAAACTCCACAAATCAATTCCCGCTTCCGGCTCGTCAAAAATAGAGAGCTTTGCCTGACGGGCCAACACCGTAGCGATTTCAATTCGCTTGCTTTCGCCGCCAGAAAGGGAAGTGTTCATCTCACGGTCAATGTACTCATTGGCACACAGACCCACCTGCCCCAGCAGTGCACAGAGTTTTTCCTCCGGCAGTTTTCCTCCGGCAGCCAACTCCAGCAGATCGCGCACAGTCAGGCCTTTGAAGCGTACCGGCTGCTGGAAGGCATAAGCAAGGCCTTTCTGCGCACGCTCGGTCACATCCAAGCCGGTGATATCTTCTCCATCAAAAATGATTTTTCCTTTCGAGGGAGATTCAATGCCTGCAATCAGCTTCGCCAGAGTTGTTTTGCCACCGCCATTGGGACCGGTCACAACAATCAGCTTTCCCTCCGGAACAGTCACATCGATATCTTTTATAATCTCTTCCCCGCCGGGAATACTCCAAGCGAGATGTTCTATTTTCAGCATATGGACTTCCTTTCTCCGATATACCGGATTTTTCCTGTTTTCGCCTTTCTATTGTATCATTCTTTTTTCTATCCGTAAATATGTATTCTGCCGTTTCTTTTCTAATTTATACTAATTTAGTATACTTTATGACGAAAAAGAAGAGGAAGCCAGAAACAGCCTCCTGCTTCAACAGCGAACACGCAGAAACTCCTGCCCCTGCGTGTTCGCAAATCGATGATTTATTTTCCAGCATACAGGGCACGCATGGCATTCAGAATCGCAATCACAGATACGCCTACATCTGCAAAAACTGCCAGCCACATATTGGCCAATCCTAATGCGCCCAATACCAGCACAATCCCTTTCACTCCAAGCGCGAAGACGATGTTCTGCCGGACAATCCGCAGCGTTTTGCGCGCAATCCGGATAGCCAACGGAATTTTTGAAGGTTTGTCATCCATCAGTACAATATCGGCAGCTTCAATAGCAGCAGCTGAACCCATTGCACCCATGGCGATACCGACATCAGCCCGAGAAAGTACTGGGGCATCGTTGATACCGTCTCCTACGAACACCAGGCGTCCATTTTCGGTTTTCCCTTCCAACAGAGCTTCTACCCGCTCCACTTTTCCGGCAGGAAGCAGTTCTGTATAGACCTCTTCCATACCAAGACGCTGGGCAGTGTCTTCCCCTACTTCTTTGGCATCTCCGGTAAGCATGACGGTTTTCTTCACACCCAATTCTTTCAACTTGGAAATGGTCTGGGCGGCATCCTCTTTCACTTCGTCCGAAATGACAATATGTCCTGCATATTGTCCATCAATTGAGACATGTACCAAGGTACCAACCCGGTGACATTTATGACATTCACTGCCATATTCCGTCATCAGCTTCTGGTTTCCAGCACATACAGTTCTTCCATCTACAACCGCACGTACACCTCGGCCAGAGAGCTCCTCTACTTCTGTCACACGCCGGTTATCCAGTTCACAGCTGCATGCTTCACGCAAAGAACGTGCGATGGGATGGTCAGAATAACTCTCTGCCAGTGCAGCAGCTTCGAGCAGCTCCTCAGCCGCTGCATTTTGCGGGTGAACAGCAGTCACATGAAACACGCCACGGGTCAGGGTACCGGTTTTGTCAAATACTACCGTGTCTGCATGGGCTAATGCTTCCAGATAATTTCCGCCCTTTACCAGAATTCCCTGTCGGGATGCTCCGCCAATTCCGCCAAAAAAGCTCAGCGGTACAGAAATCACCAGTGCACAAGGGCACGAAACGACCAGAAAAATCAGCGCACGGTTAATCCAGTCGCTCCAGTTACCGACGAACAGCGGAGGAACTAAGCCCAGCAACACCGCAGCTATTACCACGACCGGCGTATACCACCGGGCAAATCGAGTGATAAAGCTTTCATATCTTGCTTTACGAGCACTGGAGTTTTCCACCAGTTCCAAAATTCGCGACACTGTAGAATCTCCATACTCGCTGGTGACTTTTACATGAAGCAGACCACTCTGGTTTACACATCCACTGATAACCGCATCACCCGGTGCGACAGTCCTGGGCAATGATTCACCGGTCAAGGCTGCCGTATCCAATGCAGAAGTCCCATCGGTCACAACACCATCCAGCGGAATACGCTCACCCGCTTTTACAACGATGATATCCCCTACAGAGACCTCTTCGGGGTCAACCTGTACCAGTGCACCGTCGCGCTCCACATTTGCCCAATCCGGGCGAATATCCATCAATGAGGCAATGGAGCGGCGGGAGCGGTCCACCGCGAAATCCTGAAAGAGCTCTCCAATCTGATACAAAAGCATAACCAAAACGCCTTCAGGATATTCCCCGATACAAAACGCCCCCACTGTTGCCAGCGCCATCAGAAAGTTTTCGTCAAACACCTGCCCATGCAGAATGTTGCGCACTGCGTGCCACAGCACATCCCAGCCCACAAGTGCATAAGGAACCACGAAAGCCAACAGCCGCCAAAAACCTTCCAAAGGAAGCAGCGCTGCCACTGCAAGCAGGATTGCCGCTGCAAAAATACGAACCAGAACCCTTTTCTCTTTCTTTTTCATAAAAGCTCACCCCTCTCACTGGAAAGCTTACAAAATAATCCGGCAATCCGGTTCTACACGCCGGCAAATTTTAACGGCCTGCTGCAAAATCTCTTCAAACCGGCTATCTTCGGCTTGCAGCGTCATTTTCTGGGTGAGAAAATTGACAGCCACATTTTCAACTCCTTCAATTTTCCGGATGGCGTCTTCCATCTTGCGGGCACAGTTCGCACAATCCAGTTCTTCCATACGGTATACTTTTCTCATATACTTTACCTCCTGACATAACACTATCAAATCTGACCTTGTATTATTCTCCCAGATGCTCCATACCCTGATCGATAATCCGACGCACATGATCGTCATCCAGCGAGTAGAATACATTTTTCCCTTCTTTACGGAACTTCACCAGCTTATTGCTCTTCAACACCCGCAATTGATGGGATACCGCTGTCTGCGTCATTCCCAACACCTGTGCGATATCGCATACACAAAGCTCCGATTCAAACAGCGCATACAAAATTTTAATTCTCGTAGAATCTCCGAAAACCTTAAAAAGCTCCGCTAAATCATACAGCAGCTCTTCCGGAGGCATATCCGCGTTAACCTTCTGTACTGCACCTTCATGAATTTGCATCACTTCACAGCACTCTGTTTCAGATTGATTCATAATTGAACGCTCCTTCATATGAATATCTGTTCATATATTATGCCTGTTTTCTTCTTTTGTCAATAGGCTTTTGTAATTTCCCAAAAAATTTAATTCAATTTATCTGTTTTCTGCCGATTCAAAGATAAACAGACCTGCATACGGTATTCTTCAGACCACTCGCCCAATAACACTAATGCACTTTCACGTGCAATGTCAGATGAGAGCTGAAATGTATTTGCCAAAGATTCGCTGAGCAATGATAATGATATCTTATATTCCTGCGCCATCCGTTTTCCGATCTCGGTCATTTGTACCGGTGCATAGCGTTTTTTCTCCAATAATCCCAACCGTACAAATTGCTCCTCCATTCCGTGAACGCTGGGTTTACTCACCTGTAAAGCATCGGCAATATCGCGCAATCGTACAGGGCCTTTTTCCAACATTTCATAAATCATCAGCAGATATTGAATCTGTGCACGCGAAAGCTTCATCAAACCACTTCCTCAAGATTGATATCATATTACAGTCAGCAACTGTTTTTGCCTATTTTAAGTTAGCGAATGCTAACCAAAAATAAGTTAGCATAAACTAATCGTTTTGTCAAGAAACTGTTTAAATAAAGAAAAATATAGCAATTTAATAATAAAGATGATACAATGAAGCTGTAATGATACGTTCATTATTTCTGCATGAGTATAATAAAACTTTACATACTACGCAGACGAACGTGGGGAGGGCGTTTTATGCAGTTTCAAGATTTTCAGAATTTTGCCCGCAGCAAAGGTTTTGCCTGTACTGGACTTATGGCTTACGGTTACGAAGGAAATTACCCTGTTTTGTTGCAATACATATCCGATGATGAATGGGGATTTTCGTTAACCGCCAATATTCCGTATCCGCAACCCCTTTATTCCTATCTTAATACACGATGCAATAAACACACTGTACGCCATATCATTTGCCGCCCCGACGCGATATCCTGTGTACTGACGTTTCATCATGAAAGCCCTGAACAACTGTATCAATATCTCATCAATACGCTCTCACAGCATTTCATAAACAGCGGAATTGTTCCTTTGACCTTCTGCCCATTTTGCGGGCAAGATCATTGTGATGCCGTATGTATCGTACAAAACCGTTATGCTCCTGTTCATGAAGCCTGTGCGCTTCAGGTTTATCCGCCTGCTTCTTCTGAGAATGTTGATATTCCCACTGTGGGAAATATGGGGTTGGGAATTCTTGGTGCTTTGTTGGGGATGCTGGTAGGGATTTTGCCGATTTTCCTCTGTAATTTGGCACTCGGATTCAGTTTTATGCCTCTATACCTTGTCATCCCTATGGGAAGCACACTGGGATTCAAACTTTTTCAAGGGCCAAATTCCCGAAAGGGCAAAAATATCGTAGCTGTTTTTTCTGTTTTAGGTATGATAGCTGCAATTTTGCTGATTCTTATTGCAGCATGTTTACGAGAAGGATTTCCAGCCAGTGCTTTACCATCTCTGCTGGCGTTTTCTTTTTCCAACAATGAGCTATTTATCATCCTGTTTTCTGAATTCATTTATGGTTTGCTGTTTGATATCATCGGTATCATTCTCTCACGCAGATTTATTTTTCACAGCAATCGTTTCCCGTCAGAAACCTTTCATCAGCACCTGGATACCTTACAACGGTTATAAAACAAAAAAGCCTTCTGCTGCAAACACAGCAGAAGGCTTTTGCTTTGCGGGTTATTTTTTCAGGAACGAGCTCCTGCGGGAATTTCTTCCGTATCTTCTCCCTTGATAGCGATGTTATAATTCTTTACCAACTCGGATTCTTCTATCTTCTGGTCTTCATCGTCTCCACCCTTGTGGTCTTTGCGGTTGGAGAAAGCGATCTTCAACAGGATAGGAGCAATCACTGTGGTCAGCACAACCGTCAGAATAATCGGTCCCATAAAGCTATTGGACATCAATCCCAGCGCTGCACCTTTGGTGGCAACAATCAGGGCAACTTCACCACGGGAGACCATGCCCACACCAACCTGGATGGATTCACGCGTAGTAAAGTGGCAAATTTTTGCACCAAGCCCACAACCTACAATTTTTGTCAGGACAGCAATAATCACCAGCAAAACCGAGAAAATGATAATATGGGGGGTCATTTCAGGCATTGTCATTTTCAATCCGATGCTGGCAAAGAAAACGGGGGAAATCAATGTGTAGGAAAGCGTTTCAAAACGGGAAGCAATGTACGGTGCACGCTTGGTATTGGAAATAATCAGGCCTGCGATAAATGCACCGGTAATATCTGCTACACCGAAGAATTCTTCTGCACAATACGAAAGAAGCAGACAGAACACAAAAGCCAGGATAACAAAACGGCGCATATCCTTGTGGTAATGATTCTGAAGCTTGCGGAAGAACAGGAAGAACAGAACGCCTGCAACTGCTGCAAAGACAAAGAATCCAACAACTTTCAGCAGAACAATTGCAACATTCACGTTCGGGTCTGCCATACTGGTGATAATCGTCAAAGCAACAATACCCAGAATATCGTCGATAATAGCCGCGCCCAAAATGGCGTTACCTGCACGGGTATTCAGTTTGCCCATTTCTTTCAGCGTTTCAACCGTAATACTTACAGAGGTAGCGGTAAGAATAACGCCGATAAACATATTCTGAAGGAACAGGCTGGCTGTTGCACCTTCTGAGAGATCGGGGCCGTTAAAAGCAGCAGCCAATGCAAAACCACCCGCCAGCGGTACCAATACGCCAATCAGCGCAATGATAAAAGAGGCGGTACCGGTCTTTTTCAGTTCTTTGATGTCAGTCTCCATACCGGCTGTAAACATCAAGACAATAACACCGATTTCGGAAATTTTAGTAATAAAGTCCTTATCGCTGAGAACATTCAGCACTGCCGGACCCAGGATGACGCCTGCGAGAAGTGCTCCCACCACCTGAGGCATTTTAAACCGACGAGTCAGCAACCCCAGCACTTTGGTGCACAGCAGGATCAGCGCCAAATCCAAAAGAAAATTGTACGTCATACCTATCTGCCCTTTCTTTCAAAAATATTTGCTTGAAAATTTTCCAGTGCACATTTTAGCACAACATTTGCTTCTTCGCAAGAACGGTTCGCCCGAAAATTGTGATTTAATTCACAAACTTTTCATATATTTAGACAAGGAAAAACCGGCAAACTTTACCATTTATGACTTTTTTTATTTCTATTTCGGTCAATTTATCCAATCTTTTTCTGCAAAAAACGCCCTTCTATCTGGAAATTTTGAAAAAGCAGCAAGGCACAGGACAAACTCTGTCCTGTGCCTTGCTTTTTGTTCAACGGCAAATCTCGTCGATACGATTCAGTTCTTCCTGTGTAAAGGAAGTTTTTCCAACAATACCAATATTGTCCAAAATCTGAGAGGGGCGGGAAGCTCCAATCAAAACACTGGTCACGGCACCATCACGCAGCACCCAGCTCAATGCCATTTGTGCCAGTGACTGTCCGCGCTGGGCTGCCAACTCGTTCAGCGCACGAATCTGCTCCAGGCGTTTTTCACTCAAATCCGATTCATGCAGAAAACGTCCATCACGACGAATACGGCTGTCTTCCGGAATTCCATGAAGATATTTGTTGGTCAGCATTCCCTGCGCCAACGGGCTGAATGCGATAATCCCAAGCCCTTCTTCCACAGCAGCAGCTTTCAAGCCATTTTCTTCAATGGTACGATTAAAAATAGAATAGCTGTTCTGATTGATAACAAAGGGGCACTTCAATTCCCGCAAAATCGCAGTTGCCCGCTTCATGGTTTCCCCGTCATAGTTGGAAATACCGGCATATAGTGCTTTACCACTTTTTACAGCCGTATCCAACGCCATCATGCTCTCTTCCAACGGCGTTTCCGGGTCCATACGATGATGATAGAAGATATCTACATATTCAACGCCCAAACGTTTCAAACTCTGATCCAGGCTGGCCAACAAATATTTCCGGCTGCCGCCGTCTCCATAAGGGCCTTCCCACATATCGTAGCCAGCTTTGGTGCTGATAATCAGCTCATCTCGATAAGCACTCAGTTCTTCACGCAGAATTTTTCCCAAGTTTTCTTCCGCACTGCCGGGCAGCGGCCCATAATTGTTCGCCAGGTCAAAGTGTGTAATACCGTTGTCAAATGCAGTGAAGCACATCTGCTTCATGTTTTCAAAATTATCGTTTGTACCAAAACTGTGCCAAAAACCCAGTGAAATCAAGGGCAGCCGCAGGCCGCTTGCCCCACAGTGGGGATATTCCATCGCAGCATACCGCTTTTCATTTGCAACATGTGCCATAATAACTCCTCCTTTTCTGCATCGTACGCAGAAATTATATTACATCGATATTGTACAGGTTTCCGGGTGTTCCGTCAAGAAAAGACGGGAATTTCCCGAAAGCATTTCGAAAAATTCCCGTCTTTATTTTCAGTGGCTCTTATTTTTTGTCAAAGAATGCTTTAAATGCTCTATAGGCCATATAAACATCCAGCTTTGCAACGACCTCAAAGGGAGCGTGCATGGAAAGAACCGGAACGCCTACGTCTACAACATCCACATTCAGATTGGCGATATACTGTGCAACGGTTCCGCCGCCGCCCAGGTCTACGCGGCCCAGTTCGCCGGTCTGCCACAGCACATTGGCATCTTCCAGCAGGTCGCGAACCTGACCCATGAACTCTGCGGAAGCATCGGAAGTACCGCCCTTGCCGCGGGAACCGGTATACTTGATAACACCGACACCCTTGTTCAGGTAGCAAGAGTTGTTTGACTCATAAGCAGAAGCATAGGTGGGGTCATAAGCAGCTGCCACGTCTGCGGACAGGCAGGTGGATTTGGACAGCACATCATGGCCGTCAACACCATCCTGCTTGGCCAGCGCATGAATAAAATAGCGCATATAGGAGGAATTCAGGCCGGTGTTTCCGTCGCTGCCAGTTTCTTCCTTATCGGTCAGCACGGTAATCACAGTCTGCTCCGGAATCTCACAGCAGTTAAGTGCTGCCTGCAGTGCCGGATAAGCGCATACGCGGTCATCATGGCCATAAGCGCCGATCATGCTGCGATCCAGACCCACATCCACAGCCTTGTGAGCAGGCACAAACTCGATTTCAGCGGTAATCAGATCCTGCTCCACAATGCCGTACTTCTCATTGAGAAGCTTCATCACATTGAGCTTGAACAGATTGTCACCCTTCTCAGAACGGACGGGACGGCTGCCGAACAGGATGTTCAGATCCTCGCCCTCAATAGCCTTGCCCAGAGTCTTGGTGGACTGCTCCTGTGCCAGGTGGGGCAGCAGGTCAGTGATGCAGAACTGAGGATCACCAGGTTCCTCACCGATGCAGACGTCGATTTTCTCGCCGTCGCGACGGATGATGCGGCCATGCATAGCCAGAGGAGTGGCTACCCACTGATACTTTTTGATACCGCCATAGTAATGGGTCTTGAGCATGGCGAAATCGGTCGTCTCATACAGCGGAACGGGCTTCAAATCGATGCGGGGGCAGTCAATATGAGCGGCAGCAATGCGCACGCCCTCGCGGCTCCCTTTCTCACCGATAACTGCCAGCATGACGGACTTGCCGCGGTTGTTGACATACACCTTATCACCGGGCTTGTAGGATGCAGTGGAATCATAGGGAACAAATCCCTTCTCTTCTGCCAGGCGAATGGTTTCAGCGGTTGCTTCCCGCTCGGTCTTGGCATGGTCCAGGAACTTTTTGTAGTCCTCGCAGAATTCATCTGCCTTGGCAATCTCCTCGTCATCTACACGGAAAAAGCCGTTTTTCTTGTCCAGCAGCAGCTCTTTTGCCAGAGCCTCTGCGTCAATGGTTTTGTTTTCCATTGGTTTATACCTCCTTGCAATAAATCAATCTATTAATAAAATATAAAACTTGTATTTGTGGTTATTCCTTTTCTATGACTCCCCATATGGCGACCGCCAAGCCGACTATCGCCACAAGAATAAAAATACAGAGAAAGGGGAAAAGGCCATACTGTGACAGATTCCAGAAAGAAGAAAACTCCCCGTTGATTGTCCATTCATTTGCCATAGAGCCTGCCAGAAGAAGTGCCGTAGAAAGAAGGCCCGCCAAGAACATTGCAGAGCCCAAAATCACCTTTTTCATGACCATCCTCTTTTCTCCTAAAAACTTTTATGACTGTACCAGTTCCCGGGCATATAACCGGCGATACATATCACGGTTGGCAATCACCCGTTTCAAGTATTCCTGTGTTTCTCCAAAGGGAATCACATTCAGCGTTACACCATCGGAAGAATATTCCGGATTTTCCAGCCAGGAAGTGACATTCCCCATGCCGGCATTATAGGCGCAGATCGCGGTAGATTCATTGTCATAATGGGAAATCAACAGAGAAAGCAGTTCACACCCAAAACGGATATTCACTTCCGGGTCAAACAAGTCTTCCACAGTCAAATTCTCACTGTCCGGAATCATCGTCTGCACCCATTCGAAAGTTTGGGGCGTCATTTGCATCAACCCTCGGGCGTCCGCGTGAGAAACTGCATTGGGGTCAAAATCACTTTCTGCCCGAATGATGCCAAACACCAATGCCGGGTCCAGTTCATTTTTCTCAGACTCCGCCATCACGGTCTCATAATAAGCCACCGGATACAATTGCTTTAGAATTGCATCTTTGGCAAAATACAGGCACAGCACGGCAATCGCCAAAAATGCTATGATTCCCAGAAAAATTCGGCCCTTTTTTCTTTTGCGTTTGGTTTTGGTCAAAATGTTTCCTCCGATAACGCGGCGAGATATGCGCGTAATTCGCTGCGCAGTGTCTCTTCATCCAGCCTGCCGGAAACCACCTTTCCGGCCCGCTCTTCATACCAGCTTTCCGGGTGCTGGGCCGCCATTCTGGCCCGGGCCAGCTCCTCAGAAATATTGTCCCGCTTCATGATGCGCTGCAACCGCTTTTCAAAAGGAACCGTCACTGCCATGATCTCATCACAGAGGGCATCTACCCCAGCTTCAAACAACAGCGGCGCATCAATCACAACAAATGCTTTTCCTTCCGCCAAAGCTGCCTGTACCTGTGCTTTTGTCTCCTGCATAATCCACGGATGGGTCAGCTCGTTGAGCTTTTGGGTCTTTTCTGGAGAAGAAAAGGCACGAGAGGCCAGCAGCTTCCGATCTAACACATCATTTTGCAGGATATCTGCACCAAACTCCTGCGCCAACGCTTGCAGGCAGGGAACACAATTCGTTGTAACCTGCCGGGCAATCTGGTCACAGTCCACCACGGCACAGCCGAGAGCCACCAGTTCTTTGGCAACGCTGGATTTTCCCGCACCAGTAGGGCCGGTCAGCCCAATGACAATACCTTTAGTCAACATGAAGCACCTCAAATCCTGCCGCCCGAATCAGACGGTTATATACAGCAAGGCCCACGCCCTTCGGCTCCGGACAGCGGGCATAAACGGTCTTTGCCCCCAGTTCATCCAGTTTGCGCAGCGCTTCGAAAACTTCCCTTGCCTGTTCGTCATAGTCCTCTTCCCCGCCATAGCACACAGCGGGAACTTCTAAGCGGACTTCCTCTCCATTATAGCACATAGCCGCAACCCCTGCATCCTTATGGCCGTTTACATAGGCACAATAGGATTCATAAGGGCCGTCTATAATAATTACGTTGGCTTTCGGCGCATAATGCTTATATTTCATACCGGGAGAAGCGGGATGTTCTCCTGCTTTTAATGGATTCAGCACTGCCTCGTCCATCTCTACTTCTCCCAGCACCTGACGAAGTTGTTCCAGTGTAATTCCACCGGGACGCAGCAACCGGGGCGGCTGTGTCGCCAATGTTACCACTGTGGATTCCACACCCACCTGGCAGGAACCGCCATCCAGCACCGCTTCAATACGGCCATCCATATCTTCCAGCATTACGCCGGCAGTCGTGGGGCTGGGCCTTCCCGAAATATTCCCGGAAGGGGCTGCCAATGGCGTCCCCGCCGCATCAATCACCGCACGTGCTGCCGGATGGGCCGGAAAACGCACTGCCACGGTTCCCAATCCGGCACTCACTTCATCCGGAATACAGTCCGATTTGGGCAGAATGATCGTCATAGGGCCGGGCCAATAGGCTTCTGCAAGTTTTCTGGCGCTCTCGGGGATCTCACGCACCAGCTTTTTCCACTGGCTGATATCTGAAATATGGACAATCAGCGGATTATCCATGGGACGGCCTTTGGCCTTAAAAATTTTCGCCACGGCCTCTCCATTTAAAGCATCAGCAGCCAGACCATATACAGTTTCGGTGGGAATTCCCACCAGACCGCCCTGCCGCAGGATTTCTCCGGCACGGACGATATCGGCGGGATTATCCGCCTGTAATCTGATTGTTTTCATGCTGTTAACTTCCTTTTTATTTTCCAAAACAACGACTATTCTTCTTCGGTGCTTTCACGCAGTTGTTCCGCTCGGTCAGCAGTAATCAGCGGGTCGATCACCTGATCCAAATCCCCATTCAGAAGATCGTCCAGGCGGTACAGGGTCAGGCCGATACGATGGTCTGTAATACGGCCCTGGGGATAATTATAGGTACGGATCCGCTCTGAACGGTCGCCGGTACCCACTTGGCTTTTCCGCTGGGCTGCCACTTCCGCATCCTGTTTCTGCTGCTCCTGCTCATACAGACGGGAACGCAGCACTTTCATAGCTTTATCCTTATTCTTATACTGGCTCCGCTCGTCCTGACATTCCACCACCATGCCGGTCGGCAGGTGCGTAATGCGGATGGCGGAAGAAGTTTTGTTGATATGCTGGCCGCCAGCGCCGCTGGAACGGAAAGTATCAATCTGCAAATCTTTTGGATTAATTTCAATCTCCACATCATCCACTTCCGGCAAAACCGCTACGGTGGCGGTGCTGGTGTGGATGCGCCCCTGTGTTTCTGTTTCGGGTACACGCTGTACACGGTGAACGCCGCTCTCATACTTCAGGCGGGAATAAGCGCCTTCGCCGTGAATCATAAAGCTGATTTCTTTGAACCCGCCCAGCTCGGTCTCATTCACATTCAAAAGCTCCGTCTGCCAGCGGCGGGATTCTGCATACATGGAATACATCCGATACAGTACCGCCGAAAACAGCGCCGCTTCCTCTCCCCCGGCTCCGCCGCGAATCTCTACAATCACGCTGCGTTCGTCGTTGGGGTCTTTGGGTAAAAGCAGCAGCTTTAATTCTTCCGTAAAAATTTCAATATCAGAACGTGCCTGCGACAGTTCTTCCTGTGCCAGCTCGTGAAGCTCTTTATCATTTTCCGAGAGCATTTCCAGGGCGTCGGCTTCCTGCTGCAGTGCCCCCCGATACTGCCGGTATTTTTCGACAATCGGGGTGATACTGCTGCTCTCTTTCAGCAAGCTGGTATACTGTGCCGTATCTGCCAGCACAGAGGGGTCACAAAGCTTCTGGTTAATCTCTTCCAGCCGCTTACAAAAAACATCGAGTTTTTCAAACATAATAAATTCCTTTCCGCAAATATCATTGAATCAGCTTTGCGGAAACGCTACAATTCCTCGGGTTTTTCTTCGCGGAGTATTTTCTTGATATTCTTTTCGCATTTCAGCCGGGGCACCATGACCTCATGGCCGCAGCCCGTACAGCGAATTTTAAAATCCATCCCGGAGCGCAGAACCAGAAAGGTCTTGCTGCCGCAGGGGTGGCTTTTTTTCATTTGCAGAATATCTCCCGGACGTACATCCATCCGGCCCGCCTCCTTTCATCATATGGAATCGAGGTTATTATATCACCTTTCGATTCCAAGGGCAACCATTGCGGATGTTCTTATTCTATCCAAATCAATCGTGCCTTCCTCTTTTACATAAAAAACCGGGCAAAAGCCGTTTCAAGAGAACTTGTGAACTCTCCGGTTTTAAACAGCCTTTTGCCCGGTTGTGGGAAATTTAAAAATATTGAAAATACAGTTTATGAAGCCATCAGCCGTTGAGCTGCTTCAAAATCTCCTCCAGCTTTTCGTCAGAAACGGCGCCATTGCTGAAGCTGACCATGGTACGAAGCGGCATGTCGCGCATCATGGCTTCCATCATATTAGAAGTACCTTCGCCTAGCGATTCGTTCTCGGCATCTTCTGAACTGCCAAATGCAGTCTGGCTCATCATTTCTTTGACGATTGCGGCACCGCGGCCATCTGCCATCAGGTCGCCAAACGTGCTGTTACGATGGAACTTTTTCGGCAGCTGCACCGTGGATTCCACAAAGACTTTCCCGCTCAGCACCAGATCACGGGAAGAACGAGCTGCATAGATGGTAAAGCTGCCGCTTTCCACATGCCAGTCGGAAATTTCCGTATTATAGTAGGCAAATGCACGCTTGTCCAAAGTGAAGGAAACCGTCTTCGTCTCGCCGGGTTCCAGCGCCACTTTTTCAAAGCCCTTCAACTCGCGCAGCGGACGGATTACACTGCTTTCGTCATCCTGTACATACAGCTGGACAATCTCTTTGCCTGCCATACTGCCCGTGTTGCTTACATCCACTGTGACGGTAAGGGTATCGGTATCACAAATACGGTCAGCACTGAAATGGAGGTTGCTGTAGTCAAAGGTAGTATAAGAGAGGCCGTGACCAAACGGGAACAGCACCGGCATCTCTTTCTTATCGTAATAACGGTATCCCACAAAAATACCTTCTCGGTATTCCACGCGGTCGCCTTCGCCCACATAATACAGATAAGACGGGTTATCGCTGAGCTTGAGCGGGAAGGTTTCGGCCAGTTTTCCGCAGGGGTTTGCATCACCGAACAGGACATCTGCGGTAGCAGCGCCAACTGCCTGACCGCCCAGATACACTTCCAGCACTGCCTTTACTTTATCCACCCAGGGCATCTCCACCGGCGAGCCGTTATGAAGCACGACAATAACATTGGGCTGCACCTTGCAGACTTCTTCAATCAGACGATTCTGGCAATCGGGCATCCGCATATGAGTGCGGTCATATCCTTCCGATTCAAAAGCATCCGGCAGACCGGCAAAAATAACCGCCGTTTCCGCATTCTTAGCAGCTTCTACAGCCTGTGCCAGCAGTTTTTCATCCACCTTATCTTCTTTTGTGATATAACCCTGTGCATAAGTAATATTCGCCATACCGGCAGCGGCTTCTACGGCTCCCTCTACCTTAAAGGAATTGATATGGGAGCTGCCGCCGCCCTGGTACCGGGGCTTTTCTGCAAACTGGCCGATAAATGCAACGTTTCCGCCCTTCTTCAAAGGCAGAATCCCGTCATTTTTCAGCAGGACCATACTTTCTCTTGCTGCCATACGGGCAATCTGATGGTCGCGCTCCATATCAAAAAACGTATCCGGCTTGCGGTTCTCCAGATACCGGTACACAATATTCAGGATACGCTCCACAGCTTTATCCAGCACTTCTTCGGACAGAGAGCCGTCTTTCACTGCCTGTATAATTTTGGCATCATTGATTCCGCCGCTTGCGGGCATTTCCAGGTCAAGGCCTGCGATTACGCCCTGTACGCGTTCATTCACTGCGCCCCAGTCACTCATGACATAACCGTCAAACCCCCACTCATCACGGAGGATTTCAGTAAGCAGGCGATGATTTTCGGAAGCATACACGCCGTTAATGCGGTTGTAAGAGCACATAACCGTCCACGGCTTGCCTTCTTTTACAGCGCCCTCAAAACAGGCAAGATAAATTTCACGGAATGTGCGTTCATCCACCTCAGAACTGGAGGACATGCGCCGGTGTTCCTGGTTGTTCGCCGCAAAATGCTTCAAGCTGGTGCCGACACCCTTGCTCTGTACGCCCTTAATGTGGCTGGCTGCCATTTGAGAAGCAAGATAGGGATCTTCTGAGAAATATTCAAAGTTTCTTCCACAAAGAGGAGAGCGCTTGGCATTGGCAGCAGGCCCCAGAATAACAGAAACATCTTCTGCCTGGCACTCATCACCCAGAGCCTGGCCAACCTGAAACAGCAGGTCACGGTCAAACGAGCAGGCCGAGCAGGAACCGGTAGGAAAACACACTGCCTTGATACTGTCATTGATACCAAGATGATCCGCAGACTGATCCTGCTTGCGCAGTCCATGAGGGCCATCGGAAACCATCACTGCAGGAATTCCAAGTCTCTCCACTGCCTTCAGGTGCCAGAAGTCCTGTCCAGAACACATACCGGCCTTTTCTTCCAGTGTCATTTGTGCAACCAATTTCTGAATATCCACACGCAACATTCCTTTCCCAAAAATAAATGATACTTTTATTATACCGGCTTGTTCGGGAAATTTCCAGTATAGTTTTGATGTTTTCAGATAAAATTTAAATATTTTAAGCAAAAACTTTGTTGATTAACGCAACAAACCTCCCTCTTTGCATCATGCAAAAAGGGAGGTGATTTTCAGGAAAGGCTTCCGGTTACCCAGCAAAAAAGCAACAATACTACCAGAAATCCCAGATTATACAAGGTAAACTGCAACAGGTATTTTCCGCCCTTGGCTCCTGGCATTCGGGAATAAAGACGGAAGGAAATCAGGCTGGCAAGAGAGGCAATAAGGGTACCCAACCCGCCGATGTTGGTTCCCAGCAGCAGCGCCCGCCCTTTTTCGGTAAAGGAAGAAAGCATCACCGCCGCAGGCACATTGCTGATAACCTGACTCACCAGTACGGATGCGATAACTTCCCGGCCGTTCAACAGCCAAGAAACCCCTTCCTGCACTGCGGGAACCTGGCGGATATTCCCCACGAACACAAAGAAGCACACAAAGGTCAAAAGCAGGCTGTAATCCACCCGCAAAAGGATTTTCCAATTGGAGATAAGCATGGCAACAATCACCAGCAGGGTAAGCCATAGCACGTCCAGCATCCGGAACACGGTCAGAAGGCAGCACACAAATAGCACTGTATACAGTACCGCACGCCATTTGCATACAGGCGCCTCTTCTCCGGGAAACCGTACAGTCATGCTGTGATCTTGGAGGAAAAACACTCCTACCGTCAGCAAGACCAGACTGATAACTCCCAAAGGCACCATAGCAGAAAAGAACTCTCCCAACCCCATTTCATACTGGGCATAGAGAAACAGGTTTTGCGGATTTCCCACCGGAGTCATCATGCTGCCCAGATTGGCAGCGATGGTTTGCAGCACCACTACAGGAATCACCTGTTTTGGAGAAGCCTGTTGTAAAATGGAGATGGTCAGAGGCACAAAAGTGAGCAGTGCCACGTCGTTGGTGATAAACATGGAGCTGAAAAAGCACAAAGCTACCAGCACTCCGGACACCAACCGCACACCCGAAACCTTATAAGTCATAATCCGAGACAACCTTCGGAATAGTCCTAGCTGGGTAAATCCCGCCACTACCGCCATGAGGCAGAACAGCAGCCCCAGCACATGACCGTCCAGATAGTCTATGTATTCCAGCGAAGGCGGCACTGCCGCCATGGAAGCAATAGCACAAACCGCCGCAATGAGAAGTACTGCTTCCTTTTTCATAAAGGCAAATAGTTTTCCAGCTGCCTCACTCTTCATGTCCCAAAGCCTCCTGCTTTTTCTGATTTTCCCGCTCCATAGCTTCCTTTTTAGAAAAGGCGCAGCCACAGTAATTCTGCCGGTACAGGCCGTATTCCTCCGACAGCACGATAGAGCGCTTATAGCCCTCTTTTTTCTTGAAATCCCCGGGAAGCCATTTCACCCCGTATTTTTCCCCCATGGCCTCGCCGATCTCATTGAGCTTTTGGGCGTTTTTCAAGGGACTGATAGACAGAGTGGTGGTAAAGTAGTCGAAGCCACCCTCTTTGGCGGCTTTGGCAGCGTCCTCCAGCCGCAGGGCAAAGCAGGCAAAACACCGCTCGCCCCCTTCGGGAATCTGCTCTAGACCCTTCACCGCCTCGTAAAAAGCAGCGGGCTCATAGCCGGGGCTTTGCAGGGTAGCTTTGTGCTCCATGGGCATAGCTTCAATGAGTCGAGCCTGCTCGGCAAGGCGCTTTTGGTATTCCTCTGCGGGGCTGATATTGGGATTAAAATACCGCACCGTGATTTCAAAATACTGGGACAAATATTCCAGCACATAACTGCTGCATGGGGCGCAGCAGCTATGGAGCAGCAGCCGGGGCGCTTTTCCATCCAAACGGCCCAGCACCTGCTCCAGCTCCTTTTGGTAATTGCGTTTCATGGGTTCCCCTCCAATTCAACACTCTGTATCATTTAGAAACCACTTCCACTCGAATCAACCTTATTTTTTATCCTGATTCAAAGCAGCCTGCAAAGCTGCCGCAAAGGCACTCTGACCCGCCGATTCCTGCTTGTTCTGGTTGGCAAGATACCGCCGCACGTCCTGTTTGGAAGCTCCGCCTTTAGTTTCCTTTTTTCGCTGGGCAAAGTGACTCTCTTTTTCCCGGTACCCACACCGGCAAACAAAAATTTTGTTTTCCCCTTCTCCAAACAGCTCCATTTTCTTGTGGCAATTTGGACACCGGGCATTGGTTTCCCGACTCACGGTACGGCGGTAGCCGCACTCCCGGTCTTGACAAACTAACATTTTACCGTGCTTACCTTTCACCGACAGCAGCCGCTTGCCACATTCCGGACAAATTTCGTTGGTCAGGTTGTCATGCTGATACTGGGCTTCACTGTTTTTTACGTCCTCCACCAGATGGCTGGCATAACCTCGAATCTCCCTGATAAATTGCTTCCGGGTGTCCTTGCCCTTGCTGATGGCTTCCAGGCGCTGTTCCCATTTGGCGGTGAGCAAAGGCTCACGCAGATCCTTCGGAACGAGCGAGATAAGCTGGGTGCCCTTGGAGGTAGGCACCAGAGAATTCCCCCGCTTCTCCATATAGAAGGAGGAAAACAGCTTTTCGATGATGTCCGCCCGGGTAGCGGGAGTTCCCAAGCCACCACCCAGATAGCCCTTCATCTCTTTATCAGACACATAGGCAGAGGGATTCTCCATAGCAGAGAGCAAGGTAGCTTCTGTATACCGTGCCGGCGGCTGAGTCTTACAGGCTTTCAGCTGGAAATTCTTCAGAGAGAAAGTCTGCCCCTTTTCCAAGGGAGGCAGGGATTGTTCCTCCTGCTCTTCTTCGTCTCGAAGCTGTTCGGCCCGTTTCCAGCCCAGATTCAATTCTGCCCGTCCCGCGGCAGTAAATCGCTGCCCCTCGCAGGCAAGAACCGCTTTCAACGATTCATACTCGTAATTTGGGAAAAAGCAGGCCAAAAACCGCCGTACTACCAGCCAGTAAATGCGTTTTTCTTCATTGTTCATGGCCTCCAGATCAGCGGGTTCCTCTGTGGGAATAATGGCGTGATGATCGCTGACCTTGGCATCGTTGATGCAGGCCTTGCAGATGGGCCGCTTTTCCCGAAGCACTTCCCGGGCAATAGGGGCGTATTCGCCGCGAGCTACGGCCTGCACCCGCTCCGCCAGAGTAGGAACAATATCTGCTGTCAGATAGCGGGAATCGGTGCGGGGATAAGTCAGCGCCTTGTAGCGCTCATACAAACTTTGCATCACATTCAAAGTCTGCTTGGGGCTCATCTGGTACAGGCGGTTGGCGTCCCTTTGCAATTCAGTGAGGTCATAGAGCATAGGCGGCGGGGTAGATTTTTTTGTCCGCTTGACTTCCTGCACGGTAGCAGTTTTGCCCTTTACCAGTGCCAACAGCTTTTCAGCCTTTTCCTTATCGAAAATTCCCGTCTGGCCCTTTTCGTCCTGCCAGGTGACGAAAAAACGCCCGGCATCAGCCCGAAGCTGCCAGTAATCCCGAGGAACAAACTTACGGATTTCCTCTTCCCGACGCACTAACAGTGCCAAAGTAGGAGTCTGCACCCGTCCAGCGGAAAGCTGGGCGTTAAATTTGCAGGTGAGGGCACGGGTCACATTAAGTCCCACCAACCAGTCGGCTTCTGCTCTTGCCTGAGCGGACTGGTATAGGTTCCAATATTCTTTCCCGTCCCGAAGATGAGCAAAACCATTCCGGATTGCCTTATCGGTCTGGGACGAAATCCACAACCGGCGGATAGGTTTGTGGAAACCGGCTTTTTCCAGAATCCACCGGGCCACCAATTCCCCTTCCCGGCCTGCATCGGTGGCAATAACCAGGGAATCCACCTGCGGGTCGTGCAGACACTTTTTTACCACGCTGTACTGTTTGGCGGTCTGAGGAATGACCTTTAATTCCATCTTCGGCGGCAGCATGGGCAGGGTATCCATGCTCCACTGCTGATATTGTTTGCCGTAATGCTCCGGGTCTTCCAGCTCTACCAGATGCCCCAGTGCCCAAGTGACAATATAATTCGCCCCTGATAAAAAGCCGTTACCGCCCTGACGGCATCCCAGCACGCGAGCGATCTCACGCCCTACCGAGGGCTTTTCTGCCAAAACCAGTGTTTTTCCCATGGTGTGATTTCCTTTCCGGTATAAAATCTGCTATAATAAAAAAGCTGTTACTTCCCACTGCAAGTACGCTGACGCACTGCTTCGTAGAACATCACGGTTGCTGCACATCCCACATTAAAAGAGGAAGCCGACGAGGTTTCTACCATGGGAATCGTGACCAGACGGTCGCAGCTCTCTTTAAAAGCACGGCACAAACCGTCTGTCTCGTTGCCAATCATAAACAGCAGCGGGCCGGAAAGCTCCGCGTTATAGATCGGGTATTCCTTATGTGCAGTGGTGCCGATAGTCTGGAACCCCGGATACCGTTTTTTCATGTCTGCCAGGAAAGCGTCCAGTTTGGGGATATCGGGAACTCGAATTACCGGTACATTGAAGAAGGAGCCCATAGAAGAAACCACTACTTCGGGGTCATAGAGATCCACGCCGTGTCCGGTAAGAATCAGTCCCTCTACCCCCAACGCATCGCAGGAGCGGATAATTGTACCCAGATTTCCTTTGTTGGAAGGCCTATCAAAGAGCGCCAACAGGGGATTTTCAGAAAGATGGAACTGTTCGAAGGAGTCGGGCCGCATTTTAATGACCGCCATCAGTTCTGAGGTATCTGCCTTTCCGCTGAGTTCTGCCATCAGAGCTGCGGAAAGCTCATAATTCACCTGTGTATGTACGGATTTCAGTGTTTCCTGTGCCCAATTAGACAGGGGCTTTTCGGGGGTATACAAAAACGAAACAATTTCCCAGTGATTGTGGATTGCTTCATTGATATTGCGCACACCCTCCACAAAAAACTCATTATAACGGTAACGCTTATTGCGGTTGGTCTTCAACACTTCAAATTTTTGATAGGCAGCATTTTTGGAATACACTCTTTCTGTTTTCATGCCGTTTTCTCCCCTTTTCTATTATGAAATCATTTTACTAAATGTATAAAAATATCTGTAATTTACAAAAGGAGCATTTTTGATGAATTCTTCTCTCCAGAAAAAACTATATCATTACCTGCTGGAACAGGGCGCCAGCGATGTGGGCTTTTCCATGCCGCCGGACGCAGAAACTGTGTTCCCCGGCCTGCCTTATGCAGTGAGCATCGTGGTGCATCTTTCCGATTTTATCGTTGACGAAATCGATGGTGCACCCACCCATACCTACTTTAACCACTACCGCAGTGTCAACGCGTTCCTTGACCAGCTTTTGCTCAAAGCCGGGTTGTTTTTGCAAAAAGAAGGCTACCTTTACTGCACCGTAGCCGCTTCCCAGAGCATCAACAAAGACGGCTGGAACTATCAAGGACGTTACTCCCACAAAAAGGCGGCTACTCTGGCCGGGTTGGGAACGGTTGGAAAAAGCTCCCTGTTTTTACATAAGCAATGGGGCCCGCACGTGCGGCTGGCAACTTTGTTCACGAACTGCCCCTTTACTGTTCCGGAATCCATTTTGCCTTCTCCCTGCCAGAATTGCCATCTTTGCGTGGATGCATGCCCTGCGGGGGCTATCTCCGGCAAAAGCTGGACGCCAGAACGCACCCGGGAAGAGATGTTTGCCCCCGAAAAATGCAGCAATTATATGAAACGCGCCTTCCAGCATATTGGCCGGGGCGCGGTGTGCGGTGTATGCATGCAGGTATGTCCCATGATGAAAGGATTGCCGGAATAATCAGGACTTTTTGCCCAATTTGCGCTTAACTCCGTCCGGGCCGATCACATAAGTGTTTTCCAACTGGCGGCGTAAATCTGCGCGATAGGCAGCGATATATTCCGCGCGTAAAGCCTTTTGCTCTTCTGCTTCTGCGCAGGTAAGTCCTTCGGCTTTTGCTTTTTTAGCCAGTTCGTTAATACGTTTAATTTTCTCGTCAGTCATAAAACAGTGTTTCCTTTCTGTATTACATAAAGCACGCCCTTTCCGTTTGCCGAAAAGGGCGTTTTTATATCTTAATTTTAATAAACCACTTGCAGCAAACTTGCAATGGCAATTCCCAGCAAAGAACCAAATACCGCTTCAATGGGACGATGTCCCAAAGATTCATTCAGTTCAGGGAACTCCTCTCGAAAAGCAGCACGTTCTTCTTCTGGCAACTTGGCTTCTACACGATCAATCAGCAAATTCAAGGTTCTCGCATGAAGTCCAGCTTCCCAGCGAACACCGGTTGCATCGTAAATCACAATCAGAGTGAGGATAAATGCTACTGCAAAAATCGGAGAGGAAAAACCATAATTTAAAAGAGCCGACATTGTAACGGAACAGCTCACCGCTGAATGGGCGCTGGGCATTCCGCCTGCACCAGTCAAACGCTCCAATCTTACCTGTTTGTTTCGACCATAATAATAAATCAGTTTAATCATCTGCGCCAGCATCCAGGACAATACACCTGCATTGATTAAAGGGTTGGAAATTAAAATCTGCCAATCCATTGTATCACTCAACTTTCTTTATAGTAACCTGGCCGTCTTCACAACCAACTCCATCCCAGAGAAAATTACAAATTACACATCTATTGTACCTTGCCAGAGAAAGCTTGTCAAACAAATACGGCAAAAAGCCTGATTTTCTTTCCTGCTTTCTTGCAACTTTCTTTATGTGAGCTATAATAAAAATCAGGATTCCCTATGAATATCATTTTATCAGGAAAAGAGGTCTATTAATATGAATACCATTCCTACTCTAAAAGAAGCACAATGTCTTCTGGAAGAATATAACCAGGAACCTTTTCATCTAAAACACGCAAAAATTGTTTCGGGCGTGTTGGGCTACTTTGCAAAAGAATATGACCCGGAGCAGGAAGACTTTTGGCGTGTAGCTGGGCTGCTGCATGATCTGGATTTTGAAAAGTTTCCCGAACAGCATTGTATCAAAGGCAAAGAGCTGATGGAAGAGCGCGGCCTCGACCCGCGCCTGATTCACGCAATGATGAGTCACGGCTGGAATCTGACCACCGACGTAAAACCTGAGCACATCATGGAAAAAATCCTGTATGCTACTGATGAACTTACCGGACTAATCGGCGCGGTTGCCATTATGCGCCCTTCAAAAAGCGTATCGGATCTCGAATTGAAATCGGTAAAGAAAAAATTCAAAGACAAAAAATTTGCTGCCGGCTGCTCTCGGGAAGTCATTTCACAGGGAGCCGAGCTGCTGGGATGGACCTTGGATGACCTGATTTCGCGTACAATCCTCGCCATGCGCAGCCTGCTGCCGGAGATGGAAATTTGACTCCCGATCAGCTGGCGCGTTTTGATGAGTCTCGCCGTATCGTATTACAGGGACAAGCTCTGGAACAGGGCATCGGAACATTGGGAGAAAAAAGGCTGCATGCTGTTCTCAAGCGATATTATCAGCCGGATGACAACCTTCACGAACGAAAGATTGGGCGTATGGTGGCAGATGCTGTTCTATCTGATGGCTCTATTCTGGAAATTCAAACACAAAGTTTCTCTTCGTTACAAAAGAAGCTTCCGGTATTTCTCGCCTGTGCCAATGTTCATCTTATCGCACCGGTAGTGCAAAAGAAATGGGTATGCTGGCTCAACCCAGAAACAGGCGAAATGGTTTCACGCAGGCGTTCTTCAAAACAATATTTTCCCATTGATCTCGCACGAGAGTTGGGAGCAATCCGGGAATTTTTGCTTCATCCTAGACTGACGATGCATTTTCCGTTATTGGAAGCAGAAGAATACCGTCTGCTCAACGGCTGGGGGAATGAAGGCAAGCGCGGTTCCACCCGGTACGAACGAATCCCGCTGAATTTACTGGACGAATGGGTCATGAGAGCACCAGAAGATTATGGGCGGCTTTTCCCCAGCGCTCTGCCGGATATTTTTACCGTAAAACAGCTGCAAAAATCTGCGCGCATTTCCAGTATGTGCGCATACTCTGCGGCCGCAATCTTTCGGGAGCTTGATTTGATACGGGAAATTGGAAAACAGGGACGCGCACGGTTGTACCAAAAAAATTTTTAAAAAGCTTTTTAAATCCCACCGCAGGAAACCTCCTGGGGTGGGATTTTTATTTTCAGACAGCGTTATTTTTGGGCTTTTGCCAAAGCTGCGAAACGATGACAACAATGATAATCACTGCAGCACCAGCCAGCTCACGAAGAGTGGGCGTTTCTCCCAACACCAGCAGTGCTAGCAGGATACCATAGACCGATTCCATAGAAGAGACAACACCGGTGATCTGTGCCGGCAATACTTTCAGGCTGCTGATAAACAACGTATGTGCCAGCGCAGTTGTCATAATTCCAAGGAAGGCCAGCATTGCCCAGTCTGAAACCGTGGGAGAAAACGGAATCCAGAACAATGAGGGAAGCAAAAGAAGTGCAGCGCTGCCCTGTTCATATAGCGCGGTAATCGTTACGGAGTAATGCTGCATAAAGTATCGGTTCAGCAGCGTCAGGATGGAATAAGCCAACGCCGAAATCAAGCCTACCGCAATTCCAAGCGAAATCTGGTTTTCCAGTGTGAATTGCGGCACTGTAAGCAAAACTCCCAGCAAAATCAACAAAGCTGAAACAACCCGTCCTGCACGAAGTTTTTCATGAAAAGCAAGAGGTTCCAGAAAAGTGACAAACAGCGGAAATGCAGAAAAAGTGATGGTTCCTACCGCTACCGTAGAAAGCTGGATTGAGAGCAGAAACAGCCACCAATGAATGGCAAGCAGCCCACCTGACAATACCAGTAAAATAGCATCTCTTGGGCGTACTCGAAGCGACTGCTTCGTAAACAGGACAAACACCAGCAAGGCCAATGAAGAAAAAAACATCCTTCCAAAAGTAATGCCAATTGCGGGAAGAGAAATCCATTTCGCAAATAGCCCGGCAGTTCCGAACAGAAAAACTGCGAGATTTACAGAGATAATCGCCCTTTTTTTCATTTTATTCCTCCATTCTTGTTTCTTTTTCCAATTATAGAGGTAAATCAAGTGGAAGACAAGCAAAAGATTTGTTCTAACTGTACTATTGACATTCATACAGATATACAGTACAATACAACTGTACTAATACGAATCATACAAATAGAAAGGCGGTGGAATGATGGGGATTTTTACACTGAACCCGGCTGGAAGACAGCCAATCTATGAACAATTATATCAGTCTGTTGTCAAAATGGCAGCGCTGGGCGTGTTCGCAGAAAATGAGCAGCTTCCTTCTGTGCGCAGTGTAGCCCAGGAGTTGGGGGTAAATGTCAACACTGTGCAAAAGGCTTACCGGATGCTGGAGAGAGATGGTGTAATTGTTTCCTATCCGGGAAAAGGCTCCTTCATTGCATCAGGAGATAACGCCCTGCTTCGCCAGCAGCAAAGTGCCCGGGAAAGCTTGATCACAGCAGCACAGAACGCGGCAGAATGTGGGATTTCAGAAGAGGAAATTGTAAACTGTGCCCGGGAAGGAGCCAAGCGGCGCAAAGCAGATCGCACGCTTTGAGAAAGGTGGTTATCCTATGATTGAAATACAACAGCTGGTCAAACGGTTTGGCAGCAAGGCTGCCTTGGATGGCATCAGCCTGCAAATTGAAAAAGGCTCGGTATTTGGGTTGGTAGGCTCTAATGGCGCCGGAAAATCGACCCTCCTTCGCGTGCTGGCGGGGGTATACCGTCCGGACGGTGGGAGCGTTTTGATGGATGAAGAGCCTCCCTATGAAAACAGCGGAATGAAAAACCGGATTTTCTTTGTGTCGGATTATCCTTACTTCCTGCCGAAATCAACGCTGCAGGAGATGGCTTCTCTGTACCGTCGAGTATATGCTCATTGGAGCGAAGATCGGTATCAGGCATTGTGCCGGACTTTTGGTCTGGATATTCATGGAAGAATTCAGAATTTTTCAAAAGGTATGCAGCGTCAGGCAGCCTTGATCCTGGCTCTTTCTACACAGCCGGATTACCTGCTGCTGGACGAAATCTTTGATGGACTGGATCCGGTGGTGCGGCAGCTGCTGAAAAAGCTGCTGGCCGATGAAGTTGCCCTGCGTGAAATGACAGTCATCATTGCATCTCACAACCTGCGCGAGCTGGAAGATGTCTGTGACCATGTGGGATTCTTACACCGCGGCGGTGTATTGATGGAACAGGAGCTGGACAGCCTGCGGCTGGGTATCCATAAAATCCAGGCTGTATTCCAGCATCTTCCGACAGCAGAGCAGCTTTCGGGGTTGGATATCGTGCGCTGGGATACACGCGGTTCTCTGGTAAGCATGGTAGTGCGCGGAGAAGACGAACAAATTCAGGCAGAACTGGAAAAATGGAATCCGGTGTTCTGCGAGTCTCTGCCTCTTACATTAGAGGAAGTATTTATCAGTGAAATGGAGGCGGCTGGTTATGACATCGACAACATCCTTTCGTGAATTTATGCGGGAATGGAAAGCGCTGTATGGCTGGAATCTGCGGCGCAGCCGGGGAATCAGCCTATTGTATTTTGGATTACTCCTGCTTGCAGGGCCGGTGCTCACTTTTTTGGTGTGCAGTGTCTCCCCTTATCCACCGAGCGCTCTTAGCAGCATTGTTCCTGTTAACAGCGGCTTTTCTTTGCCCCTAACCATGATCTTTACGCTGGTATTGGCAATCCAACGATTCAGCTATATGCACAACAAACGCAGCATTGATCTTTACCATGCTATGCCGGTACGCCGCATCCCTATGCTGTTGGCTTCCTGGAGTGCTTCCCTTACCGGCTTGCTGCTGCCTTTGCTGGCCGATGTGTTGCTGCTGTTTTTTACCAACGTGTGGTTCTCACAGGGAGCATGGTACAACATCCCGCTGAACGATTTCGTCTTTCTTTTCGGCAGCCAGATATTCATGGCTGCGGTGTGCCTGACCTTCTGTATGCTCATGGCGGTATGCAGCGGCACCGTGATGGATATGGTGATCTCTATTGTCCTCACCAACTGTTCGTATCCTTTGGTCATCTTCATGGTCATGCTGCTGGGTTCTTGGCTGCTGCCCGGATTCAACGGCAGCTATTCCCTTACTTTGATTACCGCACTGGCGCCTTTCCCGGCAATGATTGTATCTATGTTGTTTGCGGGAGATTACATAGGACCGCTGTTTGGGTACGACAATGTAGTCGATACTCCCTGGGTTTTCTGGATATGGTGGATCTGCCTGCTAATAGCGATGCTGATATCTTCTTTGTGGCTGTATAGCCGTCGTAAAAGTGAAAGCGCTGAGAGCGATCTGGCTTTCCCAGCGCCTAAAATCCTGTTACGGTTTCTTTGCTCTGCCGCTGTGGGACTGCTGGCCGGTATGGTGTTTTTCATCATTGTCGGCGCCACGACTTCCTTTTTCATTGGATTCATCCTCTTCTCCCTCATGGCTCACGCAGTAACGGAAGCCCTATATTCCCGGGGATTGCGGCGTTTTGTCAAAACTCTGCCCGCTTATGGAGCCATGGTACTGTGTGTAACGATATTGTATCTGTTTGCAGCAACCGGATTCTTTGGGTATGATACCTGGATGCCGCAAAATATAAAATCTGCTTCCATTTCCACATCGTGGTATCAGGAAGGGATTAATCCAAGTTGGTCGTGTTCTTCAAACCCGATTTATCTCTTTACAGAGTCAAAAGGAGAAATTGCCCGTCGAGATCGAATGGTTTTTACGGAACCGCAGCATATCGAAAACATTCAGGAAATTCAGAAAAATCTGATAAATAGCAGGAAACCAGAAGGAAGTCCGTTCTATTCTTTCGTAGCAAATGGAACTCACACCACATTTACTTATGATACACCTTCTGGAACCGTAAACCGCAACATCTCGAGCAGTATGAATGATTTTGATGAAAAGGCTTATGCGCTTTTAAAGAACCTTCAGAATACCCAAGAGTGGAAAAGTCAGACAATACCTTATGTAATAGACAGCAAAGGCGTTGATTCTATTTGGATTCGTGCCAATGAAGGGTTTGATTCATTGGCAGGACTTCATGAATCTGGCGGAGATATGATTTTTCCGGATATAGAATACAGCGAGGAATATTTTGAAAGTAACAGTATCCAATGCGAACCCACGCAGGAAGAAATCGAAAAATTATTGTCACTGCTGAAAAAAGATATAGAAGCAGGGGCATTCCTGGGAACAGAAAATACTTTCAATGAAGAATTCCTGTATCTGGATATTGATATTTCGCGCTATTTCCGTCTGACTGAGGATAGCCCGTGGTATGAACTGGCCCCGGAATATAAAGGACAGATTGTACAGCAGCGCTATCAATACGGTTCTACGGAATTTATCATTTCTCCCGAGGCAAACACCTATTCTTATTTGCTGGAATTGGCAGAGAAATATGGTGAGGCAACAGCACAATGAAACGGCTTGTTTGTCTGTGTATACTGATACTTTCCATGCTGACAGCCTGTGTACCGGTTCCGGTAATCAAAAATGCAGATACTGGATCAGTCCAGATTGTAAATCAGGAACAGGCAATTTTTTCCGGGTGTGCATCTGAAGAAATGCGGGAAGCGGCTGGAGACTTTTTAAAAAGGGAACAGCGTTTTTTCACAGCAAAATATGGAAAAGTACCGGAAGTTCGATATGTAAAATCTTATATAGAAGTATTGCACTTGCTCTCGTTTGAAAAAGGAGAGGCACAAATGATCATGATAATTGGCAAAGATCACTGGTGCCTGTATATGGAAAAGAGATTGTTTCAGGATTGGCGTGTCACAGATTACCGTCTGCTTCATGGCAGCTCTTCCTATCGAGCAGACTATATACCTGTTTAAAAAACACCGATATGCAGCAAAAATCCTGCAAAGTCATTTTTTGAGAATGGCTTTGCAGGATTCTGTTATTTTTGTTTAAAAAAATTAATAAAAGTAAGTGAAATTGAATAATTTTTAATTGATAAAGTCGTATAGAATGTACGTGGATTTTTCAGAGCTTTTCCGATAGTATTAAGTTGTACATGATGAAAACTCACTCAAAAAACCAGCAAAGGAGGAGTCACTATGATGTGTTGGATAGCGGTCTGTGTTCCGCTGATGGCACTGGGAACCGTGCTGTATTTTACCTTTCAATATCGCGGTCAAAAAGCACTTTCCCTGTTCTGGAAGTCATTCGCCAGTGGTATGATGGTACTGCTGTGCGGAGCAGGGCTTGTTTTAGACGGAAAATCTCCTTTGAACTCTTTGCTGTTCTGGGGACTTGCTGCCTGCTGTATAGCAGATTGTGTGCTGGAGCTTCATTTTGTTTCGGGAATGGGAGCCTTTGGTGCTGCCCATGTACTTTTCATTTTACATATCCTGTCAATCGCCCCGCCAGTATGGTACAGCATTCCGGTTTGGGTTGCTTTGTACGGGATTACGGCTTTCTTGTATCGAAAAACCATCCCTACTCTCGGGAAAAATCTGATTCCTTTCCTTTTGTATCCGGCGGTACTCATGGCAATGGCTGCCATGGCAGTGGTACTTCCCTTTACAGCCGGCACTTCTTGGTGGAGTACCGCGCTGGGAGCATTGATTTTCGCGATTTCTGATTTGCTGGTAGCCAAAGGCGTGCTGGTAGGAAATTCTCGTGCATGCCAACATTTCACTCTGGCACTTTATAATGCAGCATTACTGGGTCTTGCACTGGGTGTATGGCTATAATGAATCTAAATAAATAAAAAATAAAAACCGGCTTCTGCGGAGATTTTATCTGCCACAGAGGCCGGTTTTGTTTATAGGAACTCTTGAATATTACCGGAAGTCAGTAAAACGCAGCATACGCAAAATCAGGGATTTCCCAAAATTTTTTCTGGAAGAATTATTTCAATTGCGCAGCCCATTCCTTCTTCACTTGTCAAATGGATTTCTCCATGATGGCGCTCTACAATATGTTTCACAATAGAAAGCCCCAATCCGGTACCGCCGGTCTGCTTGGAACGGCTCTTATCCACTCGGTAAAAACGCTCAAAAATCCGCTCGTGATCTTTCTGGGGAATTCCGATTCCGGTATCTTTCACGCACAAAGAGATATGTGCATCTGGTTGGGTTTTTACCGTTACCCAAACCTTACCGCCATCCACATTATATTTAACGGCATTTTCACAGAGGTTTCGAATCATTTCATATAGCATAGTGGAGTTACCGGGAACCGTCACATTATCACCGGAAACTGTAATGGTGATTCCCCGTTTTTCGGCTTCCTGATCCAGCAGAGAAGCGGCCTCTTTTGCAAGCTGTAAAATTGCCACAGGCTCGCTAAGCTCTTCTCTTCCCTCTTCAATGCGTGACAGACGCATAATATCATCTATCAAATGCAGCAATCTTCTTGCTTCTATATAGATCATTGAAGCAAAATCTTTGATTTCCTCTTCTTCCCTCACCATTCCACTCTTCATCATCTCAGCAAAACCAGAAATAGTGGTCAAAGGGGTTTTCAATTCATGAGACACATTTGCAGAGAAATCTTCCCGCTCTTTTTGCGCTTTATACTGCTCCGTTACATCCATAACCAGTAAAATCACACCGCCTACTGCCTGACCTGCCAACACCGGGTTGACAAAATAGCGGAGCTTTTGCTGCTTGCCATGTTCCAGAATGCCGGAAACCGCATTTCCCTGATGTGCCTCTTCCACGGCATCCAACAATTCCATATTCCGTGACAGAGAAACCATAGGTTTACCAACAGGATCCCGGTCGGCAGGATGCAAAAATTTCAGTGCACTGCGATTTACAGAAAGAATTTTTTTCTCGGCATTTAGAATCACCATTCCTTCCTGCATATTATCAAGAATCATGGTAATGGTATCACGATCTTCTTCGATTTCGCGCAATTGATGACGAATGGTACGGTTTTGACGGCGAATTTTGGCCAGAAAGGGTTCCAATTCATCACAATTTCCTGTTTCGGGCAACGCCTCCAGATTGTCTGCCGCTTTGGTAAGCGGTGTAACAATACGTCTGGTCACCATTTGCGCCACAAAGACACTCACAACAAACAGCACTGCACACGAAAGCAGATCCATCGGAAAAATTTGCAAAAACACCCCGAAGATATTCTGGTTGTCGCGTCCCAAACGCAGCACCATATCTTCTCCGCAGCGGACTGCATAATAATAGGTAGAAATTCCGATAGTATCTGAAATCCGGGAATCATGGCCACTTCCACTCTCTAAAGCCTGCTGAAATTCGGGGCGGTCATAATGATTGCCCATGAAATCCATGTCAGCCGCAGAATCAAACAGGACTTTCCCGCTGCGATCCAACAGGGTAATGCGAACTTCTTCATCCACTGGTTCATATGCCTCTAAAAAGCTGACAGCATCACCGGAGGCCTGCGCACCTGCCGAAAGCGCCTGGCACTGCCGGTGAAGATCGGCCTGGCTTTGTTGTTCATAAAAATGATAATAAAGCGAAAGAGAAGCCGCAGTGCTCAGCAGCAATGCGGCCAGTGAAATCAGGCAAAGGCTCCAGTAAATACGTCGCTTCATGGCATTTTCTCCCTGCTCTCCAGTTTGTATCCCACACCGCGAACGGTCTGGATCAGTTCTCCCCCCCGTCCAAGCTTTTGACGCAGGGTTTTGATATGCATATCAACCGTCCGGCTTTCGCCTTCATAATCAAAGCCCCAAACGGTCTGCATCAGCTGTTCACGGCTTAACACAATGCCTTTATTTTGTAAAAAATAATGAAGAAGCTCGAATTCTTTATAAGCGAGGACCACTTCCTGCCCATCTACACGAACCAAATGGCGCAGCGTATCCATTTCTACGCCACTTTCGGAAAGCAAAGAATCATCCTGCGATTCCGGGCGGGAAACCGAAGCACGGCGCAGCAGGGCTCGCACACGGGAAAGCATTTCCATTACACCAAAGGGCTTGGTCATATAATCATCCGCACCGGTATCCAGCGCATTTACTTTATCATATTCAGTACCCATAGCAGTGATCATCATAACCGGAATATGCTGTGTAGTCCCGCTCTTTCGAAGGCGACGCAGAATCTCAACACCATCCATATCAGGCAGCATGATATCCAATAAAATCAAATCCGGAATACGAGTGGAAACAGACTCAAAAAAGTCTGCTCCACACTCAAAACCACATGTTTCGTAATCATTATTTTTCAATGCGTACAAAATCAGTTTACGGATGCTGGCGTCATCTTCTACTACTGCAATCAGGCTCATTTGCCGATTTCATTCCTTTCCTTCGATGATGCGTCGGGGAGGAGTGAAACGCTTGTTTATTCGTGCTTCCCTTTTGCTTCATCAGACTGATGTTCTCCGGTGATAGAATATACCACCCACTCGGAAATATTGACTGCATGGTCACCGATACGCTCGAAATATTTGGCTACCATCAGCAGATCAATTGCTGCTGCTACATCGCCGGAATCCTGGCGGACAATCTCAATCAAATCATCACGCACTTCATCAAACAATGCGTCTACTTCATCATCTGCGTCAGAGATACTTTCAGCCAACTCCAGGTTGCGGCCTACGAAAGCATCAATCGCATTGGTCACCATTTTGGAAGCAGCCTTGGCCATCGTGCGGATATGTTCCAGACGATGAAAATCCAAACTCTCGGGCAAACGCATAGAGAGCTCAGCAATATCGCCCGCCTGGTCGCCAATGCGCTCCATATCGGTAATCATCTTCAAAGCAGCAGAAACCACGCGCAAATCTTTTGCTACGGGCTGCTGATGCAGCAAAAGCCGCAGGCAACGGGTTTCGATGGTTTGCTCCATGTGATCTACTTCGGAGTCATATTCCAGGGCAGCTTTTGCCATAGAACCGCCCCGCTGGAGCAGGGCATTTACCGCATGATCGATGGCGGTTTCAATCAAACCACCCATTTCGGTCAATTCCGTATTGAGGAGCTCCAGCTCCCGATCAAATCTGTTTCTCAACACAAACACTTCCTTCCCTGCATTAACCAAAGCGTCCGGTAATATAATCTTCCGTCTGCTTTTCTTTCGGCATAGAGAACACCTGCTCTGTCTCGCCGAATTCAATCAACTTGCCAAGAAGGAAAAACGCTGTCATGTCAGAAACTCGGGCAGCCTGCTGCATGTTATGAGTAACCATAATGACAGTATACTTGTTTTTCAGCTCCATTGCAAGGTCTTCGATTTTAGAGGTAGAGATGGGGTCAAGAGCAGAAGTAGACTCGTCCATGAGCAATACACGTGGTTCTACTGCCAGTGCACGGGCAATGCACAGACGCTGCTGCTGACCACCTGACAGACCCAGAGCACTCTTCTTCAAGCGGTCTTTGACTTCGTCCCAGATAGCAGCATCGCGCAGAGACTTTTCTACAATCTCGTCCAGCCGGGCACGGGAACGGATACCATGGGTACGGGGGCCGTATGCGATATTATCATAGATGGACATCGGGAATGGGTTAGCCTTCTGGAACACCATACCGATTTCTTTGCGCAGCCAGGTCGTATCAATGGTGGGGTCATAAATATTCTGATCGCCATAGTTGATCTCGCCTTCAATACGGCAGCCGGGAACCAGATCATTCATGCGGTTCAGAGTCTTCAAAAAGGTAGACTTACCGCAGCCGGAAGGGCCAATCAGAGCGGTGATTTTATTAGCAGGAATCTCGACATTCACATCAAACAAAGCCTGATGATTGCCATACCAGAGATTGAGGTTTTTCGCTTCAATAATCGTAGACATAAAAACTCTCCCATTATTTCTTCAGTTTTTTGCCTACCAGATTGGCAGACAGATTGATAATCAGCGTGAGCACCATGAGGATAGCGGCAATTGCAAAGGCCACATCCACTTCGCCTCGTTCGCTGGCATACACATACAGAGCCACCGTCAGGGTAGCGGAAGAAGACTGCATGGATTCCAAAATACCGTTGAGCACCAGACCAAAACCGGCAGTGAACAGCAGGGCAGCGGATTCGCCCACGATACGGCCGATAGCCAGGATACAACCGGTTACAATACCGTCAATAGCATTGGGCAGTACTACAGTACGAACCATGTGCCATTTGCCGGCGCCCAGCGCCAGTGCGCCCTCACGATAGGAGTTCGGAACCGTTTTCAATGACTCTTGCGTGGTACGGATAATGGTGGGCAGAATCATGATGACCAGTGTAAGGCCACCAGCCAGAATACCCTGCTTCAGACCCATCATCTGAATGAAGAACAGCATACCCACCAGACCGAAAATGATGGAAGGGATACCTGTCAGGGTTTCAGAAGCAAATTCAATAATTGCAACCATTTTTCGGCTTCCGGCATATTCTGTCAGATAAATCGCAGCACCAACACCCAGAGGCAGCACGATGATCATGGCGAGAAGAATGATATACAAAGTGTTAAGAATGTTAGGAAGAATACCGACAGTATCTTTCAGATAACTGGTTTCACTGGAAAGAAGCTCCCAGGTAATATTACCCAGTCCGCGGTAGAAGATATAACCAATAAGGAACAGGAGCAAAGCGCAGGTAAGACCAGCGCAGATATACAGCAGGCTTTTCAGGCCCTTGTCATAAAAGCGACGGCGGAAAGACAGTTTTTCCATGGCTTATTCCCCCTCCTTCTTTCTTTTAATAACCAGATTCAAAAATACGTTGATAAGCATGATGAACAGGAACAGCACCAAACCAATGGAGAACAATGCATCTCTCTGCAGAGAGCCAACGGAAGCATAAGACATCTCAGAAGCAATTGCGGTAGTAAGGAAACGCACGGAGCCAAACAAGTCAGGCATATTGGCTACGTTGCCCGAAACCATGATGATAGCCATAGCTTCACCGATGGCACGGCCTACGCCCAGCACGATAGCAGTAGCAACGCCGCTCTTGGCAGCAGGCAGGCTGACTCTGAAAATTGTCTCGATTTTTGTCGCTCCCAGTGCCAGGGAAGCTTCTTCGTACTCCTTGGGCACTGCTTTGAGGGCAGTGGTGGAAACATTGATGATAGAAGGCAGAATCATGATAGCCAGCACGATAATAGCAGCCAGCAGGGTAGCACCGGAAGGCAGATGAAACACATTCTGCACCATCGGTACCAGCACGATCATACCCACCAGGCCATATACGACAGAAGGAATACCAGCCAACAGTTCTACTGCGGTCTGAATAGCAACTGCTGCTTTCGGCGGTGCAATTTTGGCCAGATAAATGGCTGTAAGCAATCCAACCGGCACACCAATGACCAGAGCGCCTGCAGTACCATAAATAGAAGTAAGAATAAAAGGTAAAATACCGAATTGAGGATTTTCACCGTGGGTAGGAGCCCAGGTCTGACCAAAGAGGAAATCTACAAGTCCGATTTTCTGAATTGCCGGCAAGCCGGAAATAATCAGATAGATGCTGATGAACAGAACAAAAGCGACTGCAATAATACCGCACAAAAGGAATATGATGTGCATGACCAGTTCCATGGCATCTTTGGCGCCGCGGCGTTTTGCCTGAGGAACAGCGGCCTGTGCTTCTGTCTGCTGTTTTGTCTGTTCGACCTGTCTGGAGAGGTCATTCATAGTATTCTCTTCCCTTTCACTGGTTGTAGTAAAATCAACCGGTATGTTTTGTTCCATAATGCAGCTCCTTATCATCATGGGAATAGCCTCCACCAGACACAGTGGAGGCTGAAGCGAAAACGCCGTTTTCCCAAAGCTTACTTTGCACAAGAATTATTTTGCGGGGGGCACAGCACCAGCAGCGGTGATCAGAGCCTCAGCGTCAGCGGAGAGAGCAAAGTCAAAGAATGCCTGAGCAGCCTCGCTGAGCTCGGTGCCTTCCTTGGTTACCAGAACGAAGGGACGCTGAATCTTGTAAGAACCGTCTTTCACAGTTTCTTCGGAGCAAGCAACACCTTCAACGGTGATAGCCTTAATACCTTCAGCATTTTCAACAGCAGACAGAGAAGCATATCCGATAGCACCGGGGTTGTTCTTAACGCCCTCGATGACAGCGCCGGTAGAGGTCAGCTCTTGGCTAAGCTTGCACTTATCATCGGTGCCGGTGATGGACTCAAAGCCATCGCGGGTACCGGAACCAGCCTCACGGCCGATGCAGGCGATGGTGCCAGCGTCGCCGCCAACTTCGCTCCAGTCAGTTACTTCACCCATGAAGATCTTGGCGATCTGGTCAACCGTCAGGTCTTCAATCTTGCTGTTTTCATTTACGATAATGGCGATGCCGTCCAGAGCCACGGTGGTGCCCTTCAGGCCAGCCTCAACTTCTTCGTCCTTCAGTGCACGGGAGGAAAGTCCGATATCGCAGGAACCGGTCTTTACTGCCTCGATGCCAGTACCGGAACCGGTGGGATCATAGGAAACTTTCACACCGCTGTTGTCAGCCATGAACTGCTCGCTCAGAGCACCGATGACTTCTTCCATAGAAGTGGAGCCGTTAGTAGCAACTGTACCGCTCAGCTCAGTTGTGCTCTCAGTAGTAGAGGAACCCGTACCAGTGGAGCTGGTAGCCTCATTGCTCTGGCAGCCGGTCATCACAGCTGCAGTCATAGCCAATGCCAGCATTGCAGTCAATACTCTTTTGATTTTCATGTTTACTTCTTCCTTTCAATCACTCGATTGGGTTTTTCTTTGTTTCTTGAGGTCTGGCAACAGTATATCGCGGCTGTGTAAAGTCAAAAAGCCGGGTAATGTAAAATCAAAGTAAAATAGTTTCTTTTCTTGTATTCTGCGGCATTGGCATTTTACTTGTAAAAAAGGACAAGATTTCCCCTTTTAATCTGTTATGGGTTCTTTCAGAATGTGAATTGCTGTTTTTCAATGTCTGTGCTATGATAGGGAACTGTTCAGATATTTGTCTCTGGAATTCGTCTGGAGAAAAGAGTTTTTAGAAGAAAGAGGGCTTTCTATGACAAAAGATATGACACATGGATCACCGATCCACCTGATTTTAAAATTTACCATCCCGCTAATCTTCGGTAACCTCTTCCAACAGTTCTATTCCATGGTAGATACGATTATTGTTGGACGCTTTTTAGGGAAAGAGGCACTGGCTGCTGTAGGTTCCACCGGCTCGCTGAATTTTTTGATTATCGGATTCTGCCTGGGATTGTGCAGCGGTTTTGCAATTCCCGTTTCTCAGCAATTCGGTGCTAAAAATTTTGATTCTCTGCGGCGCTTTGTCGGAAATATCATATGGTTAACCGCTGGAGCCTCTGTCTTCTTTACTGTTGTGACTGTATTGTTGTGCCGCCCCATGCTGGAATGGATGAATACTCCTTCCGATATTATCGACCAAGCATACCTTTATATCGTCATTATCTTTGCTGGAATTCCTGCAATCTTTCTATACAATATACAGGCTGCCCTATTACGGGCTTTGGGGGACAGCCGTACCCCGGTCATCTTCCTAGTTATTGCTTCTTTTCTTAATATCGGCTTTGACTTGTTGCTGGTACTGGTTATCCCACTGGGAGTTGCAGGTGCTTCTGTCGCTACGGTTCTAGCCCAGCTGCTGTCCGGAATCGCCTGCTTTATCTTTATCGTAAAAAAATTCCCCATGCTCCATATTTCCCGTCATGACCTGAAATTCAGTCGGGAACATGCTGCGGGGCTTTGCTCAGTGGGAATCCCTATGGGTCTGCAATCCTCCATCACCGCAGTAGGCAGTATCCTGCTGCAAACATCGGTCAACAGCCTGGGCTCTACTATTGTTGCTTCGGTTACTGCCGCCAGCCGCCTGTACATGTTTTTTGCCTGCGCTTTTGATGCTATGGGAATTGCCATGTCTACCTATGGCGGGCAAAATATTGGCGCCAGAAAAATTGACCGGCTCTCTCCGGGGCTTCGCGCCGGTATGATTATCGGAAGTGCCTATTCCATTATTGCATTGATTATTGTTTTCTTTTTTGGAAAGCCACTCGTTACGTTGTTTGTAGACAGCTCTGAGGTAGAGATTATTGAAAACGCTTACCAGTTTATGTTAATCTGTGCTTCTTTCTTCATCCCGTTAGCCGGGGTAAACATTTTCCGACTGCTGATCCAGGGAATGGGGTATAGCAAAATGGCAATTTTTGCCGGCGTATGCGAAATGTTTGCCCGTGGTTTGACAGGATTATTCCTGGTCCCTGCTTTTGGATTTATTGCTGCCTGCTTTGCCAGCCCCATCGCATGGGTTATGGCAGATTTATTCCTTGTTCCAGCCTATTTTTACATTATGCGCAATCTAAAAAAATGGGGAACCATGTAAATTTCAACATATCTGTTATTTATGCCGGATTTTTCGCTGGAAAAATCCGGCATTTCTGTACATCTATGTAAAAAAGTGTTATACTGATGCTATGATTTAGAAAAGGAGCGTATATCATGGATACCATGAAAGCCCTGGTTTATGAAGAAGGCGGTTCTGCCCGTCTGACAGACCGGCCTGTGCCGGTTTTGCAGGCTGAAACTGATGCAATTGTCCGTGTCACGCTGTCTACCATTTGCACCAGCGATCTGCATATTCTGCACGGCGCTGTGCCTCGTGCAAAACCGGGTATTATTCTGGGACATGAATTTGTAGGCGAAGTCGTAAAGACAGGAAATTCTGTAAAAAAAATCCACCCTGGTGACCGGGTGGCTGCCAACTGTATTACTTTTTGCAGCGACTGCTGGTTCTGCCGCCGTGGTTTTATCAATAATTGTGAAAAAGGCGGCTGGGAGCTTGGCTGCCGCATCGATGGCTGTCAGGCAGAATATGTCCGCGTTCCCTTTGCCGATACCGGGCTGTCAAAAATTCCTGATACTGTATCGGATGAAAACGCACTGTTTACCGGCGATATCCTTTCCAGCGGGTATTTTGGTGCGGAACTTTGTGAGCTGCGTCCCGGAGACACACTGGCTGTTATTGGTGCTGGCCCGGTTGGTCTATGTGCGATGGAATGTGCCCGGCTGTTCGGCGCTGCCCGTGTAATCGCCATTGACCGGGATTCCGCACGCCTTGCACTTGCCAAAAAGCTGAAACTGGCAGATGAAACGATTCTGGTTCCGAATGAAGATGCCGAAGCGCGTGTACTTGCTTTGACAAAGGGACGCGGCGCCGACGGTGTGGTAGAGGCCGCAGGCGGAGAAGACACCTTCACTCTCGCCTGGAAAATCGCACGCCCCAACAGTGTGGTGGCGCTGGTAGCAATGTATGAGTCCACGCAGAGTTTGCCTTTGCCCGATATGTATGGAAAAAATCTGATTTTTAAAACCGGCGGCGTTGATGCAACCCATTGTGAAGAGCTTCTGCAATTGATGGCTGCCGGGATGCTGCGGACAGATTTTCTCATCACACATAAAGCTCCTTTGAATGACATTCTGGAAGGATACCGCGTATTTTCACAGCATCTGGACGGATGTATGAAATGGGCGGTGACTCCTTTTGAAAAACATCGTGAATAGAGATTTACCATTTTCATCAGAAAGGATTGAAATAAATCGTGTTTGGCAAGAAAGCAAAAAAGAACGACCTGTTCGGCAACAGGGTAGACCCTGACTGCCGGTACTGCGTTCATAACAGTGCTGCAGAGGAAGAAGGGGTATTTTGCGCCCTTCACCAGGACCCAGGTGGTTCCCCTGCCTGCCGGCATTTTTCTTATGACCCGCTTAAACGCGCACCCAAAAACCTGCCGCCCCTGCCGAATTTTGACCCAAAGGATTTTTCGTTGTGAAGGCGTCTTTTTATAACGGATGTACTGCATGGCTGAACCGTACACCCCGGCGTTCAGTTTTTTTCCGTATGCTCTTTCGTCTGCTGCCGATAGTCACCGCCGTCTCTTATCTGCTTATGCTGGTGGGGCTGTTCTGGCTGCATCGGGAAAAGTTTTTGCTGTTTTTCGGGGTACCAGCTCTTGTTTTTTTGTCGGTAACGATTTTGAGGAAAGTACTGAATATCACCCGGCCTTATGACCAGATGGACTACACACCTTTTCTACCCGCGGAGAAGGGAAAAGGCAAGAGTTTTCCAAGCCGCCATACAGCCAGTGCGGCGGCGATTGCCTGCGCGTTTTTTTACCTCACCCCACCCCTTGGCTGTGTATTCTGGATATTGGCCGTGTGTGTAGCAGTTTCCCGCGTTGTTTCGGGGATGCACACGTTTGCAGATGTGATTGCCGGAATTCTTTTCCCTCTTCCTTTTGCATTGCTCTATTTGCTGTGAAGCTGTTCCTGCCAGTTTTGACGATATTCAGACGGTGTGTACAGCGTAATTTTTTTAAACACAACTGCAAAATACTGACTGCTTCCGAAACCCAGCTCCTGCGCCGTGCGGGTAATGCTTTCTCCCTTTTGCAGCATGCGTTTGGCCTCTCGAATTTTGAGCTGATTGATATACTCCCGCGGTGTCATACCCGTTTCCTGCTTAAAACGCACCTTGAAGCGCGAAAGCGAAAGTCCTGCACACTGTGCAAGTGATTCCAGCATAATTTCTTCACAGAGGTTCTGTCTGATATATGTAACCGCTGCCGCTATTTCATCCGACAATTCGAGGGCCGATGCTCGTTCCTGCAAGGCAATTCCGTGCAGAAAACAGGACAGCAGGCTTCGTCCATAAGCCCTGTGCACGGTATCTGATGAAGCAATATTCCAAAAGCTTTCTGCAAACCAGCGGCGTAATTCTTCTCCACAATACAATACCCGCTGCGAAATCGACTGTAACTGCCGGCAAAGCTGCCCAGATGCTTCACCGTCCAGATGCAAAAAGTTTTCGGTGTGTGCAAGTTCCAACTGTATCCAGTAAATTTCAGAGACATTCTGCGGTTCTCCGCCGCTGCTGTGTTCTTCACCCGGAAAACTGATAAATACATTCCCTCCGGAAAGTGGATAGGTACGCCCATCTACTGTATAACTCTGGTTTCCACGCACCAGCAATACCAGTTCTAAACACCCTGGATGTACATGCCTTTCCAACGGAGAAACGGCCCGAACATTCAGGCTGTGCCCAAATACCTGTACGCCCGGGATATGATGCTGTTCAGGGGTGAGTACCTGCCGGTTTTCTCCCCACCAGTATTCTTCTGTAATTGGTTCTGTCATGGTTTTTCCTCATTATGTTCAATTTCGTATTGAATACAGAATTGAAAGCAATACGATTTTGAATACAGTATACTATAAAACAGAATCAAACGCACCTGTTCGGTCAAAATCAGGTGACAAATTTTGAAAGGATGACCTTCATGACTTCACGTGAGCTGGTATTGGCAACCTTAGAGTTCCGCAATACCGAAGGCCGTGTTCCCCGCGACTTGTGGACACTCCCCTGGGCACATCAAAACTATCCTGAACAGATGAAAAAAATCAACGCCGATTTTCCGGTTGATTTTGGCGGCCCTGAAATCCATCTTTCCGAACCGCTGGTCATGGACAAAGGTGATCCGTATGAGCCGGGGCAGTATACCGATTCCTGGGGCTGTGTCTTCACCAATATTCATCGCGGCGTAATCGGCGAAGTGAAAGACCCGCTGGTGCTGGATGACGATTGGGAAGATGTAGGCAAGGTTCATATTCCGGAAGAATGGCTCAGCTTTGATATCGACACGGTAAATGAGTCCTGCAAAAAAAGCGATAAATTCATCTCCTGCGGCGCTTGCCCCCGTCCCTTTGAACAGCTGCAGTTTATCCGCGGTACCGCTGAACTGTATATGGACTTGATGGATCCGCCGCGTAAAATGATGGAATTCATGGAAAGAATGCATGATTTTTATTGCCGTCTGCTCACCAAGTGGGCACAGACCGATGTGGATTGCCTGAACTTTATGGATGATTGGGGTTCACAGCAGAACCTGCTGATTAGCCCTGCTCTCTGGAAAGAATTCTTCATGCTCATGTACCGTGACTATATCGATATCGCTCACAAACATGGCAAGAAAATCTTCATGCACTCCGATGGTCATATTCTTTCCATCCTTCCCAGCTTAATTGATTTGGGACTGGATGCTATTAACTCCCAGATTTTCTGTATGGGTGTGGAAAACCTGGAGCAGTTCCGCGGCAAAATTACCTTCTGGGGCGAAATTGACCGTCAGCATCTGTTGCCAAACGGCACACTGGAAGACATCGACCATGCTGTAGAATCGGTATACAATACTCTTTGGCAGGATGGCGGCTGCATTGCACAGTGCGAATTTGGCCCTGGCGCAAAACCCGAAAATGTTTATCGCGTATTTGACCGTTGGAACCAGATGCGCTGAATAAAAGCAAAAAATTCCCGAAGCTTTGAAAGCTTCGGGAATTTTATTTATTATCGGAATTCTTCCAATGAACCGGAAAAAATCACCCAGGTCAAAATATTGGCCGGAAAAGAAGAACGTGCTTCATTATATTCCGCCGCCTGCTGATTATACCGGCTGCTTTGAATGGCAGTCTGCGCTTCTTCAAAGTCCTGATAAAATTCATTATTATCAGAAAGATTCAGTGCAGAAGCGACTGCATTGAACGACCCACTTAACAGGCTGTTTGCATCAAACTGTTCCGAGGGGGAATCCGCATTGCGAAGAGCCTCTACATCTTCTTTCAGCCGCGTGAGTGCAGCTTCCTCTACCTGTCCTTCGGCAAGGCCGATCAGTCCGTTGGAAGCTTCAATGCGGCGATCCAGTTGTGACTGAATTCCATAAGCAGAACGATAGTATTCATCCGTCAATTCTTTCCTCATCGTATAAAAAGAACGATTTATTCCAATCAGGATTGAAAATGCAATCAAAACGATCATCATCAAGATCGCTATACTGCGTTTTTTAAGACTTGCTTTCAAGGGGATTCCTCCTTTGGGAAAGGGTTAAGCCTGCGATACAGTGGTAGAAGCGTTACGGATTTCAAGCAGTTTCTGTTTCAGTTCACCCTCAATGCGTCCCAGCTCGGCTTCTGCTTCGCGGCGCTTCTGACGGCCTTCTTCCTGAATATGTGCCACTTCGTCCAGTGTAGAAATCAATTGTTCATTCGTATGCTTGAGGGTTTCAATATCAACGATGCCGCGCTCAGATTCCTTCGCAGCCTGAATAGAGCCCATTTTCAGGGCGTCTGCATTCTTGCGCAGCAGGTCATTGGTCATATCGGTAACAGCGCGCTGTGCTTCGATTGCCTGGGTAGAATGAGCAATGCCCAGCGCCAGCACCATCTGGCTCTTCCACAGCGGGATGGTATTCACCAGAGAAGACTGAATCTTCTCCGCCATGATTTTATCGTTGTTCTGTACCAGCCGAATCTGCGGGCCCATCTGGATAGACACCATGCGGGTCAGTTCCAAATCATGCAGCTTCTTTTCAAAGCTCTGGCACATGGCATCCATATCATTCGCTGCCTGTGCGTCCTCAGGAAGACCCGTTCTCTTTGCTTTTTTCACCATAGGCGGTAGTACAGTGGTCTCGACTTCGTGCAGCTTTTTCTTGCCAGCCAGAATATACATGGAGAGCTCTTTGAAATAGGCGAGGTTCATCTCGTACATTTTGTCCAACATGGCGATATCTTTCAGCAGCTGCACCTGATGATTCTCGAGCACTGTGCAGATCTTATCGACATTGACTTCGGCTTTGTCATATTTGGCTTTCATACTGGAAATTTTATTGCCAGTCTTTTTAAAGAAGCCCAAAAAGCCTTTTTCCTCTTCTTCAATATCAAAGCCTTTCAGCTCTGTTACCAGCCCGGTAATCGCTTCGCCGATCTCGCCCAGATCTTTGGTGCGCACATTTGCCAGAGCTGACTCAGAAAAGCCCGCAATCTTTTTCTGTGCTACCGAACCATACTGCATAACCTGCGTGGTATTGGTAATGTCGATTTTCTGTGCAAAATCGGCTACCATTTTCTGTTCAGCCGGAGTCAGTGCCGCTTCCTCCTGCATCACAACCTCAGGTTTCTTTTCCTCTTCCATTTCCAGCGTTAATGCCGGTGCGGCGGGTTCTTCGTTGAATGCGGGTTCCATAGTCAATTTGATTTCTTCCATCGTGGGAATCCTCCTCATTATAAATTCAAGGACATTATAACTTTAGTGAAGGCCCTTCGCCTTCTTTTTCTTCCTGTACAGAAACACCTTCCTGTGCCATCATGCCTTCCAGCACCGTAATATCGGTAGAAATATCCATTGCTTCATCCTGAAACAGTGCATCCAGCTGCTTTTCGAATGCCAGCACAATCGTCTGCATAATGCGTTCAATTTCCACCATTGACTGGGTAATGTTTTCGCCCTGCACATCCTGACGGCTCATTCTGTCATAAGAATCCAAAAGCTTCAGAGTGGTGGGCAGATAATAATTCATAAACTTGCGAATTTGTCCCACTTTATTGGGATGGTCGCAGATATAAGCAAAAATACGGAAAGAGACTTCTTCCATGCGCACAATCGCTTCAGAAATTTCTTCATCGTCGATATTTTCATCTGCTTTACGCAGACGGCGCAAATATTCAGTTCCTTCCTGTACTACTTTATCTACCTCTGGATTCCCGGAAGACTTCGGCTCGGGTTTAGGCTCTTCGGGAATCGGCTCCAACACCCACTTCCCTTTAAACAGTTTGGAAGATATCCAGTAAATCAACAGGCCCAACACGGCAAAAATAAGAAAGTCAAACCACCGATACATAGGGAATGCCAAAGAATACAGCAGACAAAAAATACCGGTAATATAAAATTTCGCAATTCCCGGCTGACGAACACGGCGCATTCCTTCGGGAACTGTCTCCTGTTTTTTACGCTTTTCTTTTTTATTTCCATACTGATACCCGCCGGTACCGCGGTTGCTGTACGGATTGCGATTACGGGTATCATACGGATTGGTGTTTGGCTGCGGCTGGGGATTTTCCGGAGAAGTTCCCCCAACCGGAGCTTGTCCTGGATGAAAACTTCCTGGAGCGTTGGAAGATGGCTTCTTTCCGGAAACGACTTCTTCCACAACCTCTTCCGCACGGCGAACGGTGCTTCCTGCTACATCTACCGCTTTGCGGACTGTATTTTCCACATCTTCGGCTTTCACCTGGTTCAACATTTTATACAACTGGGAGGAATAAAACTCTTTTTCCCATTTTCCGTTGGGAGAATGCCTGGACATATTTCCTGCCTTTCTGCGCCTGATTCGGCGCGAATCACAAATCAAAATCGAAAACCGGAAAGCAGAATCTTCATTGCTTTCCAAAATGCATTGCAGATTATGTAGTTTTATTGTACGTTTTTTCATCGTAAGTGTCAAGGAAAACCAAAGCCGGACAAAGACGTTTTCCAGCAGCAAAAGGCGTTTTTTTCTCACCACTCTCAAAGGGGAATCCACTGCATGCTGTTCCGGCTGTTTTCGCGTTCGCCCGCGCTTTTGGCAGGATTCACAAAATATTCACAACCTTTCGGGACTTGACATTTTCCATCATTCCGGGGTATTATTACAAATGCAAATCATTTGCATTTAGGAGGATTTCATGAAACAAACGCCCCTTTTATTTCGAAAATTTCGCCAGCTGCTTGCCTGTGTATTGGTATCAGCATTTATTCTAAGCGGATTTTCCGGATGTGCTCCAAGACAGGAAAAGGAAGTTGATTTTCGAATCGTGACTTCTTTTTACCCAATGTATATTATAGCTCTGAATATTACCGATAGGATTGAAAAAGTAGAGGTTTCCAACATGGCAGGACAGCAAACCGGCTGTCTGCACGACTATCAGCTGCAAAACAAGGACATGAAGAATTTGGAAACCGCCGATGCTTTTCTCATCAACGGCGCAGGTATGGAGAGCTTTCTGGACAAGGTGCTGGAGCAGATGCCACAGCTGCCGGTGATCAATGCCAGTGAAGGGATCTCCCTTTTGTGTTCAGATGAAGCGCACAAACATGAGCATGAAGGCCATGAACACGCAGAAGAAGATTATAATGCTCATGTTTGGGTCAGTATTTCCAATTATATACAGCAGGTGGAGACGGTGACTGCTTCCCTGATGGAACTTGACCCGGAGCGTGCGGAACAATACCGAAAAAATGGCGACATCTATATAGAAAAGCTTGCAGCTCTTCGGGATGAAATGCATCAGGAACTGGACGATCTTCCGAACCGCGATATCGTGACCTTTCACGAGGCATTTCCATATTTTGCTGAAGAATTCAACCTGCATATCGCAGCAGTGGTCAACCGGGAACCGGACAGCCAACCCAGTGCAAAAGAGCTGGCTGACGCCATCCGTCTGATTCGTGAAACCGGTGTGAAAGCAGTGTTTGCGGAACCCCAGTATTCAGAATCTGCGGCACAGGTCATTTCTGCAGAAAGCGGCGCAACGCTGTATCTGTTGGATCCGGCTGCTACAGGAGAAGACGATCCGGACGCCTATTTGAACGCTATGAAAAACAATCTGGAAATCTTAAAAGAAGCGTTGTCGTAACATGGTGCTGACAGAGGTATACAGAGAAAACGCTATTGTTGGAAAGGATTTATTTTATGCAAATTATTACACAAGCTCCGCACACCTGCCAATGCAGCGTGTCCATACAGGGGCTGACCGTTCAAAAGCATGACGGTTTGATTCTTGACCATATTGATTTGGAAGTCCATCACGGGGAAATCCTGGCACTAATCGGCCGCAACGGCGCTGGGAAAACCACGCTGCTCAAAGCACTGCTGGGCCGATGCGCCTATACCGGCGAAATCGTTTATCACAATGGCCAAGGGGAAACCGTTCAAAAGCCCCGTATCGGCTATGTACCCCAGCGGCTGGACTTTGACCGCTCTGCCCCCATCACTGCGGCAGACCTGCTGTGTGCCAATCATTCCCGTCGTCCGGTGTGGCTGGGAACCTCTCCTGCCGCCCGAAAAAAAGCCGCCGCCATGCTGAAGAAAGTAGGCGGCGACCCGGCAATCCTCTCCAAGCGGCTGGGCAGCCTTTCCGGCGGAGAATTGCAGCGGGTACTGCTGGCTTTTGCACTGGACCCTATGCCGGATTTGCTGCTGCTGGATGAGCCGGTTTCCGCGGTAGACCGGAAGGGCATTGGCCTGTTTTATGATTTGGTGACTTCTCTGCGCAGCGAGTACCATATGCCCATCATCCTGGTTTCCCACGACCTTTCCCATGTGCGCCGGTATGCCACCAGCGCTGCTGTATTGGACAGAAGCATCATTTCCCGCGGCACACCGGAAGAAGTTCTGGCTTCTCCCGATGTACAGGAAATTTTTGGCCTTGGAGGTGCATGATGGACATACTGTATGGAATTATTGATACGCTCCTTCCCTTTGAATGGACGGAGTTTGACTTTATGAAAAATGCCCTGCTGGCCGTGCTGCTGATTTCCCCGCTGTTTGGTTTGGTGGGAACAGCTGTGGTAAGCAACCGGATGTCCTTTTTCTCCGACGCGCTGGGCCATTCAGCGCTGACCGGCATCGCTATCGGCGTGCTTATGGGCATTGATAATTACCTGATTTCCATGCTGGGCTTTGCCCTGCTGTTTGCGCTGGGAATTTCCGCTGTATTGGAATCCGGCAATTCCTCTGCGGATACTATTATTGGCGTGTTTTCTGCTACTGGTCTTGCGCTGGGTGTGGTGCTGCTTTCCGCCAGCGGCGGCTTTGCCAAATATTCCTCCTACCTGATTGGCGACATCTTAACGGTACAGCCGCAGGAGCTGCTGCTGCTGCTGTTTATTCTGATTGCTGTTGTGCTGGTATGGATTTTTGGTTACAATCGGCTGTTGCTGACCAGTCTGAACGAAGACCTTGCCGCCGGAAAAAATATTCGGGTACAGCGGATTAACCGGTTATTTGCCATTGTGCTGGCAGTAATTGTCACCATTTCTATCAAATGGGTGGGAATGCTGATTATCAATTCCCTGCTGGTGCTTCCGGCAGCAGCAGCACGGAACCTGGCGAAAAACAGCGCGGCTTATCACGGGCTGTCGGTAGGGATTTCGCTGGTTTCCGGCGTATCTGGGCTAATTCTTTCTTACTACTGGGGTATTGCTACCGGCGGAACCATCGTACTGATGGCAGCGGTGATTTTCTTTACCACGTTCCTATTCTCCCGGTTAAGAAGAGGATAAAGATATAAAAAAGCGGTGCAGTTCAATTGATATGTACCCCCTTTACTGGACACCCAGTAGAGGGGGTATTATGATGCGGT
>CAMLSX010000006.1 GCA_946484175.1 uncultured Clostridia bacterium
AGGACGCGGAGTTCACGGATACCGCTGCCGAGTTGGAGGAAGAAATTCCTGAACCAGAAGAAGTACCGGAGGACGCGGAGTTTACGGATACCGCTGCCGAGTTGGAGGAAGAAATTTCTGAACCGGAAGAAGTACCGGAGGACGCGGAGTTCACGGATACCGCTGCCGAGTTGGAGGAAGAAACTTCTGAACCAGAAGAAGTGCCGGAGGGTACGGAGTTCATGGATACCGCCGAGCCAGAAGCAGAAACTGACGGAATAGAAAATCTCGAAATGCCGGATATAGAATCTCTGCTTCCCGGAGAACAGGAACAATTAGAGGCGTGGATGGAGGGAAAAGACCCGTCTGAGGCGCTTTCTGAATTTTTAGAAAAGGGTCCTTCGGAGGAAGTAGCTCAACCGTCCGATAACATTTCAAATTTGCCGGTGCCGGTAGAGCTTCCACCCATGCCGGTACCCGTGGATACCTCCAGTGCAGAAGAAGAGACAGATGATGCAGCAGAAACAGATTCTGCGCCAATTTCGGATACAGAGAATAGTGAAGCGATAGAAAAAAAACCAATCAATACGCCCGGCGGTCCCAATGACCCCGGCAATCCCAACGGTCCCAATGGTCCAAGTGGTCCAGGTGGCCCACCTACCTGGCCGCCAAATGGCCCGAACAATTCCGGTAACTTCGGTGGAGGGCCAAATATGGGCGGCGGGAATTTGTCGGCACTCGATCAAATGACAGCATATTTGTCACAGCATAATTATGGCCGGGAGGATTTTGCAACCTATTGCCGTGACCCGGAATGGCAGCGACTGAACAACCAGCTATTGCTGGAACAGGAGGTACCGCCGTCAGCTGCCGACCAGCTTCATCTGTATATGTGTGAACATAATTATGGCAGAGAAGATTACTCGATTTACAGCCGTGACCCGGAATGGCAGAGGCTAAATGAAGCGATGCGGGAAAACCCGGATTTACCGGTACCTGTTACACCATACGATCAGCGGATCGATGCTGTATCGATAGAAACGACCTTCCCGCAAATGCAGGAAATCGAAGAATCCATTCCGGAAACAGATGAAAAAACGCCGGTGATTGATGCGACTGCCCCGATTGCTCCTGATATAGAGGAAGAAATTCCAGAGGTCGAATCTTTCTACGAACAGGGGAACAACGAGTACGGTTTTGAAGGAACATGCGGTCCTACTTCGATTGCAAATAGTTTGAATTATCTTTTTGGGAAAAATGAATATACCGAAAATGCTGTGTTGACGCAGGCCATTCAGGAAGGACTTTGCGCAAATTATCCTGATTGTCCCTCGGCTGGCGGAGGAACGACAACGGATGAATTTATTGCATTGTATGAGCACATGAATGAGCGCAGCGGAGATCAGCTTCAAATCGATCGATTTGATTTTGATAATGTCCTCACCATGGATGAAGTTGTGCAAAAGCTGGACGAAGGCAGTGTGGTCAACGTAGCAGTAGATGCGGATACCCTGTGGGGAGAACGTGCCCCCAGTATCATGGGTGCACCGGCGGTTGAAAAAAACACCGACCACTGGATTACCGTGACCGGCGTTGACCGCAGTGAGGATGGTAAAGTCGAGGGATTCCATATTATTGATTCCGGCGGCGGTGTCAGCTATGTGGATACAGAGACCTATCAGGCCATGTGCTATGGAGACGATTCTCTGCATCTGAAAGACCCGACCTGTATTGTTGTCAGCAAAAAGGATCTTTCTCCGCTGGAAGAGGGAAATACTGAAACTTCTCTTCCCAGTGAGGAAATTCAGCCGCAGAGTCAGCTGGAATCACTGGAACTCAAACCACCAGGAGTGGAACAGCCAGTGCCGGAGCTGCGTGAAAGCAGTGACTTCTTTTCCACAATGGATACGGCACAGCTGCAATCCAATCAGGCTTCGCTGGAACGCATGAGCGACGAAGAGCGCCGGGTGTATCTGGATGCTGTACAGGCAGAACCGGGCATCACACAGGATGTGGCCAGCATTACGCAAGCCGCCGGAGGGCAGAATGCAGGGCTGGAATATCGCATCAAAACGCCGAATTCCCTGATAGAAAAACTGCATGACAGGGAAATTCAAACGGATATCCATGATGTAAACGACATCCTGCGGTATACGGAAATCTACAGTCCGCAGCAGCTGGTACAGGGAACGAATGAAAGCTTGGCACAGTTTGAAGAAAAAGGGTATCTTGTCCAGGAGATCAAAAACACCTGGGAAGACCCGAATAACCCCTATAATGGAATTAATGTAAAACTGGTGTCTCCTTCTGGTCAGAAGCTGGAATTGCAGTTCCATACACAGGAAAGCTTTGAGCTGAAAAACGGCCCAATGCATGAGTTGTATGAACAGTGGCGATGCCTGCCGGAAGACAGTGAAGAGGCGATTGAGCTGCAAAATAAAATGTTTGCCTTGAGCCGCCAGCTGCAGGTACCGTCAAAGATTGGGGAGGTGCGCAGAAAGTGACATTTTATAAATTAACCGACCCTTTTCGCAGTGGGGATGTCATCCGTGCAGAAGGTCGAAAACAGTATGCCTATTCTTTTGGCCCATGCCGGTGGGTACGTACCACCGTTATGATGGATTATATGAATCCTGACAGCCCATTGTATGGAAAATATGAGGAGATCCCTGCGGAAGAAGCGCAGGAGCTGCTGCTGGCAAAAAGTGCCCGCCTTGCCCGGCTGCTGCCAAAAGCCCGGGAGCTGGCCGAAAAATACCATGCTGGTCAAACAGATAAAGCCGGACGGCCCTATATTGAGCATCCACAGGCAGTAGCAGAACAGTTGGAAGATCTGGAGCAGAAAATTACGGCCTGGCTGCACGATTTGTGTGAAGATACCCCGGTGACTGCTAAGCAACTGTTGGAAGAGGGCTTTACACCTCGGATTGTACGGGCGGTAGAGCTGCTGACAAGGCCGGCGGGAATGGATTACTATGAATATATCCAAAGGCTGCGCGTAAATCCCATTGCACGTGCTGTGAAAATTGCTGATCTGCATCATAATATGGATTTGCGCCGGCTGCCCTGCGTGACAGAAAAGGATAGGGCACGCAGAAAGAAATATGAAACAGCGCTTGCCTTTTTGGAGATGAGGGGAGATCTTCCGGAAAAACAACCGGAGCCAACCTCCGATTTTGTAACGGCTATGCAGGTTTTTCAGTCTGTGCGAGAAAACGCGCTTGAGGGCAGAAAAATACCCCATGGTCTATCCAACCCGGTTCTGCGGCAGGAAGAAGGACAGTGGTATCTGGCTTTCTTCGTGTATTTCTATAACAAAAAGAATCTGGAAGAAAAGAGGATGCCCCGCCCGGCGCTCTGGCTTCTGGCAGATATCCGGACTGGGAAAATCAGAAAACGGATTTCCTGCGCAGAACAGGATTTTTCTCAGGAACCACAAGGCCAATTGTATACGGTTGCCTTTCCGAATCAGCCTCAAGCAGGAGCTGATCAACATGCAGTACTGTTTGAGAAGCTGGATCAGGTCAGGCGCGGATATCTGGCACAGGGGACAGTAGATGCTGAGGCATATACTGACTACCTGAACCAGTTGTTGTGTTTGATCCCTCCTGCATACCGCGTATTCTATCGCGAATTGAGTACGCTGTAAGGAGGTTCAAACGGCACACCTGTACCGTTGCGGCATATGGAATGGAGCGGGTGTGCCGATAGATATTTTATATTGAGAAGGGAAGTGTAAAAAATGGCTGATTCTCAGGAAGAACGCCAAAGGGAAGAACAACTCATACGCGAAATCAACCGGCTGATTTCAGAAAACAACCGGCTTTCGGCTGAGTTGAACACGGCGATTCGCAATGTGGTAATTCTTGCAGGAAACCTTGAGTCAATGGCAAAAGTGGTTGTTCGCGATGCAAACACGCTGAGCAGTAACATATCCACTGTTGACGAGAGTACCAAAACTGTGCGTGATGCATTGGAAGATCTGACACACCGGTATTTTCTGTTCAAGAACCTGTCAACCGCTTCCAAGAACCTGACACAGTTTACAGACGAATACTACACACGGTTTAAGTATTATCACAAACTGCGTCGGATTACTTTGGGCTATGTGATTGGACTGGATAACGCCATTATTTCCAGCGAGGCTCTGCGCAAAGAGGTTGAAAAAATTTATCTGCAAAACACAGAGTACTGGCTGGCGTATGCGATTGCGGCGGTTATGCTGTGGGCAAGCGACGAAAAAGAAGCTGCCCGCAGAGCTGTGAAAAAGAGCCTGGCGATGGATGTGTGCCGGTCTGACGTGTTTTTCCTGCTGGTCAATTTGCGCTTTGACCGGCTGGATGTTGCGAAGGACTGGTACCTGGATTATCTCGATAAGGTTGACCTGACATGCTTGGGAAGTGAGTATCAGTATTTGCTTCAGGCATATCTGGCAGGCCTGTTTGGTCAGGACCCGGAATTTGAGTCGTATGTTTCAGAAAACTTTCAAAAATCATTGGCGCGTATTGATGCGGTCACCGTCGATTTTTCCAACAAGTTTTCCGGATATGCGCAGGCATATGCAGAGTCGTATCTCCATGTCACAGAACAGGAGTTTCCGGTGCTGCATGAGGTCTGTAAAGAATACGACCAGCTCAAAAAGCTTCTCAGCCGTGCGGAGTGCAGCAGCCTGATTGCGGCAGAATATCTGGAACTGGCGCACCGCGAAGAGGAATACAGCGAAGACCAGGCGCAGCGTGTGGAAAATGTCCTGTACGATCTGATCAACGCTTATGACGATGAGGAATGGAAGATCATCAAGCAGCAGAAATACAATGAAGCGATCATTGAAGCAAAGGGCGACTTGGCTGCGGCAAAAGCCAAATATGACCTGCAATATGAGAATCTCGACAAAAAGCGCTCCTTGGCAGATCTGATGCTGGATTGGGCCTTTTCTGATGATCCGACCATTACCAACCTGGTTATCAAGCGTTTTTCGATTTCATTGATGAAGGAAGCAATTGCCCGCGGATATGAGCGTTTCGCAGAGACTTACCGGAAGCAGGAGCCGCAGGAAGTTTCTGTAGAAATTGATGGGTATACGGTTGTCTGTGCAGAAGAGGATTACCAGCGACAGCAGGCAGAGCTGGAAGCCCATTACGAAAAAGACCGTATGAAATATGCTTTTCAGGACCAATATATCAAGCTTTTTACCATCGTTTGTGCGGCCAGTCTGCTTTTGCTGGTTATCACCGCGTTTGCGTTTAATCCGGTCATGCTGACTATCGGCGTTTTGGGCGGCATTGTCGGCGGCTTTGTGTTGTGGCGCAGATTGGTGGAAGTCGGGCGGATTCTACAGGAAAAGAAACGCCTTGGCGTACAGAAGCTGAAGCAGGCAATGAGTGAGTTGGCTTCCTGGAGAAAGTCTTTCCGGGATGCGGACGAGCATGCCGAAGATGTCAAAGAAGCTCTTGAGCAATTTTAACGAGGAGGGATTTCTATTATGTCTGGTGCAAGTAATGCAATATCTCAGCTGGATGGTTCGATTAATTCCTTTCAGCAGCGGCTCAGCGGCCCCATGAACAATGTCTACAACTCCAGCATCAATGTCAATAACACCACAAATCAGATCTACGAAAAGATTCAGCAGTTCAAAACAGACATGATGCATGGGGAAGAGACACAGCTGGCGCATGAGAATATCATCCGGATCGACCAGCTTTTGAAAGAGCAATTCTCCAATCATGAGGCGATTCGCAAGACTGTTATGGGTGTCGTTCGTGATTTTGATATCAATCTGGTGCGCAACAGCACCATTCAGGAACTGAGTGAAGAGATGTGGATCACCAGTTCCCGTTATTGGCTTTCGTATGCGTTGATTGCCATTACCGCATGGGTCAATGATTATCCTGAAGTTGCCCGCAATGCACTGGCAGAATCCGGCCGCCGCGACGCGATTAAAACGACGCTGTTCTTCTGCCTGATGAACCTGCGGTTTGAGCGCATGCAGCCTGCAAAGCAGTGGTTCTGCGAGTACCTTAAAATTCTGGACCCCAATATGCTGCAGCAGGAAACGTCGGTGCTTCTGGAGGCCTTTCTCAACGGCATTTTTGGCAAAGATAAGGAACTGGAGCACGAAGTGCTGGATTTGATTAACGAGTGGATGCGGATTCTGAACGAGGATGCACAGGCTTGTGAATCGTTGGTAGATGCGTATGCAACGTATATCAAGAACCTGAAAAGTCCCGCAAAGTTCAGCTATCAGTCCATTGCAGAATTCTGCGCAAACAGTGAAGAAGTACGCAAGAGCTTTGAGGAAGTTTCAAAATATGACAAGCTGCTGACTTTGGTCGAAGAGCTGGATGTGGAGAGCGAAGAGCAAAATGACGAAAACTACAAGGCTCGCGTGGATGCCGTTCTGACAAGCCTGATTTCCCGGTATGATGCCGAAGAGCTGAGTCTGAAAAATCAGCAGGCATACTACCGCTTTGTGGTGGAAAACGAGGGAGATACTGATAAGGCAGAGGCGCAGTACCAGCAGCTGGAAGAATTACAGAGTGAGAGCTTCAATATTGGCAAGCAGATGATTCGCTGGGCAATGTTTGACAACAGCGAGGCAACTGCACCGCAGGTACGCAAGTTTGGATTCCAGAATACCAAGAACTGGTTCCTGGATGCTGTAAACCGCTGGGATGTTTCTTTGCAGCAGGGAATGCCGGTAAATTATCATCTGAATATTGATACCTGGAGCGGTGTCAGCACTGGTGACGATCAGGCGCAGCAGGTAGAAAATATGAAGAACTATTTCGAAAGCAATAAATTCCACAATATGTTCATCAATACTCCGAACATTGCGCTGGCACTGCTGTTTGTGTTGTCAGCCGGACTGGCCTTTGTCACCATTTATTCACTGGTAGTCACGGTAATCGCTGCTGGTGTTCTTGGTTTCCGCTGCTATCAGGCAATGCAGGAGTATCCCCGTCGGGTGAATGCTGCATTGGAAAAGCTGAACGCCTGTATGGCGGAAATTGCCGAATTCAGGCAATATTTTGCTGAAAAGCGCGAATTGAAGAATACCCTTTCCAGTAAGGTTGAGTTTATTTGATAACCGGAATACATGAGCTGTAAAACGAAGGAGGATTTCCAAATGAGCAACGAAGTGAAAAATAATCAGGATCAGGAATTTGAGCAGATGATGGAAGAGCGTATCCGCCAGAACTTCAACGCACCTGCACAGGCTGGGGCCAGCGCTACGAATGAGCGGCTGAAGGAAATGAATAAAAAGCTGCCTTCCTGGAGTCTGGAGCCGCCGTACAGCTTCTTGAAATAATGGCATTGCAGAGCGTAGTCCTGAACCGGGCACCTTCTACTTATCAGGAGTGGATTGATTGCTTTGCATACATACGGAGCCACCCAAATGATCGCGCTTATCTTGTAAAATTATCTGACGGCAGCTTCCATGGGGATTCCCAGATGCTGGATATGTATCTGCGCCGCCTGGATGATACCCTTCGGGAGATGATTTCTGCAAGAATCACGCGTTTTCTGGCGCAAATCGATGAACTGTTTGCAGAAAATGATTTGGATGGAGTAGAGGTACTGTCAGTACGCTTTTGCAGGGATATTTCGGCTTGTTTCTTTTTCAGGGAACTCAGCGGTATCCCGCAAAAGCAGAAGACAGAATTTGCCGATGGTTTTTCCGAGCAGTTACAGCAATTCTGGAGCAGATTGATTCGTGAGATGAAGCTGCAGGCAGAAGAGCATAGAAATGATGAGTTGGAAGAGCTGGCATTTCGGCTTGCCCGGTTGAATGGAGAATGGAACAGGAAAGGAAGGCAATAAGATGAGCAATTATGCTCAAACCAAACGTGAGGTGCAAACCTATCTGATCGCACGAGTCCCGCTGATTGTGATTGATACGGCGGAACGTGAACGCGCCGAAAAGATTCTCAAGGAGATCGCCTCAGAGCTTTCCATTGATATTTTATATTATACAGATGCCCGTCAGGTCCGCAGTCTGACCCGCGGAAACGCACAGGTAGACGTGGATCGGGATCCGCTGCCTTATGTGGCAGAAACGTTTAAACACAAACGCAGCGCAACGTTTGCCCTGGGTGACTGCCGCAGAGTTGGGGATGATTCCTCCTATGCCAGAGAACTGCTGAATCTGGTGTATCTGGCACAGGAATCCAATTGTACGCTCATCCTGATTACACCGGACCCGATCTGGCCCAGACTGGCGCAATTTGGCATGTTGGTGCAGCTGGAGCATCCTGATTTGGAAGAGCGACGGCAATTGATTGAAAAATTCACAGGGGAATATGCCAGACGTTTCCCTATTCAATGGGAGCGGGAGGAAGTCAACCGCGCTTCTGCATTGCTTCGCGGCTTCAGTGAAACACAGATTCGCAATATTCTTTCTGCGGCTCTGGTGGAACATCAGGGACTGCGTAAACAGGATCTGGCACAGCTGGCCAATCAGAAGAGCCGCCTTTATGCGGCGGTTTCCAGCATTCAGGCTGTACAGGTCAGCGATCAGCTGTCTGTGGCTGGGCTTGAAAATCTGAAAGGCTGGCTGAGAGCAAAACAAAAAATCTTTTTTGCCCCCAGTGAGCAGCTGCATGAGCGGGGGTTGCAGCCTCCGCGTGGAATTTTGCTGGTGGGTGTTCCGGGATGCGGCAAATCGCTTTCTGCCAAAATGGTGGCCAAAGAATGGGAACTGCCTCTTTTCCGTTTTGATCTTGGCACTGTATACGATAAATGGGTTGGCGAAAGTGAGAAGAAAATGAAAGAAGCGCTTCAGTTTCTCGATCATGTCTCTCCCTGCGTTGTGTGGATTGATGAGATTGAAAAGGCGCTGGCTGTTTCTGATGGCGGAAACGATGTCGGAAGGCGAGTGCTTGGACAATTCCTGTTTTGGCTGCAGGAATCTGGCAGCCGGATTTTTTTGGTGGCAACAGCCAATGATATACAATCCCTGCCGTCAGAACTGTTTCGGAAGGGGCGCTTCTCCGAGCTGTTTTTTGTGGATTTGCCCGGGCGTACTGAAAGAGCTGCGGCCTTGCGCCAATACTGTTCGGCTTCTTTAAACTGGCAGCCTGAACCGCTGGCGCTGGAAGAGCTGGTAGAAAAAAGCGAAGGCTTTACATATGCAGACATTGAATATACTGTGAAGAACCTTGCGGAAGAAGTTCTTCTCAATCCGGATATCCCGGTGAATGTGCAATCACTGGAGCAGCGTTTTGACCAGGTGATTCCATATGCCAGAACGAATCCGGAAACATTACAGGAACTGCGGGCCTGGGGGGCTGGCCGCGCAGTGAATGCTTCGGCATTACAGGAGGTGTAATTTACGAATGAGCATAGCGTCACTGGAGGCGGAATTAAGCCGCCAAAAGTCAATCAATCGTGAACTGTATCAGGAACTGGGTGCAATTGAAAGCGCGGTGCTTTCGGGATACCGTTCGCTGGAAGACTGCAACCAGAAAATGCGCAATACGCTGGAAGACAGCGCAGCGAAGATGCATGCAAGCCATCAGAGAACACTGTCTGCGCTTGAATTGCAGGCAGAAATTGACCAGATGTATGTCCGCTTTAAACAGATGGAACTGGCCAATAAAAAGATTCGCGAGTGCAATAATAAAAAATATTATGAATTCTCGAATTACCGTACTGTGCGAAAGCTGGTACAGGGATTGATGGACAATCTGGACGTCAATATGGTCAGCGATGCAACGATTTATAAATCCATCGAAAAACAGCATTTGATGACGCCGGATTACTGGCTGACCTGTGTGCTGATTGCTGTTATGGCCTGGAAGAACGATGAAAAAGAACTGGCTGAGCGGGCAATTAAAATTGCGATGAAATTGGATAAGAAAAACAGCTCGGTGTTTTTTATGCTGTTCAACCTGCGTATGCAGCGCGATGAAGCGGCGCTGAAATGGTTTTTTACCTATCAGGAGTGCCCTCTCAAGGGTTCAGACCAAAGGACTTTTCTGCTGCTGTTTGCGCTGCTCAGCCGGACGGTCAATACCAGCGAAGAAATCAGTGCAGATACCCGGACTGAAATCAATTCGTTTATCAACAAGGTGATACAGGCCAACATCACCGCACAGGGGTATCATGAAGAAGATATGGTTGCGCGTGCGGCTGGCTACTATGACCGGATGGATGCCCGCGAAACACCGGCCTATCCGCTTTTGCAGAAGCATTGCGGACGTTTTGATTTATTGTCCGCTGCCATGATGAAAGCAAAGGGAAATATCTCTATTCTGGAGTTCCTGCGCAAGACTTTGCATGTGGATACCGTACAGAGAAACGCCTTTGTCAAGCGGTTTATAGATGACCTGATTGCACAGGCCAATGATGTGGAAAAGGAAGTCTATGACGAGATCCGGTACAATGAGCTGGTGATCCGGTATCAGGGTGAAGTTGAAAAAGCAAAGGAAAAATTTGAGTCGGATCGTGTACATGACGAGACAGAGCTGAACCTGATCGAAGAAATGATTGATTGGGTATTCACAGCATCAGAAGAGGATGTAAACCCGCAGAGCCGCTTGAATATGTTCACGTTGACCCGTTCCTTGCAGGAAAAAGCTGTAGAAGCGCATACACAATCGTATCGTTCGATCAATAAAACCCGTCAGCCGGTAACAATTGGAGAATATTCTGCAGATGTCAATTTCAGTGCTGCTGCTGAAGAAGATGAGAAGATTTCCCGATATTTCACCGGAAAACGCGATCAGGAGATGGCAAACATCAAGGACTGGAAGGCGTATGTCGGTTTTGGTGCAGCCGCAGTAGCTGCTGTTGCATCGCCGTTTGTAAACCTGGCTCTTCTGATTGTGGCGGTACTTGCTGCTGGTTTTGGCGCGATCACGCTGTTTTCCAATAATTCAAACAGAAAGAAACTTCAAATGGCCTGTGAAAATCAGATTCAGTCTACGACTGATGTGATGCATCATCTTTTTGAAGAACATCACGCCTATATGGAAGAGTACAATGGATACGATGGCTATGTGGAGCAGATTGAGGCTGAATTTGCACAAATGTAAGGTATAAAAATCAAAAGCTGTGTGATAAACCGAAGGGGATTATCACACAGCTTTCTTCATTATTCGAAAAAGTTTAACAAAAGGTTACTTGAGAAAGGCAGGATGAACTGATATAATATCTAATTAAGATTATAAATCTTTTCTATCTGAGGGTAGAAAAATATCAATTGCGGTTTATTGATAAAGCCGAAGGAGAGAGTATCGTGCCAAGAGACCATTTTTTTCTGGACCAAAAAGAAGACACCATACACGCAAATCAAATTGAATTGAAAACATCCAAAGAGAAACGTGCAAACTGGTGGTATTACCACAAGCTGCATGTGCTGATTTCAGTGGTTGTTGTTGCAATTGCGGTCAGCATCGTGTATTCCATTGTCAGTAAAGTGGAGCCAGATTATACGGTTTCGCTGCTGACGAGTGACAATTATTCGACTGATGTAATTAAGAAGTTGGAAGAAGGCCTGGTTGAATATGCAGATGACCGAAATCAAGATGGCCAGGTAGTTGTCCGTGTGGTAAACTACGCTGTAGGAGCAGATATGGAAGATATACAGGCACAGGAGGCTGGCATGGTTCGGTTAGCTGGTGACAGCAGTACTTTTGAATCTGCTATTTTCCTTTCCGATGAGGAAGCGTTTTCCTGGCTGGAAAAACAGGGCGGCTTTTTTGCCTACAATGATGGAAGTACTCCTGAGGAAAACGCCACTGATTATGAGAATATGCGCATCGATTGGGAAAACTGCAAAGCCCTTACGGAAATGGATCTTTCTATTGAAGTCCTGAATAAGGAAGAAGCACAGAAGTATATGAGCTCCCTGGCTCTTTCTATGCGTTCATTGGAAGGAACAGGCTTTGCAGAAGATGAGGAAATTGTTTCTTATTATGAAGATTCCAAGGCTATGTATGAGCGTCTGATCAGCGGTGAAAAGTTGGAGAATAGCCAAAATACAAGTGAATCAGAATAATTGAGAAAACCAAAAGGGCACTGCCGCTTATATGGCAGTGCCCTTTTTATTACCTAATCAGACTTGTATTTATTTCCTGCAATATGTATTTAGCAGATATTCTATATAATCGCCTTCGCTGAATAATCTTTGGCTTTTGCAATTACCTTGTGATTCAACAATATTGCAAAGAGGAACCGTCAGACGTGTATGTTGTGCAACACTTTTGCTTTCGGTATAATTTTCAAGTATAGTTTCTATGCTGTCCGTTTTTAAATTGCCTAAAAACCAAGATGGTGTAGGGGGAGCGATGTTCGGATAAACATTAAACTCCCTGTCTATATAAAAAACAGGGGTTTGGCTGACATAACTTGCAGTCGAATGATTTCTTATTAATTCCTCATAAAGTATTTGCTCTGTTTTTCCGAATACCTCTTCTATACTCGTTTTATGAAAATACCGTAGTGTATGTTCTATAAGCGATTGTGGAATTTTGTTTAAATCATCGGGAGTTACTCTGATATCATACAGCTTTTCATTTTCGCCATCACAAGAGCCTTGATGCAAAAATAATGAGAATTCTCCGCCAAAAGATTTGCAGCGATTTTCCAGATCTAAGCGCTGGATGAGCTTTTCAATAAATGGGAGTTCATTAATATTATCTTTGTTCACAAAAACCTGTATGCGAGGAGAGATTTTATTTTCAATCAATATTTCAATTGCTTCTACTATTTCGTTGTATGCATTTTTTCTGCCAGTATAATAATCTGTTTTTTCCTCTCCGCCGAATAAAGTCAGCTGAGCCTTTTCCAAACCAAGTGAAGAAAGCCATTTTACATACTCTTTGTCTCGAACAATACGCCAAAAGCTGATAAGCTCAAAATGTTTTTCATGAGTATCTGACAGACTATGACATAGTTCCCAAAGCTCCTGGTAATTATCTTTATAATCTGGTTCACGATACCAGTCATAAACTTTTAAGCAGTTTGTAAATGGGCGGAATTTTTCTGCAACAAATTTCAAATCATCATTTGTTAAATTTCCGTTGGGAGAATGTCCAATCCAGCAATGTTTGCAACGATTCGGACATCCAAACATATCAAGGCATACAGTTATGCTTGTAAACATCTTTAACAATCCTCTCCATATCTATTTTACTATACTAACTAAAATATAGAAAAAACTTGGAGTACCTTCCTTGCGGAGAGTACCCCAAGTTTTATAAACTCAGCCTTTCAGGAAAGCTTCCATGGGAGCGATATCCAGCCCTTTACAGGTAAGCAGATAGCTGTTGAGCTGTTCTGCAATCTGGTGAACACCGCCTGCACGATTGCTTTCAATATTCAGCGGCATAATGGGATCGTGTACGCTCAGACGGAGCAGGAACCAGCCGTCTCCTTTATCTGCAGGGAACGAGACGCGAATTCCCTCACGGTTATCGGGAGCGATATTCCAGCCCTTTTCTGCCGCGTAGCTTTCCAGATTTGCAATCACAGCCTGACCACATGTGCGGAAATCCTCTTCCAGAATCGGCAGACGGATTTCAGAAGCTTCTACAGGTTCGGCCAGTGATTCCAGCAGCGTGTCGAGGTTTTTCCCCTCACGGCGCAGCTGTGCCATTTTGATGATAATTTTTGTAACCAGATAAGCGCCGTCGTCGAGGAAATAGTTCTCGCGAAGAGCAGCATGGCCGGAAGTCTCGATTGCCAGCGGGCAGTTAATGCCTTCCTGGTTTAAACGAAGTGCCTCATTGATAACGTTTTTATAACCGCGCTTGAAGCGATGGTGGTGGCCGCCAAGGGTTTCTTCCAGATACGTCTTCAGGCCGTCGGAGGTGATGGAGTCGGTGACGATTGTACCGCCCTCATTGCCCTCCAGCGCAATTGCACTGGCAATCGCGACCAGACGGTTGCGGTTGATTTCTTCGCCGCGGGAATCCACAGCGCCGCCACGATCTACGTCAGTATCAAAAATAACGCCCAGATCAGAATGAGAGCGGGTGACAGCAGCACAAATGCTGGCCATTGCTTCCTCATTTTCGGGGTTGGGGATATGGTTCGGGAACATACCGTCCGGCTCGAGGAACTGGCTGCCGGAAACATCTGCGCCGAGGGGTTCCAGCACATCACGGGCATAAAAACCGCCTGCACCGTTGCCGGCATCCACTGCAATTTTAAAGCCGGCCAGAGGATGGTCATAGTCTTCGGCATTTACACCTTTTTGAATCAGCTCACGCAAATGGGCAGCGTACTGCGTCATATAGTCTGTCGGGGTGACAGTACCAGCAGTTGCGGCAGCAGCCGGAAGCTCGTCCTTTTCACACAGAGAAAGCAGTACATCAATATCCGGTGCGTCCAAACCACCGTCACAGGTAAAGAATTTCAGGCCGTTTCTATCATAGGGGTGATGGCTGGCAGTAATCTGAATAGAGCCATCGCAGGGAAGGTCAACGGTAGTCATGAACATGGAGGGGGTGGAAGCCAAACCGCAATCGAGCACCGAAACACCGATGCGGGTCAGAGAAGCTGTAACAGCGTCGCGGATGCGCGGGCCGGAAATACGGGAATCACGGCCAACAGCGATTGTCAGAGAAGTAACGGGCTTGCCGCATTTTTGAGAAAGCCAGGCGGAAAAAGCGGCGGCAATCGCGCCGACAACCGGGTCAGTCAGAGTAATAGGGGTACGGTCTGCAACTGCTGCGCCACGAATATCGGTTCCGCTTTTCAGTTGTTTCCAGTTCATATCGATACGCTCCTTTTGTGCAGTTTTATTCTGTATTCATTATAATACAATCAATATGATTCGTCCAGAAGGAAAGAGGTTATCCTGCGGCATCAATCACAGAAAAGAGCCCGGTTTCCCATTCGATGGTCTTTCCGTCCGTTTCAGCCAGCAAGGTTTTCTGTTCGTCGGTTCGGTACATGTTGATGTTTAATTTTTCCATCAAATCCAGTGTTTCAGCATGCGGATGTCCATAGTCATTGTTTACGCCACAGGAAATCACAGCATCTTTGGGACTGGCAGCATTTATATAGGCTTCACTGGAAGAGGTAGAGCTGCCGTGATGGCCCAGTTTCAGCACGTCACAGGAAACATCATAGCCTGCATCCAAAATTTCAGCCTCTACATCTGCTTCAGCGTCTCCCTGAAAGAGGAAGGAAGTCTCTCCAACGACCAGACGGGTTACGATAGAGAAATCGTTCAAATTATCGTAGTCATCGCGGGAGGGAGACAGTACGCTAAAGGAAATCGAGTCACTTTGAAAGAGAACGTCGCCAGCCGCTGCAGTACGAACTGTTACTTGTTTTTCATCAATGGCGTCCAGCATGTTTTCATATGTACGGGTAGTTGGTGTCATAGAATCGCAAATTTCAGGGAGATAGAGTGTTTCTACAGGAAAATCCTGCAAAATCTGCGCCATGCCGCCAATATGGTCTTCGTGGGGATGGGTGCCAATGACAATATCCAAGTCCTCTACGCCAAGATCGTGAAGGAAATCAGAGAGTTCCTGTTTGGTAGAACGGGTACCTGCATCGATCAGAATATCGAAGGGGGAGCCGTCCTCCTGTTTCAAACGGATGAGTTCACTGTCGCCCTGTCCAACATCGATAAAATATACCTGTGCTTCTTTTGAAAGAGAAAGGACTGTGCTGCTGTCTCCATCCAGACTGGTAAGCCCATCCAACCAGCCTTGCCGGTTGGCAAAAAAGCCGCCAGCAATGACCAGCAACGCTAGAAGTAGGGTGGGCAACGAAAATTTTGCTTTTCGAGAACGTCTGCTCATGAAAAACACCTCCCAAGCTCAAAATAAGAAAAAGGCCGCAGCGGCGAAACGGGGGTTTCTCCGAACTGCGGCCCAAAGGGTTTGACAATCAGGTTTCGCTTCTCTTATACAAATTGAAACGGAAGAGTTTACGCTCATCTTCTTCATTGTCACACATGACAAAGGCTTCGGCAATTTTGCCGCCCTCAATAAGCTGAGTCAGGCCCACTAACTGACAGAGCTTGCTTTTCAGGTTCAGTTTATCCCCTTCACGGGTCATTAAGTAGACGTTACCAACGCAGGTATCCAGAATTCTCAAAAACTCGGGGACATCAATGTCATGAAGTTCCAACATCTTATTTGCCATGGGGAAATCCCTCCTTTACAAAGTTTCCTGTTTTCCGGAAAAACAAACACAAATCCGCATCAAGATTTGGAATTCTCATTCCCGAAAAAGCAGGAGCAGTAATTATTCACCTGAATCATTGATGACAGACATATCAATCCGATTTGCAGCTGTCTTGGGGCTAAAACAGCTGCCTGACCTGAAAAAAGATGAAAAATTCGCTACAACTTAGTATAACGAAATGTCTGTCACAAATTCATTATAAGGCACTGTACAAACCTTTGTCAATTGACGATTCCGTCGCGAATATCCAAATGACGCTCTGCTGTTTTGGCTATTTTGTCGTCATGTGTGATTAAAACCACGCTTTTTCCTTCCTGATGAAGCTCCTGTAAAATGGACATAATCCCTTCTCCAGAAGCCCGGTCGAGGTTTCCGGTAGGCTCGTCGGCCAGGATTACAGAAGGCCTGGCAGCAATTGCCCGGGCGATTGCTGTACGCTGTTGCTGTCCGCCGCTCATCTGGCTGGGACGGTGATGCAGACGGTGAGAAAGTCCTACACGCTCGAGAGCTTCTTCTGCCATACGGTGACGCTCCCGCTTGGGAATCCCCTGATACCGGAGAGGGAGTTCTACATTTTCCAACGCGTCCAGATCGGGAATCAGGCAAAAATTTTGAAAGATAAACCCAATCGTACGGCTGCGAAAAGCAGCCAGCGCAGCAGGCGGCATGGAATTCACTTCTTTTCCACCGATGCGATAAATGCCGCTCGTAGGGACATCCAGACAGCCGAGAATATTCATGAGTGTGGATTTTCCGCTGCCAGATTGTCCGGTAATCGAAAGAAATTCGCCGCTTTCAATTGTCAGGTCAACATCCCGGAGTGCATGGATAATCGTGTCTCCCTGTGTGTATTCTTTACAGATGTGCTCCATTTCCAGTTTCACAGTTCTGCCCCCCTTTTGCCTGTATTGTGGGCTTTTTTGCGGGAGATTATGCAGGTGAGGCTTTTTTCTTTTCTGATTTTGTGCTATGCTTGATAACAGCGAAAAAGAAAGGAAGAGGAAAATATGAGAGCTGTTTTACAGCGGGTCTTGGAAGCCCGTGTTGATATTCTGAATGAGGAAACCGGTGCATTGATTGACAGCCGGGAAATAGAAACAGGTTTAATGGTGTTGCTGGGTGTTATGGATGGTGATACACCAGCACATGTACGGCAGATGGCAAAAAAGACCTGCGAGATGCGCATTTTTGAAGATGACCAGGGCAAACTGAATCGTTCTTTGCTGGATATCGACGGAGAAATGCTGGTGGTTTCCAATTTTACGTTGGGAGCTGACTGCAAAAAGGGAACACGCCCTTCTTTTAGCGATGCAGCAGCACCAGCAGAGGCAGTGCCGCTGTATGAGCAGTTTGTGGAAGAATGCTGCAAAATGGGGGTAAAGACGGTAAAGACCGGCGAATTTGGGGCAATGATGAAGGTTACCTTGGCAAATGACGGGCCGGTGACAATTATTCTGGATTCCGACAAACTGGCGCAGCCCAAAAATTAATCGAATTGTATTTTCAGAATGATACTCGGTATATAAAAAAGCTTTTACTCTGGAATTTTAGAAATAAAGTTCAGTCTTTTGTCACGCCGTTTTTAATTGACACGATAATTGATGGATTCCAGCCAACCTAATCTGCGGCGACATTATTCTATTGAGAGTGTCAGCTCTTTATATCATTGGGATCTTAATTAGAATCTCCAGTTGACTCGTTATCCCAGCTGCCTGAACTTTCATTGTGGATAAATCTCTGCTGATTTTACTTTTTCTCCTGGTTATGATTTGATTTTTAACATAAAAACACTCCCTATAGAATAGACACTCGAAATAACAGAAATGTTGAGTGCCTATTCTATAGAGAGGATATCAGTGCACGTATAATCAGTTTTTTCGGCCACTTGAATAAATGTGAATTTGAAATATTGTGTATTTTGAGAGCTGCTGCAAAATTATAGAAAGGCTTTTTTATGATTCTTTTTCTGCCAATATTACGACTGAGGCATATTCATGGGTATGGGTGGCGCTCACTGCAAAATTCCATCCCCGACCAAGCTCGGCAGCGGCGCCGCTGAGATGAAGATAGGGCGCACCGCTTTCATTGCGCAGCAATTCTACTTCGCACAGACGAAAGCCCCGAATACCGGTTCCCATTGCTTTTCCAAACGCTTCTTTGGCACAAAACGCCGCCGCTGCAGTTTCAATCCACCGACGATTTCCTGTATTGGGAAACCCGCGTTCCTGCAAAAGCTTTTGTTCTGAAGGGCCAAAAACCCTCGATACAAAATGGAGGTTTTTCATGGCCTTTTCCATACGGCGACATTCCGTTGTGTCAATTCCGACCGAAAACATCAATTCTCATCTGGCGGGGCAGGCCGGCCTTAATACCATCCAAAACTTTTTCGTTGGGGGTGAACACCAGAACCATTCTGCCGTATTTTGGGGTACGCGCCATAATATACCAGGTGTTTTCGGCCGTTTCGTCCTCAGCAGCCATCAATGTTTTATCGACTTCGCGCTGTGCCAGTCTGGTGGCATCATATTTTCCCATTTCCTCAGCATCACGTACATCAAACGAAACGAGGCGTTTACGGCTGCGCTTATTGATGATCTTATCTACGGTCAAATCGCCGTTTGTCACGCTGTATTCATATTCCAGATTGCGTGAGGAAATCAGCCAGTATACACCGTAAATGCTGCCCAGAATGACAATCAAGGGAATCATGGGCAATCCAGTAAGGGGGAGAAGGATGAAAATGCTGACATAAATGAGGATAAAAGCGGCCAATACTAGGCCAAAAGCAATCAGCCAGTCCTTACCGGTGAATTTACGTTTGACGATTTGTTCTGTAAAAATATCCATTTGAAGAGACCCTCCTGAAAATGAATTGTATACGCGAAACCGCATTTTGTGATACCTTACCGAATTTATAAAAATGACCGGTTTAAAAAGGCGATTTTTCAGCGTTCTTTTGTGATTATAGCATAGCATTCGTTTCTTTACAATAAAACAAATGGGATTTTATAAGGAATAATTGTAAATTTTTATGAATTCCTGTATTTTTATAAAGGCCATTATGCTTTTTTTACAAAATTATAAGCAAAAATTTTAAATGCGTCTTGGAACAGTACTTGTAAAGTAAAAAATGATGTGATAAAATAATACAGAATAACGCAATGAAAAAGGAAAGTAGCCTTTTCTACGGCGAGCAGAGAGGGTGTGTCCCCGGCTGAAAGCACACCTGCGCACGGGTCAAGGTGAAGTTCCCTTTGGAGCGGCAGTCCTGAACACTTTTTGTCTGTAGGGGCTGACGGACGGCGCCGTTATCCGCCGCAGGAGAGTAAGGGCTTCTGTTCTTACAAAAAATAAGGGTGGTACCGCGGAGTGTTATGCCTTCGCCCCTGTTACGGGGCGGAGGTTTTTTGTTTTTCAAAAAGTAATTCCGCGCCATCTCCTGCAAAAATAGAACCATCATTTTTTTGAAAGGATTGATTCCTGCTATGAAGGAGCAACTGGAAGCCATCCGCATCCAAGCGGATGCAGAACTGAAAAAAGCCGAGAGCCAGCAGGCACTGGAAGAACTGCGCATTAAGTATTTGGGCAAAAAAGGCGCCCTGACTGCTATTTTGAAGCAGATGGGCAAACTTTCTGCCGAAGAACGTCCGGTAATCGGTCAGCTGGCCAATCAGGTGCGTGCAAGCATTGAAAACGAACTGACCCAGCGTGCCGCTGAAGTGAAGGCTGCTGAACAGCAGCGCCGTCTGGAAGCAGAAAAGCTGGACGTGACTCTTCCCGGCAAACACCGCGAAATGGGTGCCAAGCATCCTCTGTCCATCGGTCTGGACGAAATCAAGGAAATCTTTATCGGAATGGGTTTTGAAATCGTGGACGGCCCCGAGGTGGAAACCGATTATTACAACTTTGAAGCTCTGAACATTCCAAAAGATCATCCGGCTCGCGATACCCAGGACACTTTTTATATCAACGAAAATATCCTGCTCCGCACCCAGACCTCTCCGGTGCAGGTGCGCGTGATGGAGAAGCAGAAGCCCCCGATCCGCATTATCTCTCCCGGCCGTGTATACCGCAGCGATGCCGTGGACGCCACTCACTCTCCGCTGTTCCATCAGATTGAGGGCCTGGTAGTGGATAAGGGCATTACTTTTGCCGACCTGAAAGGCACGCTGGAAACCTTCGTCAAGCGTCTGTACGGCGAGGACAGCGTAGTGCGTTTCCGTCCCCATCACTTCCCGTTTACCGAGCCTTCCGCTGAGGTTGACGTGCAGTGCTTTAACTGCCATGGCGAAGGCTGCCGCCTGTGCAAGGGCGAGGGTTGGATTGAGATTCTGGGCTGCGGCATGGTGCATCCCAAGGTGCTGAGCAACTGCGGTATCGATCCTGAGGAATACAGCGGTTTTGCACTGGGCATGGGCTTGGAGCGCGTGGTTATGCGCCGCTACAATATCGATGACCTGCGTCTGTTCTATGAGAACGATGTTCGTTTCCTGAAGCAGTTCCAGGGCTAATTATACGGCGCGGAGCGATCATACAGTTTCCAAAGGGACTTAGTCCCTTTGGCGAGGGGGGCGGGGGCGAGGAGCCCCTGCAAACGGCAAGCGAAGCGCAGCCCAAAAGCAAGCTGACGGGCAAAACTAATAGCAAGAATTGCCGAAGGCAAGGCGAGCACTGAAACGAAGTTGCCCATAATTTCCGCGCGGAGCGGCTTGCTACTTTTTGATTCCCCACTTCGTGGGAACAGAGGGAAACGGCATCAGGAACGAAAAAGAGCCCCTTTTTTCTTGTAAAAGGGGCCCTCTGGAGAAATGTTCCACCGGAACATTTCTCCATTCACCCCCGAAAATGCGCCCTACGGCATAGGAATTTCGCCCGCTGCGGCGGGCGACAGAGGGCTTTGCCCTCTGGACACCCATCACCTTTTGTAAAAGGGCGCCGTGTGCCAGTGGCACACAAACCAGGCGCCGACCGCAGCGGCAGCGAAGACCTGGACGAAAATTTTATGTTCGCGGGAAAGCTGCTGCGAATGAGCAACTGACTCCACGCGTACTGTTTTTCAAATTTTTTGCGTTTTTTCTTAAATACATTCCAAAAAAGGCTTGGTGAATGATAAATGAATCTTTCCATGAAATGGCTGAAAGAATTTGTCACCCTGGACGACATGCCAATGCGCTCCTTCACGGAAGCCATGACCATGAGCGGTTCCAAGGTGGAAGGCTATGAAGTCGAAGGCAGTGAGATCAGCAACGTTGTCGTTGCACGGGTGGAATCTATGGAGCGTCACCCCGATTCCGATCACCTGTGGATCTGCCAGGTAAATGTAGGCGCCGATGAAAATATCCAGATCGTGACCGGTGCACAGAACTTGAAGCCCGGCGACGTGGTGCCCGCTGCTCTCCACGGTTCCACCCTTCCCGGCGGCGTCAAAATCAAAAAAGGCAAGCTCCGCGGAGTAGCCAGTAACGGTATGCTGTGCTCTCTGGGTGAGCTGGGCCTCACCACCCATGATTTCCCCTCCGCCATCGAAGATGGTATTTTTGTCCTGACCGAAGAGGACGGCTGTGACCTGACCCTTGGCAAGCCTATCTGCGAAGCCATCGGACTGGACGATACCAGCGTGGAATTTGAGATTACCTCCAACCGTCCCGATTGCTTCTCCGTTATCGGTCTGGCAAGAGAAGCCGCTGCTACCTTCAAAAAGCCCCTCAACCTGCATACTCCCGAAGTCAAGGCCGGCCACGGTTCCTGCGAGGGTATGCTGGATGTCAAGATTGAGGCACCCGAGCTGTGCCCCATTTACAGCGCCCGCATTGTCAAGAATGTTCGTGTAAAGCCCTCTCCCCGTTGGATGCGCGAGCGTCTGCGCGCTCTGGGTGTGCGCCCCATCAACAATATCGTGGACATCACCAACTATGTGATGCTGGAATATGGCCAGCCCATGCACGCCTTTGACCTGCGCTTCATTGAAGAGGGCAAAATCCGTGTGCGTCTGGCAAAAGACGGCGAGACCATCACCACGCTGGACGGCGTAGACCGCAAGCTCACCGGTAAACAGCTGGTCATTGCCGACGCCAAAAAGCCCGTTGCCATTGCTGGTGTGATGGGCGGCGAGTACAGCGGAATCATGGACAATACCACTACCATCGTGTTTGAATCCGCCTGCTTCGACGGCGCTTCTGTCCGTGTGACTGCAAGAGATCAGGGAATGCGTACCGATGCTTCTTCCCGTTATGAAAAGGGCCTTGACCCCAACAACTGCCTGCCCGCTCTGGATCGTGCCTGCGAGCTGGTAGAGCTGCTGGATGCTGGCGATGTGCTGGACGGCACTCTGAAGGACGACCACTCCAACCGTGAACGCCGCCGCATTCCGCTGGAGCATGACTGGATCAATCGCTTCCTGGATCTGAACCTGTCTGCCGATGAGATGAAAGCCATCCTGGCTCCGCTGGACTGCCAGTTTGATGGCGATGATGTGCTGGTGCCTACCTTCCGCCCTGACCTGGAGCACAAAGCCGATATCGCCGAGGAAATTGCCCGGTTCTATGGCTACAACAATATCCCCAGCACCGCTATCAGCGGCGGCGCACAGGGCAAATATTCCCCTGTTCAGAAGTTTATGGCCAAGATTGACAGCACCATGCTGGCACAGGGCTTGAGCGAGATTATGACCTACTCCTTCATCAGCCCACGCTATTACGACAAAATCAACCTGCCCGCAGACAGCGAGCTGCGCAATTCCATCGTGATTTCCAACCCGCTGGGTGAAGATACCAGCATCATGCGTACCATTGCCCTGCCGTCCATGATGGAAATTCTGGCAAAGAACTACAACAACCGCAATGATTCCGCTGCTCTCTATGAGCTGGCAAAAGAGTATATTCCCACCACTCCCGACGAGCTGCCGGTGGAGAAGAATACTCTGATCGGCGGTATGTACGGCGACGGCGCAGACTTCTTCCAGATGAAGGGTATCGTCGAAGAGCTGCTGAACGCCATTTCCGTATACGGTTATGATGTAGAAGCCTGCTGTGACAATCCCAGCTATCATCCCGGCCGCTGCGCCAATTTGGTCAAGGATGGCCGTGTCTTCGGTGTGATGGGTGAGATTCATCCTGCTGTTGCCGAAAACTATGGCATGGATTGCCGCGTATACTGCTTCTCTCTGGATGCCGACGCACTGTTTGAGCTGTCTCAGCCCGAAAAGACCTACAAGCCCCTGCCCAAGTTCCCGGCTGTAACCCGCGATCTGGCGCTGGTTTGTGACGAGTCTATTCCGGTTGGCACGCTGGAAAAGGCGATTGCTTGCGGCGGCGGTGCACTGCTGGAAAAGATTCAGTTGTTCGACGTGTATCAGGGCGCTCAGATTGAGGCCGGCAAAAAGAGTGTGGCATTCAGCATCACCCTGCGCTCGGCTGACAGCACGCTGAAAGATGAGCAGACTCTGGCTGTTATGAAGAAGATTATGAAAGAACTGGAAAAAGAAGGCGCAGTACTTCGTTCTTGATAAAAGGGGAACCTTGCGTAGAAATTGCAGCTTTTTATCCATAAAATTGTAATCAAAGAGTAAACTTTCTATAGTATCTCTTGTGTTTTTGTTTTGTTTGGTGTATGATTAGTGATATCGGAGGTGTTTTCATGCTTGACAAGACCATGACGTTTTCGCTCCCAAGGGATCGCGAAGGCGATATCCGTCGGATTCTTACAACGGTTTATGATGCACTGAAAGAAAAAGGATATAACCCTATCAACCAGATAGTTGGCTACATTCTCTCAGAAGATCCTACCTATATCACCACGCATAATAATGCCCGCAGTTTGATTCGCAGAATTGACCGGGACGAATTGCTTGAGGTACTGTTGAAATCTTATCTGGGAGAGTAACCTCCGTTTTCTGCAGTCAAAAACCTGCCGTTGCTTGAAAAAGTACGGCAGGTTTTTTATTTTCTCTGAGAGGTTGTATCAAGTTCGATTCAAGGAGGAGAATAAAATGAGCTTTTCTACAAATTGTTTTTGGATTCGGCAGCCGCAGCATTTTATAATCACAGAAGAAAAAATTGAAATTTTTACCGAACCATTTACGGACTTGTGGCAGCGCACGTATTATGGTTTTCAGAATGACAATGCCCCTGTATTGCAAATGCGTACAGAGGAACAGTATTTTTCGTTTACCGTAAAAACTGTTTTTGAAAGTGCCCATCGTTTTGACCAGTGCGGCGTAGTCGTTTATCTGGACAGCGAGAACTGGCTAAAAGCTTCTATTGAATACGAGAACCAGCAATATCAGCGGTTGGGAAGCGTTGTCACCAATCAGGGATATTCCGACTGGGCAACTACCGATATAGATGCTTCCATTCGGGAAATGTGGTATCGGCTCAGCCGCCGCGGCCAGGATTTCTGTCTGGAATGCAGTCGTGATGGAGAAGGGTTTCATCAGATGAGGATTTGCCATCTGGCAGCTGCAAGCGGAGAAATCTCATTTGGTCTGTATGCATGCAGCCCGGAGAATTCTTCTTTCCGCGCAGAATTTACGCAAATGCAGGTAACCGAATGTCTTTGGCAGGCACACAGCTAATTAAACAAGACGCCGGTTTGCACAAGATGATATTTTATGATATAATAACATAATCATCACTTCTTATGCGAGAGAATGCTCATTAGACCCTTTATGGGGATGAAAGATTTACTGAAGGAGGATGCTGCTTTATGAGTGAAAAAACAGCGAAGTTTCCCACCTACAAAGGAAAGCCCTTTGTACGCTGTGGAGATACCATTTATTACGGGAGCATGAAAGATAAATATGTCGTGAAGATGGATATCAAAAGCAAAAAGAAGGTGCAGGATCTGGAAGTTGCTGACCGTGTAACAATCCAGCTGATGTATACAGATCCTACCATTCGCAACCGCAAGCAGATTATCAAGACCAGCGAAAAAAACGGCCTGTATTTGGCGCTGGATATTGCAGATGCATGGCTCTCCCGTGCATTGGCAGAAGAAGCATAAGAAAAAGGACGGCAAACTTGCCGTCCTTTTTGTTTTTAAGAATTGGCATATCGCGAAAGGAATCTGCGGGTGCGCTCTTCTTTGGGATTTTCAATGACATCCTTAGCATTTCCCTGTTCCACAATTACACCATTATCCATAAAAATCACCTGATCCGCTACATCACGGGCAAAAGCCATTTCGTGGGTAACGATAATCATGGTGGTTTTCTGTTCTGCCAGGCTGCGAATTACCTTGAGCACTTCGCCGGTCAATTCCGGGTCGAGTGCAGAGGTGGGTTCGTCGAAACACATGATATCCGGTTTCATAGCCAGTGCACGTGCAATGGCCACACGCTGCTGTTGTCCGCCGGAAAGCTGGTGAGGATAGTGATCCGCACGCTCCGCAAGGCCCATCTGCTGAAGCAGCTGCCGTGCTTGTGTTTCAATTTCAGCGGTGATTTCCTTTTTCCGGCTTTTATAATCCGGGCTGTTTTTGGCCAGCAATTCGCGAGCCAGCATCACGTTTTTCAGCGCCGTATACTGGGGGAAGAGGTTGAAGGACTGGAATACCATACCAAAGTGCAGACGCTTTTTCCGCACTTCTTTTTCTCTCTGGGTGGCCGGGTCACCTGCATCAAACAGGGTTTCTCCGTGAACAGAGATTTTTCCCCCGTCCGGTGTCTCCAGAAAATTCAAACAGCGCAGCAGCGTGGTTTTTCCGCTGCCGGAAGAGCCGATAATGGCCAGTGTCTGTCCTTCTTCCAAGTCAAAACTGATATCCTGCAAAACCTGTACTTTTCCAAAATGTTTTTCAATATTCTGTACTTGTAAAACTGCCATAACTGCCCCTCCTTACCTGAAATAGCTGAGTTTGCGCTCTACGTAACCAAAGAGCAGTGTCAGGATGCCCACAAAGATTAGATAATACACGCCGGTATAGAACAGGGGCCAGATCAGGCCGTCGCTCTTCATAAAGCTCTCGCCCACCTTAATCAGCTCGCTGACAGCGATGATGCGTGCCAGAGAGGTATCCTTGACCAGTGTGATAATTTCATTGGACATGGGCGGGACGATGCGTTTGATCATTTGCAGCAGGGTCACTTTAAAGAAAATCTGGGATTTTGTCATACCCAATACCTGCCCTGCTTCCCGCTGCCCTATCGGGACGCCCTCGATGCCGCCGCGATAGATGACAGAGAAGTAACAGGAATAATTGAGGACAAAAGCTGCCACTGTGGCGATAAAGCGTCCGCTGTTGCCGGAACCCCAGATGTTGTTGTCCAGAATCAGGCCGGGGCCAAAGTAAATAATCATCAGCTGGAGCATGAGGGGCGTTCCCCGGATGATCCACACTATCAGATCCACAATCAGCTTGATGGGACGCACACCAGCCAGCCCTTTCAGACGGCTGGGGACCCACGAAACCTGTGACAAGAAGCGCAGAGGCGCCCATTTGCTCATAGAGCCAAAAGCGATTACAAGGCCCAACGGCAAAGAAAACAACAATGTCAGGCCGAACAGCTCGATGGTAGTAGCCATTCCTTCCAGCATTGCATTGGTAACGTTCCAGAACATGAAATTTCTCCACCCCTTATGTCATACCAAAGGCAGAGAACAGGTGCCCCGTTCTCTGCCCAGTTTTTGATTGTGTTTACCATCCATATGAAAAAAAGGCTGACAGCACCGGCTGCGATACCGGACGGCAACTGTCGAATGAACAGCTGCCATCCAGAGAATCGCCTGTAAGTGAATCCCCTTTTATTTCTGTTCGACAATGTTATCCTTAATGCCGTATTTTTCTGCCAGTTCCATCATGGTACCGTCTTCATACAGTTTTACAAACTGTTCGTTGATGAAGTCGGTCAAATCAGAGCCTTTACGGCAGCCTACGCCGTAATCTTCGGTGGTAAGCTCTACCGTGGTGACCAGGTCGGGATAGCTGGTACCCTCGCCGATCATAGCGCCGGCCATCAACAGGTCGATCACACAGGCGTCAGAGGTACCGGAATCAACTTCCATCAGGGCAGTGGCCTGATCCAATACGTCGTTGGTATCCAGACCCTCAGCTTGTGCGGCTTTCTGTCCGGCAGAACCGTCTTCCACAGCTACCAGCAGGCCCTCAAGGCTTTCGGTGGTGGCGTACTGGTCAGCAACATCTTTTTTGACCACAACCACTTGTGCATTTTTGGCATAGGGGTTGGTAGCAGAAGCGCCTTCGGTGATCTCGTTGGTAATGGTCATGCCGTTCCAGGCGCAGTCAATGCTCTTGTTTTCCAGCTCCAGAAGCTTGTTGCCCCATTCAATCACAGTAAATTGTACCTCTACACCCAAGGCATCGGCAATTTCTCTTGCCATATCAGCATCAAAACCGATCCATTCACCGTTATCATCCTTGTAATCCATGGGGGCAAATTCAGTAATGCCCACGACCAGTGTGCCTTTGTCCTTGATGTACTCCACATCACTCTCTGCTGTTTCTTCCTGGCTTTCGCTTTCCTGTGTGGAAGAATTATTGTCTGCAGTGCTGCTGTCATTTGATGTACTGTCGACCGATGCACAGGCGGCCATTGAAAGGCACATGCCCGCTGCCAAAAGAATGGAAAGAATTTTTTTCATCATTGGAAGTTCCTCCTCGTGCTTTTGGGGGAAAGCCCCCTTTTGTACGCAATCACCCAGAATGATTACAGGGCTGTTTGTTTCTCGCTTTTGTATTTTAGCATACTAATATGATAATGTAAATAGTAAAAATAAAAAATCCTCATATTGTATTGTTATTATCGTAAAAAATAGAACATATAGATAAGAGACACTCCGAAAAAGTGGGGAGACGCAGGGAAGGGGGAACTGTATCGTGAAGAGGCGGTCAAAGAAATGGTGCGGACAGCTCGCGGTTTTGATTTTGTGCGGTATATTTTGCTGCGGCTGTTCTGCGGAATCCATCCCGCCGGAACCGGAATGGATTTTACAGGAAACGGAATGCAGCGTAACACTCGCCGGGGTAGAGGTGAGGGGAACATGCAGCCATACGCTGGAAGGCCTCAGTTCATTTGCGGTAGAATTTCCAGAAGAAATGGCCGGGATGAAAGTACAATACCGGCAAGGGCAGTATACTGTCCAGATGGAGGGGCTGACCGATACCCGTACCGGTGGGATGATGGAAGAAAGCGTGTTTGGGCGGCTGTTTGCAGCGCTGGACAGTGCCGCCCAGACAGAGCTGACATGGCAGAATGGCCGGTGGGCCGGCGCTCTTCCACAGGGGGATATGCTGACGGCGGAGAGCGATGATGCTGGGAATCCTTTGAGCCTGACGGTGCCGGTATGGCAGCTGGCTGTCCGGTTTGCACAGCCATAGTCAAAAAAGAAGCACCCCTTTGACCGATTCCTAATAGTATGGAGTGGGGCCCGAGAACCACGATGAATTTCCTGCTGGAGAGATTTTCAACCATCCTGCAAACGGATGTTTAAAATCTTTTAAAACCGGCAACAATACCATTGGGTTCCCACTACAAAAAGGATTCGGAGTGTGAAAACGGATGATTCATCGGGGCGATATTTATTATGCCGACCTGAGCCCGGTGGTGGGCTCGGAACAGGGAGGGGTTCGGCCTGTCCTCATCGTACAAAATGACGTGGGGAACCGGTTCAGCCCAACGGTAATTGCAGCGGCAATCACCAGCCAGCGCTCAAAAGCGAACCTTCCGACGCATATTCTGCTTTCCGCAGAAAATACCGGCCTGTCACGGGATTCGATTGTCCTGTTGGAACAGGTTCGGACGTTGGATAAGCATCGTCTGAAAGAGAAAATGGGGCGTTTGGATTCAAAATCCATGTCTTTGGTAGACAGGGCGCTTTCTGTCAGCTTTGGACTTGCAGACCGCACCGGGCCTACATAACCGGGGCGGAAAAGGCTTTAAAGAAGAAAGGAGCAGAAAACATGGAACTGACCGAAAAAGAGCTGCTTCTGCTGGAAGAACAGCTTCACCTGGAGCAACTGATGGAGGAGAAATGTCTGGCTTATGCACCGCAGTGTGAAGACCCCCAGCTGCGTATGAAGCTGGAAAGCCTTGCCGGAAGGCACCGTGTTTTACAGGAACAGCTTTCACAGGCGGTGACCGGTGAGCTGGGAAAGGACAGCTGAGTATGGAAGAAAAAATGATTTTCAGCGATTTGGTTGCAGTACAGAACCAGCTGGCGTTCCATTGCGGAAGATTTGCAGCTGGATGCACGACCCCACAGCTTCGGGATATGGTGTGGAATGTACTGAATGAAGAATTTTTGATTCAGGGCGAGCTGAACGACGAGATGAAAAAGAGGGCCTGGATCAATCCGGTCCCTGCTTCACAGGAGTCGCTGATGCGGCTGCGCCGTCAGCTGGAACAACAATAAAAGACGGCGGAGAGGCACAGAAAGGCTTTCTCCGCCGAATTTTTTGGGGCAGTTGTGACAGAAAAGGACAGTGTGCAGGATGTATACTGTATGGGCAGGCGGAAAACAGAAAGGGGCGGTACATGAAGCAGACAATCTACATAGATATCCTGATCCTTGTCAATCTGCTGGTAAATTATTTTCTGCTGCTTACGGTACGAGGATTTTTACATGTACCGGTAAGCCGGGGAAGAGTTTTTCTGGGGGCGCTGGCCGGAGCATTGGGGGCGATGCTGATTTTTTTGCCGCAGCCGCATTGGAGCATTGCGCTGCTGTACCGGCTTTTGCTTTCAGCGGTCATGGTGCTGGCGTGTTTTTTCCCAGTGTCATTGCGTTTGTTCTGTAAGCTGTTGGCGCTGCTGTATCTGGCAAGCTTTGGCTTTGCAGGTTTTATGCTGGCACTGTGGGCGATGGGGCAATCTTCGGGGCTGCTGATCAACAACGGAATCCTGTATCTTCCGGTATCTCCCATGCTGCTGCTGTTGCTGGCGGCGGCAGCCTATCTGGTGATGACAATCCTACGCCGTATTTCCGGCCCGCCGGAGCTGAAAACGCAGGTCTGTACTGTTACCGCATACTATGGCGATAAAACAGTAGTACTGCACGGCAAAGTGGATACGGGCAGCACGCTGACAGAGCCATTTTCCCATAAACCGGCGCTGGTTGTCGAATGGGAATCTGCGATACCGATTCTGCCGGAGTGTCTGCAAAAGGGGCTGGCTCCTGAAAACTGGACAGAGGGCATCAGGATGATTCCATACCATGCAGTTTCGGGAGAAGGGTTTTTGCCGGGTTTTCAGCCGGAAAGAATGGAGGTGAGCATGGACGGAGAAAGCCATGTTTTACATGGCTGCTGGTTGGCAGTGTGTACGCAAAAGCTTGGACGAGGACAGTATCAGGTACTGGTACCGCCTGCAATATTTGATTGAAAGGGGAACCTGGGGATGAAATACCGTTTCTTTTTGCGCTGGAAGCTATTTTGGAAACAGATGCTGTGCCGTTTGGGAAAAATGGCGGGGGAGTCCATTTATTATATCAACGGCTCGGATGCGCTTCCGCCGCCATTGAGTCCGGAGGAAGAAAAAGAAATCATGGCCGCGATTTGTCGAGGGGAAGAGCCTTCCCGCGAAAAGCTGATTACGCATAATTTGCGCTTGGTGGTATACATTGCGCGGAAATTTGAATCCCCGGGTGCAGGCGTAGAAGATTTGATTTCGATTGGAACGATTGGACTCATCAAGGCAGTGAATACCTTCCGCCCCGAGAAAAAAATCAAGCTGGCCACCTATGCTTCGCGGTGCATCGAGAATGAAATTCTGATGTACCTGCGCAAGAGCAGCCAGCTGAAAAATGAAGTTTCCATCGATGACCCGCTGAACGTGGATTGGGATGGAAATGAGCTTTTACTCTCAGATGTTCTGGGAAGTGACCAGGATACTGTCAACCGCGATCTGGAAAAGGAGGCGGAAGAAGCCCTGCTGCTAGAAGCGGTCTCCCGGCTTGAACCGCGGGAACAGACCATTATGGAACTGCGTTTTGGACTTCGTGCGCATAAGGAGCATACACAAAAAGAAGTTGCCGATGAGCTTGGCATCTCGCAGTCCTACATATCGAGACTGGAAAAGCGCATTATCCAGCGCCTGCGCCGCGATTTGGAGCGGGTAGCAGGATAGCCAGAAACACAACCAAAAAGCAAACCCGCTTCCTTGTCCTGAGACTCGGGAGCGGGTTTGTGTGTGTTTGAATTAAACTTCTTCTTTCAGATTTTCTTTTGCCACAGCCAGCATCAGCTTGATGCGGTTTTCCTGATTGACCCGGGTAGCGCTGGGGTCATAGTCGATGGGCACGATGTTGGCCTTTTCGTTGATAGCCTTGATTTTGCGAATCATGCCCTTGCCGCAAATATGGTTGGGCAGGCAGCCAAAGGGCTGGGCACAGACGATGTTTTCAAAGCCTGCTTCGGCAAGCTCCAGCATTTCAGCGGTGAGCAGCCAGCCTTCACCCATTTTGTCGCCGTAACCAATCACGCCGTCTACCAGCTTCTTGACATGGTCATAGGAAGCGGGAGGCTCAAAGCAGGGCTGAGATTTGATGGCTTCAATGAGCACCTGCTGCATCTTTTCCAGATAATCGTACAGCACCTTAATCACATGGTACTTGGCCTTGCTGCCGCCATAAATGCGGATATCGTCCAGACGGTTATCAACTTTGAACAGCACAAAGTTGATCAGGCCGGGCACGTTGACCTCGCAGTCCTGCTCTGCCAGAAAATCTTCCAGATGGTTGTTGGCAAAGGGGGCGTATTTCACATAGATTTCGCCTACGATACCCACCTTGACCTTGGGCACTCTCTTCACGGGGATGGAGGCAAAGTCAGCGGTCAGCTTGTGCAGGTATTCTTTCTGCTGCTTGATGGAGCAGGCGTCGCCCTTGTTGATTTTTTCGGACAGATATTTGGTCCACTTCTTCACCATGGCATGGCTGTCGCCCTTGATGACCTCATAGGGCTTCACCTGGTTTTCCAGCAGCATCAGGGCGTCGCCATAGACGATAGCGGCAATCATTTTCCGAACCAGCGGGATGGAGAGGGAGAAGCCGGGGTTCTTTTCCAGTCCGGACAGGTTCAGGGAAATGACCGGCACATCGGCAAAGCCGGCCTTGCGCAGAGCCTTGCGGAGCAGGTGGATATAGTTGGAGGCGCGGCAGCCGCCGCCGGTCTGGGTGATGATGAGGGCGGTTTTGCTCACGTCGTATTTGCCGCTTTTCAGCGCGTCAATAAACTGGCCGATAACCAGCAGGGCGGGATAGCAGGTATCATTGTGGACGTATTTCAGACCTTCCTGCACAATATTGGGGCCGCTGGTGGTCAGCAGTTCTGCTTTGTAGCCATAGTGCCGGAAAATGCTCACAAACAGCTCAAAGTGGATGCGGAGCATCATGGGGCACAGGATGGTGTATTCCTCCTTCATCTCCTTGGTGAAGAGAAGTCGGCCGGTCTTATCGCGAATCAATTCTGCCATATCATTTCACCTCATGCTTCCAGGGCGGCAAACAGGCTGCGGAGCCGGATTTTCACTGCGCCCAGATTGGTAATTTCATCGATTTTAATCTGTGTATAGATTTTCTGCTCGCTTTCCAGAATCTCTCGAACCTCGTCGGTCGTGATGGCGTCCACGCCGCAGCCGAAGGACACCAGCTGCACCAGGTTCATGTCGGGCTGGTCAGCGATGTATTTTGCCGCTGCATACAAACGGGCGTGATACGTCCACTGGTTGAGCACGCCAGTGCGGAACCGGTGCTCGTGGAAGCTGACGGAATCCTCGGAGACCACCGCCGCACCCAAGCTGGTAATCAGCTTGTTGATACCGTGGTTAATTTCCGGGTCAAGATGATAGGGACGGCCGCTGAGGACGATGATGGGGAGCTTTTTCTCCCGTGCCTTTTCGATAATCACTTCGCCCTGATGGCGCACGTCTTCCAGATAGCAGGAGTAGGCGTCATAAGCAGCATCTGCGGCGTTTTTCACGTCGTGGAGGGAAATTCCCTCAAAATACTGGCCGAGAATCTCGGTCATCTTGCCGGGGAAGTCCTTGCGGCGATGGATACCCACATAATCCTTAATAAAGGTAGCGTGTTCCAGCTCGGGCATGTTGGCGGAAATCACTTCGGGGTAATAGGCCACCACCGGGCAGTTATAGTGGTTGTCGCCCAAATCTTCGTCGAAGTTATAGGACATACAGGGGTAGAAAATGTGATCTACGCCCTCTTTCAGCAGGGCAATCACATGGCCGTGCATGAGCTTGGCCGGGAAGCATACGGTATCGGAGGGGATGGTGTGCTGGCCCTCGATATACAGCTCACGGCTGGAAACCGGAGAAACCACCACTTCAAAGCCCAGACGGGTGAAGAAGGTATGCCAGAAGGGCAGCAGCTCGTACATATTCAGGCCCATGGGAATGCCGATTTTGCCGCGCTTGCCTTCACGGGGCTCATAGGAGCGGAGTTTATTCAGTTTATAGGTATACAAATCCAGTTCATCCCCGGCACCGGAACGGCGGGTGACGGGCTTCTCACAGCGGTTGCCGCCAATGAACCGACGGTTACCGCCGAACACGTTGACCGTCAGGCGGCAGTGGTTGCTGCACAGGCCGCAGGAGGTCACATGGACTTCGTGGACAAAATTTTCCAGCTCTTCTTTGGAGATAATGCTCTTGCTCTCGTCAGGCTGCTTGTTCCAGCGGCTCATGGCATACACAGCCGCACCATAAGCGCCCATCAAGCCGGAAATATCGGGGCGGATAACGTTAACGCCCAGTTCTTTCTCAAACACGCGGAGCACGGCATCGTTGAGGAAGGTACCGCCCTGCACCACAATGCGGCGGCCCAGCTCTTCGGCGGAAGCGGCACGGATGACTTTATAAATGGCGTTCTTCACCACACTGACGGAAAGGCCGGCAGAAATATCCTCAGTGGTTGCGCCGTCTTTTTGTGCCTGCTTGACGGAGGAGTTCATAAACACAGTGCAGCGGGAGCCCAAATCCACCGGATGCTTGGCAAACAGGCCCATTTTTGCAAATTCGGCAATGTCATAACCCAGTGTATTGGCAAAGGTTTGCAGGAAAGAACCGCAGCCGGAAGAACAAGCCTCATTCAGGAAGATGTTATCAATAGCGCCGCCCCGAATCTTGAAGCATTTCATGTCCTGTCCGCCGATGTCGATAACGAAGTCCACGTCGGGCATGAAGGTTTTGGCGGCAGTAAAGTGAGCTACCGTTTCCACAATGCCGTATTCAATAGCGAAGGCATTTTTCAGCAGCTCTTCACCATAGCCGGTCACAGCGCCGGTAACGATGTGGATACCGGGATGATTTTGATAGAGGTTTAGCAGATATTCCCGGATAATGGGTACCGGGTTGCCGGCATTGCTCTGATAGATGGAATCCAGCAGTTTTCCCTGTTCGTCCAGCAAAACAGCCTTGACGGTAGTAGAACCGGCATCCACGCCCAAAAAGCACTTGCCGGTGTAGCCTTCCAGCTCTGCCCGAGGAGCTCTGCACTGTTCATGACGGGTTTTGAATTCGTCATATTCTTCCTGATTGTTAAACAGAGGCGGAATGAACAGGAAAGAGGCATGGCCGCTGTAGGCAGCAACATTTTTCAGGGCGGTGTTCAGGTCAACGGCGATTTCACTGTTATAAGCCGCGCCCAATGCCACAAAATACAGGGAGTTTTCGGGGCACAAGCCCTTGGTGGAAAGTGCGGTGTCAAAAGCTTCCCGCAGCTCGGAAAGGAAGGTGAGAGGGCCGCCTAAATACACGACTTTTCCGCTGATCGGACGTCCCTGTGCCAGACCGGCGATAGTCTGGTTGGCAACTGCCGCAAAAATACTGGCGGCTACATCACTCTTACGGGCACCCTGGTTCAAAAGAGGCTGCACATCAGTTTTGGCAAACACGCCGCACCGGGAAGCAATGGTGTAGATTTTCTCGTGCTCTTTGGAGAGCTCATTCATTTCGTCAGGGGTAATATTCAAAAGGGTTGCCATCTGGTCGATAAATGCGCCGGTACCACCTGCACACGAGCCATTCATGCGGACTTCCAGCCCACCGGTGAGAAACAGGATTTTTGCGTCCTCACCGCCCAGCTCAATGACGGAATCCGCATCGGGAATCAGCTTTTTCAGGGCCAGCCGAGTGGCATATACCTCCTGAATAAAGGGCAGACCACAACTTTCGGCAACACCCATACCGGCACTGCCGGAAACGGAAACCATGGCGTCTTCTTTTCCAACATATTCCTTCTGGATTTTTTGCAGCAGCTCTCCCATTTTCTCGGTGATCTGGGAGTAGTGGCGTTCATAGGATTTGTAGAGGATGTTTTCCTTCTCGTCCAGCACCACGCATTTGATGGTGGTGGAACCTACATCCAGTCCGATTTTTATCATAGCTACCATTCCTCTCTGTTAAACGGTGTCATAAAAACAGATTCCCTGATTAAAGTCTTTTACGAAGAATTGCATTGGATTGTTCAATCAGTTCCAGCAGAAGATGGAAACGATCGTTGCCCATTTCATTTTCAAGGGCCTGCATGGAACGTCCGTATTCTTCATGTGCGGCGTCAATCAATTGCCGCCCTTTTTCAGTCAGAGACAGCGTATAGCTTCGGCCATCAGATTGGCTTGGGCTGCGGAAAATATACCCGTCGCCTTCCAGACGTTTCAGCAATGCGGTGGTACATGGGCGGGAAATTCCCATAAAATCGCTGACAGCAACAGGGGTGATTTCCTCCTGTGCTCCATATAGGTACATCAGCACGCCCATATCACCGCGCCGTATGGGAATATCGATTTTTTGCCGAAGGTTCAGGCGGCAGAAAAGAGAAACTTCAGCCGCTGCCCGATACATGGATGGATTCATGTGCTCCCTTTCACCTCCAAAAGCAGCATACAGCGGGGAAGCCCGTCTGAAGAGGGATTCAAGATCAAAAGTTTATTTTTGCAACAAATTGTAGAGTCCAACCAGTTTTTAAAAGATTTGTTGTGCGAAATGGAAATAAGTAGTTAAAAAGGATAACTACATCACGTTCATGATACCGCTAAATCATTTAAAAAGTCAAGACCTCCACAAAAAACAGTGCATTTCGACAAAACCTTACAAAGTTATGAAAAAAAACCACTGCAATTTGAAAAAGACAAGTTTCACGATTCAATAATATGGGAAAATACGGCAGCCTATTCTGCATAAAAATGCCCATCTTTTGGCAATTCACAGCAGAAATAAAAAATGCGGATATCCCTGGTGGAACATCCGCATTTTTCATATTTTTATTTATTATACATCCAGCAATGTGATGCAGTGACGGGGACAGGCTTCGGTACATTTGCCGCAGCCGGTACACTTCACCGGATCTACAGTGGCGTGGAAGTTTTCCACCTTCACTGCGCCAAATTCGCAGACCTTTACGCACTTCATGCAGCCGATGCAGCCCACCTTGCATACCTTGGTGGTAGCAGCGCCCTTATCGCAGTTGGCGCAGCGCACGACTGCCTGCTTTTTCAGAGGCACAAAGCTGATGAGCCCCTTGGGGCAGGCCGCCACACACTGGCCGCATCCCTTACATTTTTCCGGGTTAATGCTGGCCACACCGTTGCATACGGTAATAGCGTCATACTGGCAGGCTTTCATACAGTCGCCCAGACCCATGCAGCCGAAACGGCAGGAAGTAATGCCGCCAGCCAGTTGGGCAGCAGCGGCGCAGCCGATGATGCCGTCGTATTCCATCTTGTCGGTGGTGTTGTCATAGCTGCCCATGCAGTGAACCAACGCGGTTTTGTACTCCACTTCCACATCACCGGCACCCAGCAGCTCGGCAATGGCTTTGGCGGTTTCGGCACCGCCGGGAGAACACAAACCGGGCTTGGCTTCGCCTTTGGAGAGCGCAGCAGCATAGCCACTGCAACCGGAATAGCCGCAGGCGCCGCAGTTGGCGCCGGGCAGAAGCTCCTGAATGGCCTCGGCTTTTTCATCCTTGGGAACTGCCATGACAATGGAAGCAATGGCCAGAATCAGACCAGCCAGCAGGCCGATGCCCGCCACAATGAGGATAGGCAATAAAATCTCGTTCATGATACCGCTCCTTTCTCTCAGCCCAGCATACCTTCCACCAGGCCGTTAAAGCCCAGGAAGGACACCGCCACCAGAGAAGCGGCGATCAACGTGATGGGAAGGCCCCGCAGCGTCTTGGGAATGTCGCACAGCTCCAGGCGCTCCCGGATACCTGCAAACAGCACCATAGCCACCAGGAAGCCAATACCGGCGCCGAATGCGTTGACCAGAGACTCCACATAGCCGAAGGTGGGGTCAGCGGCACCTTTTTCCAGCACCAGCATGGTGACACCCAACACAGCACAGTTGGTGGTAATCAGCGGGAGATACACGCCCAAAGAGTTATACAGCGGGGGCATATATTTCCGCAGAGTGATTTCCAGCAGCTGTACCAGTGCGGCGATAATCAAAATAAACACGATGGTTTGCAGATAGGCCAGACCAGTGGGCACGAGCAGATAAGTGTAAATGGGCCAAGTAACGGCGGTGGCCAGCACCATAACCACGGTTACGGCCAAGCTCATGCCGGTGGCAGTGTTCAGCTTTTTGGAGACGCCCAAAAATGGGCAGATACCCAGGAACTTATTCAGAATGTAGTTTTCCGTCAAAATGGCGGCAAGGAAGATGGCAACTAAACTTTTCAACATGGCTTATTTGCCCTCCTTTCGATTGCAGTCCTTTTCCTGTGCCATAAGCTTGGTGCAGGAAGCAGCCAGCGGGCAGGAAGCGCAGCCCAGCTCGGCAGGCTTCTGGCCCTTGCCTTCGGAGATGCGGTTGGCCAGCGCAATGAGCATACCAAACACGAAGAAGCCTCCGGGAGGCAGGATAAAGATGATAATCGGCGGCATGAAACCAGCTGTAATCGGGATACCGAATACGGTGCCCGCGCCCAGCAGCTCGCGGATAATGCCCATCATCAGCAGGGCAACGGTAAAGCCTACGCCCATTCCCAAGCCGTCTACGATGGAGGGCAGGACTTTATTCTTGTTGGCGTACATCTCGGCACGGCCCAGAATGATGCAGTTTACCACAATCAGGGGCAGGAAAATGCCCAGAGATTTGTCCAGTGCCGGGGAATAGGCCTGAATTAACAGCTGTACGATGGTAACAAAGGCAGCGATGACCGTAATATAGGCCGGAATACGCACCTTGTCGGGGATGACTTTCCGCAAAGCGGAGATAACGGCATTGGAGCACACCAACACAAAAGTGGTGGCAGCACCCATACCGATGGCATTGCTGGCAGCGGTAGTGACGGCCAGCGTAGCGCAGGTGCCCAGCATCAGGCGGAGCACCGGGTTTTCCTTAATAATACCTTTGGAAAATTCCTGAAACAGGCTCTTTGCCATTTATGCTCCCTCCTTTATTTCGTTATATTGGGCAATCGCGTCATTCACCGCGTTGGTCACAGCGGTGGTGGTAATGGTCGCGCCGGTCATGGCGGAAATCTCGCCATCTTTCGCCGTGGATTTTGTCACGGTAAATCCGTTTTCCGGAGTGGCCTGTTTAAATTGATCCCGGAAGCTCTCTTTCTCGGCATTAGCGCCAAGGCCGGGAGTCTCGTTCTGTTCCAGAATCACAACGCCGGTTACCTGACCTTCGGCGTTGATGCCGGTCATAACCTGTACGTCTCCGCCGTAGCCCTTGGCGGAGGTGACAAACACATATCCGGCCACATCGCTGCCGGCTTTGCCGATAGCATAGCCGTCGGACTCTTCAAAGCTGTCGGCATTAGGAAGCACCTGCTTGCGGGATTCCTGCTCGGTAATCACCTTCTGCTGGGCAATGGTGTCAGCGGTGAGCAGGTTGGTTCCAGCCAGAGCCGCTGTTGCCAGCAGGCAGATCACACAGAGAATCAGGGCAGGCTTCAAGATTTCTTTCAATTTCATTTTACGCCGTCCCCCTTTCTGCTTCCAAAGGGCTTGGGCAGAGATACCCGCTCAATGAGGGGCACCAGAATATTCATTAGCACAATGGAATAGGAAACGCCCTCGGGCAAGGATGCAAACATACGGATAAGCATGGTGAACAGTCCGCAGCCGATGGCGTAAATGATGCGGCCATTGCGGCTGATGGGACTGGTGGTGTAGTCGGTAGCCATGAAGAAGGCACCGATCATCAGACCGCCGGTGAGCAGGTCTACCAGCGGGTCGCGGCCTGCGATCAGGGAAATCATCGTAACGGTGGCCAGATAAGTAACAGGAATTACCGGGCTGATGACGCGGCGGACAATCAGATACACGCCGCCCAGAATCAGTGCCAGCGCGCAGGTTTCGCCCAAACAGCCACCGGTGCTGCCAAGGAACAAATCCATGTAAGAGAAGTTGAATTCTCCGCCCTGCTTGAGCACCGCCAACGGGGTAGCAGTGGTAGTAGCGTCGGTACCGTTCAGCCAGCCGAAAGCCGGTGTCCAACTGCTCATGTCCGCCGGGAAGGAGTTCATGAGGATAATACGGGCGGTCAAAGCGGGGTTCACAAAGTTCTGGCCAATGCCGCCGAACATCTGCTTGACTACGACAATAGCCACCACGCCGCCGAATACCGCCATCAGCGGGTTCAGAGAAACCGGCAGGTTAAAGGCCAGCAACAAACCGGTAACGATGCAGGAAAGATCCGGCACCGTGTTGTCCCGCTTCATGACTTTCCGGCTGATGTATTCACTGAGCACACAGGAAAGCACCGTTACCGCCACCAGAATCAGGGCACGGGGGCCGAAAAATACAAAGGAAGCGATGAGGGCGGGACATAGTGCGATAATCACATCCAGCATGATGCGCTGGGTGGAAGCGCCGCTGCGAAGGTGCGGCGAAGATGAGACAATAAGCTTCTCCATCAGCGTTTCCCTCCTGCTTTTTTCACATAGGTTTTGCCAAGACGAATGGACTGCACCAGACGGCGGTTGGCCGGGCAGTTAAAGGCACAGCTGCCGCACTCCATGCAGGTCATAATGCCCCGCTTTTGCAGCTCTTCCACGTCCTTTTTCTCGGTGTACTGCTCCAGCAGCGTGGGCACCAGCAGCATGGGGCAGCTCTGGACACAGCGGCCGCAGCGGATACAGGCGGAAGACTCCTGCAAGCGGGCTTCCTTCTCGCCAAAGGCCAGAATAGCGTTATTCTGCTTCAAAATGGGCAGGGAATCGTCGGTCAGGGCAATGCCCATCATGGGGCCGCCCATGAGCATCTTTTTGGGAGGCTGGGCATAGCCGCCGCAGAACTCCACCACTTCGGAAATCCGGGTGCCAATGGGCACCAGCACATTTTTCGGGTCTTTGATAGCGGTGCCGTCAAAGGTAACGCGCTTTCTCACCAAGGGCATACCGGTGCGCAGATAGTCCGCCAAAAATGCAATGGAGGTGATGTTCATCACCAGACAGCCTACATCGGCGGGCAGCTTGCCGGTCGGCACACGACGACCAGTGCAGGCCTGTACCAGCACTTTTTCCGCACCCTGCGGGTAACGGGATTTCAGCGCCAGCACACGGACACGGTCTTCCGGGTCGCGCTTATTGTCGTCCGCAATCTTTGTGAGAATTCCAATGACATCGGGCTTGTTGTTTTCTACGGCGATGATGACCCGCTCTACGCCGAGAATTTTCATGACTGCATACACGCCGTCCAGCACCGAGCCGGAGTTTTCCAGCGCTTCCCGGTGGTCAGCGGTGACATAAGGCTCGCACTCTGCGCCGTTGATAATCAGCGTATCGATTTTTCCCGGTGCGTTGAGCTTTACATGAGCAGGAAAGCCTGCACCGCCCAGACCTACCAGACCGGAAGCCCGAACCGCAGCGGTAAAGTCTTCCAGACTATTGACCTTAGGCGGCTGAATCGAGGGGTCAGCTTCCATGAGTCCATCGGAATCGATGACAACTGCGTCGGACATCTGTCCGCCGGGCAGCATGATCGGCTGTACAGCGGAAACAGTTCCGGAAATGCTGGCGTGAATGGGGGCGCTGACATAGGCGTCCGCATCGCCGATTTTCTGTCCCAGATACACATGGTCGCCTTTTTTCACCACTGGCTTACAGGGAGCACCGATATGCTGCTGCATGGGGATGACCACCTGTTTGGGCGTGGGAAGAACGACTGTGGGAATCTGGCTTGTGTTTTTGTGATGGGGTACCCGTGCCCCGCCGTGAGTGCGGAAGGGCTTTTTGGGAAACGAGAGTTCCATCCGTTCCTTTCCTCCTTCTTTTTCGAAAAGGGCGGTTGCCCGCCATATTTTTATATTCACACAGACGATTTTCGCCTGTGGGGAACGCATTTTATAGAGATTATATGAGTTTACCTTCTCTGCAATTTCTCCAAAGGCGGCAGCAGAACTCCCAGCGCAAGGCCGGTGAGAATGCCGGAAGCAGTGCCGAGCAGCACCAGAATCGGCGCATAATACAGCACTGCAGAAGAAGTCAGCAGACAGGCAATCATCAGCTGGGCGGCATTGTGAGCCAAAGCCCCCGCCGCGCTGGCGCCCAGCAGGCCAAAACGCAGCTTTTTCAGCAGCAGCCAGACAATCAGCGTGCTGAAAAGCCCGCCGGCTGTACTCATAAGCCCGGCAGTAATCCCCCGGGTGAGAAAGGCAAACAATCCTTTAACCAGTGATATCGCCATAGCGGGGAAAAATCCCACACATCCGGCAGCATACATACTCACAATGTTGGATAGGCCCAGTTTTGCTCCGGGAGGCATCCCCGGAACCGGAGGCAATAAATTTTCCAGCAGAGAGAGCACCACTGCCAGCGCTGCCAAAATCCCGGTGAAGGCGACAAATTTTGCGGAAGATTTCATGAGTGCCCTCCTATCCCGTCATACCGTCTATGCCAGAATTGTTTTCGCCCACAATGCGGACAGAAACTCGTGCGGGCAAGCATACAGCACTTTGACCTGGACGGGTGAGAGTACCGGTATTCACACAAATCTGGTCAGGACAATCGGAGTGAATAATGGACACCTGTCCCGGCTCCAGCAGTATCGTGACGGAAATTTCGCCATCTAAAACCAGTGTTTCCGGCTGGGGTATGCTGCTGAGTTCTACCCGCCGGATTTCCTTTCCGTCCTGCTCAATCACTGCCACCGGCGCACCGGATTTGGGCAGCCATTGCAGAAAGCCCGCCCCGGCCAATACAGCAGCCAGCAGAAAGATCAGCAAATCCCGCTTTCGAAACAGCGGGAACCGACTGCTCACAGGGACTGCCGGGAGACGGTATAGTTTGTGCTGATCTGCTCAAACTCCAAGTCTCCGGCAATGGTGATATGATGTTCTTCGTCGATAAACAATGCGGAAGCGCCCAGCTCTTTCAGCACCGGCAGGCTGTCTTCCAATCCCAATATAAAGCATGCGGTTGCCAGCGCATCGCTGATGGCTCCGCTCTCGTGAACTACAGTAACGGATACCAGGCCGCTTTCGGCAGGATATCCGGTTTTGGCGTCCAACAGATGGTGATAGGTGTTGTCGCCTTCGGTAAAGGTCTTTTCATAGCTTCCAGAAGTGGAGACACATCCTTCTTCTAAAGAAAGCACGCCAAGCCCATCTTGCGTATCCTCATCAGGGTCACGTACAGAGATACGCCAGTCTGTACCATCAGGTTTTTCGCCGTAAACGCCTACGCTGCCGCCTACAGCAATAATTCCCCCGCTAATACCGGATTCCTTGTAAACTTTCAAGGCAGCGTCACAAGCGGCTCCCTTGCCAATTCCGCCCAAATCCACGCCGTTTCCGTGATTTCGCAGAGAAGCGGTATTGTCCTCTGTGTTGATACGCAGGAACTCATACCCCACAAAAGGCAAAAACTCCTGAATTTTGTCATCGCCGGGAAAGGTCGGTTCGTCAGAATCAAAATTCCACAGGGAACTGATGGGAAGAATCGTAGGGTCATAGGCGCCGTCAGTTGCTTCTGCAACGGAAAGTGCCTGTTCCAGCACATCAATGGTGTGTTCGTCCAGTTCCAGCCAGTCGGTTCCAGCTGCACTGTTCAGCTTTTCAATATCGGAGCCAGCGACTCTCCATGAAATCAGATTTTCCAGTTCATTGATGGCAGAAGATGCCTGTGTGGCGGCTTCCTCTGCGCTGCTTCCGTAAAGGGTTTGTTGGATATAGGAACCCATCGCCCAGGTGGTTGCTTCATATCCCTGAGAACTTTGGGGATAGAGCACCATGCTGGCCAGAATGGCTGCCAGCAGGATGACAACAGCACCGGCAACGGCAGTCCATTTTTTGATTGACGATGGGGCAATATTTTTATTCATGAGATACCTCCGGGAATACAAATACAAGCCTGGAAACGCCGCACAGAATCCGAGCAGATGGAAGTGCCTGTTTGGAAGGCATGATAACTTTCTCAGTATACCATATATTTTTCGCTTCGCAAAGAAAAATCGCTGGTCTTCCACTGGTTTTTTATACGGCTTTGTGTTACGATATAAGCAGATAAAATCAGTAGTTTAAAACGACAACTACTGCAAATTATGTGAATGAATTTTGGGAAGGATGTGAAGCAAAATGCCGGATATTGTTGCGCTCGGTGAACTGTTGATCGATTTTGTACATAAGGATGATAATGAGTACGGGTATCCTGTTATGCATGCGAACCCGGGTGGTGCGCCCGGCAATTTCCTCTGTGCAGCTGCGGCCTGTGGTGCCACTACAGCTTTTATTGGAAAAGTAGGCGATGATGCTTTTGGGCATCTGCTGGTGGATACCATGAAAAAATATGGGATTGATACCAGCGGAATCACCGTTGACCCTGCATATTTTACAACATTGGCATTTGTGACGCTGGATGCATCCGGAGACCGGAATTTTTCATTTGCCCGTAAGCCGGGTGCAGATATGATGCTTACTACAGAAAATTTGCGCTACAGCTTTTTGCGGAACACAAAGGTGTTCCATTTTGGTACGCTTTCCATGACGGATGAGCCGTCGCGTTCTACCACACGTGAAGCCGTCCGAATTGCACGGGAATCCGGCGCAATGATTACTTTTGACCCCAACTATCGCGCCCCGCTTTGGAAAAATGAAAGTGAAGCGGCAGAGCAGATGCTGTGGGGTGTGAAACATGCGGATGTGGTAAAAATCAGCGAAGAAGAAATCGAATTGTTGCTGCATGAGAGCCCCGAGGAAGGTGCACGCCGTCTGGTTGAAAAATTCGGTGTAAAACTGGTGCTGGCTACAATGGGCAAAAAAGGCGTGTTTTTTGCGAATAAAAATGCAAGCGGGCTGGTGTTTGCTTTTAACCATCTTCATACGATTGATACGACCGGTGCAGGGGATATCTTTGGCGGCAGTGCGGTGTATAAGCTTTTAAGTATGGGGAAAAAACCCGAAGAGCTCAGCTGTGAAGAATTGACGGAAATTTGCCGTTTTGCCAATGCCATGGCGGGAATTTCCACTACCCGCAGCGGCGGTCTGCCCAGTGTCCCGCGCAGGGCAGAAGCAGAAGAATTTCTGCGGTCAATGGCGGATTGAGGTTTATTAGTTTGAAAAAGGAACGCGCTGTGAGATAAAATCTCACAGCGCGTTTTTGGCAAATTATGCAGCAGAGGCTTTCTTGCGGCCGGTGAAAATGATATAGCCCAATGCGCTCGCGCCCATCAGGATGGGGTAGAAAAGGTAGGGCAGCAGTTCCATTGGATTCAGCATAACTCCCATAGTGGCAGCACCTGCACAGGCATACAGCAGCTGTGCACCGTAGGGAATCAAGCCCTGCCAGACAGAAGTGAAAATATCCAGTAATGCAGCAGTACGTCTGGGTGTAATGCCGAATTCTGAGGAAATATCTTTGGCGATGGGGCCAGCCATCACAATGGCAATGGTATTGTTGGCGGTGGAAATATCCACCAGAGAACTGAGCAGCGCAATTCCCAACTGTGCACCGCGCGGGGTATGAACATGACGGCGGATAGAAGAGAGAATAAAATCAATACCGCCGTTTGCTTTTACAAGTCCAATAACGCCGGCTACTACAATCGAAATGACCGTAATATCATACATATTTTTGATTCCGCCGCTTCCATCGGGGCCTTGGAAAACCACCGTAAAGATTGCATCCCAGGCGATGGCTCCACTGGCTACACCGACAATCAAAGAGAGCACGGTTCCTGCCACCAGCACAATAAAGACATTTAATCCGGCGAGTGCTCCGACCAATACAACCAGATAAGGAACAATTTTCCAGAAATTATAACTTAAATCGCCTTCCGCATGGTATTCTCCGCCGCTGGCCAGAACCAAAAACAATACCAGCGTGAGAATGGCAGCGGGCAATACGATTTTAAAATTCTCGCGGAATTTATCCTTCATATCACAGCCCTGTGTGCGGGTAGCTGCAATGGTGGTGTCTGAAATCATCGAAAGGTTATCGCCAAACATAGCACCAGAAACCACCGCGCCGATGCACAGCGCAGCAGGCATACCGGTTTTTTCGCTAATCCCCACGGCAATCGGAGCCAATGCTACAATCGTTCCAACAGAAGTACCCATAGCAGTGGAAATGAAGCAGCCGATTACAAAAATACCCACTACAGCAACAGACGGCGGAAGAATAGACAAACCAAAGTTTACAGTGCTTTCCACACCACCGGCTGCCTGTACAGAACCCGAAAAAGCGCCTGCCAGTACAAAAACCAGGCACATCACCATGACGTTTTCATCACCCATGCTGCGGGTAACATTAATCAGCTTATCATTAAAACTGCGCTTGCGGTTTTGCAGAAATGCCACAATCAGGGCAATCAGAAATCCTACGACTGCCGGCATTGCATAGAAATCCTGAAACAGGATGCCGCTGCCAATAAAGACCACCAGAAAGACAGCAATTGGCAGCAAAGCCAACAGACTCCCCTTGTTTTCTCCTGCACTTGTATTCATAAATTCACTTCCTTCTCAAAAAATACCGGCGGAACCATCAGGTCCCGCCGGTTCCTGTTTACAGATCAATTTTCATATTATCGTACCGAGAAACGATAGACAGTCTGAGAATGGAATTTCTTTCCGGGCTTCAGGTTCTCATACGGGAAGTTGGCATGATGAACAGAATCCGGATAAAACTGCGTTTCCAGGCAGAAAGAATTATGTGCCTGCATGGGAGCACCGCCCTTGTTGCGGGCATCTTCAGGCATGCTGTTGGCTGTATACAGCTGCATACCAGGCATGTCAGTAAAACATTCCATCACACGGCCGCTGCCAGAATCCCATACTTCGGCAGCTTTGCGCATACCCGTTCCGCTGATAACGAAATTGTGGTCATATCCGCCGCATTTCTGCATCAGAGGATCCTTGCAGAAAAGATCCTGTCCAATTGTTTTGGGGGCACGGAAATCCAGGTGCGTTCCGTCAACCTTTAAAAGTTTTCCGGTAGGAATCAGGTCGTCTGTAACTTCTGTAACTTCGTCTGCATAGATTTGCATAACCGTATGCAGCGGCAGGATGTTCGGATCTCCACACAGATTGAAATAAGCGTGGTTGGTGAGATTCAAAGGAGTTTCCTGGTCACATTCAGCCTGATAATCCAAAATCAGAGAGTTATCAGCCGAGAGCGTATAGGTTACGCGCAGCTGTAAATTGCCGGGAAAACCGCTTTCTCCGTCAGGGCTGGTATAGGTAAATACGATGGAAGGTTCATCAGTGTCGTGAACTTCAGCAACTTCCCACAATACATGTGCAAAACCGACGCTGCCGCCATGCAGACAGTTTTCACCATCGTTTTTCAGCAAAGGATATTCCTTTCCATCAATCGTAAAAGAAGCTCCGCCAATACGGTTGGCAAAACGACCAATCAAACTTCCGTGAACATCAGAGAGATACTCCTCAAAGGTATCGTGTCCGATTACAATGTCACCCCAAAGGCCATTGCGGTCCGGCGTCAGAATCTTGACCAGCCGGCAGCCGTAAGGCATGGTTTCAACCGTCGTCCCAGATGAATTCTTCAAAGTGTACAGTTCTACCGCCCGGCCATCAGGCAGTACCCCAAAAGGCTTTTTTTCGATACTCATAATTATTCCTCACAGACAGTTGATAAATGCCGGGAATCAGCCCAGCAGACAGAACGGGCTCCCACACGGGGCGGGGGCCCGTTGTCGATATGGATATACTTCAGAATTATTTACCCAGAAGAGCAGCACCGATAATACCGGCGTCGTTGCCCAGCTCTGCACGGCAGAGAACAGTTTTCTTAGAGGAGTTCATTGCATACTGTTCATGCTCTACATATGCGCGCAGGGGAGCCAGCAGGGTCTCGCCCTCGTTGCAGATACCGCCGCCGATGCACAGAATATCCGGCTGGAAGGTATTGATTACATTGACAATACCGCAGCCCAGATAAGCGATGTACTCATCTACAACAGCCTGACCAACCGGGTCGCCGGCACGCATAGCATCAAATGCGGTACGGCCGCTTACACGGTTGATGTCACCGTCCACCAGTTTCCAGATGGGGGAGTCTTTGTCAGCCTTTTCCATTGCTTCTTTGGTGGTGATGATCAGACCGGTTGCAGCAGCGTAACGCTCCCAGCAGCCCTTACGTCCGCAGGTGCACTGACGGCCGTTGAACACGATTACGTGGTGACCCATCTCACCAGCAGCAAAGTTGTTGCCGGCATAAATCTTGTGGTCAATGATGATACCGCTGCCGACACCAGTACCCAGTGTAATAGCAACTGCATTATCTGCACCCTTCAGGGCGCCAGCCTGATATTCACCGTAAGCAGCTGCGTTTGCGTCGTTTTCAATGATGACTTCCTTGCCCTCAAAACGTTCTTCCAGCATCTTTTTTACGGGGAAATTGGAATATCCCAGATTGTTGGAGAACTCAACAACACCGGTAGCGCGATTGATGGTACCGGGGCATCCCAGACCGATCCAAGGCAGCTCTGCCAACGTAACACCGGCCTTTTCCATAGCTTCGTAAGCAGTTTTGGCAACACAGTCGCAAAAAACATCTTCTGTGCAGGGAACGGGGGTTTTATTGGAAACCTTGGCAACGATTTTGTCGTTTTCATCCACGATTCCGACTGCGATATTGGTTCCGCCAACATCAATTCCCAAATACTTCATAATATACAGACTCCTTTACTGAATAATCATTAAGCCTGCTATGCCAATCACGCAGGCCGAAAATCATTATTGTCATAAGTATACCAAAATCCTACCAAAAAGTAAATGAGTTTATGGCTTTCTTTTATGCTTTTTCCGAAATCATAAAGTGAAAAAAGGAGAAAAGCTGAAAATGGATACGCCGTTTTTGCTTTTATTGCCCTGCGGTGGATTTTTTCGCGGAAATATTGTATAATATTCCTGATTTTGGAAGACACTAAAAGTCCTGAACAAGGAGTGAATAAAATGAAAACAGAACATCTGCCCGAACAGATGAGGACAGAGAAAGTGAAAGTCTGGTTGAACTGTCTTGAGAGACAGAAAGGGCATCTTGTCTGCAAACGTGTTTTTGATATCGTGGTTTCTCTGCTGATTTTACTGATTACCTGTCCCTTTTTTTTGCTGCTGGCAGCTGCTATCAAAATCGACTCGCGCGGCCCGGTGTTTTACCGTCAGGTTCGGGTGGGAAGATACGGCCGGGATTTTAAGATTTTCAAATTTCGCACGATGGTACAAAATGCAGATAAGATCGGTCTTGCGATTACAACAGGGCACGATCCCCGGATTACCCGCGTCGGTCATCTGATCCGCAAATGCAGGTTAGATGAATTTTCACAACTGCTCAATGTTTTGAAAGGGGATATGAGCCTGGTAGGGCCGCGGCCCGAGGTTCGCCGGTATGTGGAGGTTTATGCGCCGGAATATTGGGCAACGCTTCTGGTAAGGCCGGGTATTACAGCACCTTCCAGCATTGCGTTTCGCAATGAAGATGAGTTGCTCAGTGCGGGTGGAGACCCCGAAACAATTTATATTGAAGAGATTCTTCCGAAAAAATGCGGCCTGAATCTGGAATATATGAAGAAAATTACAGTCTGTCGTGATATCAGGATTATGTTCCAGACGGTAACGGCGGTATTACATTAAATACTTCCGGAAAAAAATGACTGATTGAATCGCCTCTGGTATGGGAACACTGTACTGGAGGTGATTTTTTATGAAAAAATTTCTTTCTTCCAAAGAGCGTACTGTTGGAAATAGCCGCGTACAGCAGGAAGCTATGAATATTGCTCACACATTGAAAGATCAGAATAAAGAAGCCATTCCTTCTGATGTAACTGGAAGTTATACCGGCGAAAGCCGTATGGAGGAATCCCCTGAGCAGGATGCAGATGATCTCTAAAAATGCGCATGATCCTTTCCGATAGTGCATAAACTTTGAAAGAGTTAAAATCGGGAGGGATTCTTTTTGAAAAGATTGCGCAACCGAATAGTGTTGGCGGGGATGGGGCTTTTGTTAGCAGCTGCCATCCTCGCTTTTCCGTATCTGCCGGTGGCATCTTCTTCTGCGGTTGAGAGCAAGGGTGATTATATAAAATATGTAGAATTCAATCCATGTTATGCGGCTTTGGATAGAGCGTTAAAAGAGGATATTCGTGCGCATGAGGAAGGAGAAAGCCGAAGTTGGATTGATACACTGGCGTATTTGGGTGCAAAATATGGCGGTGATTTTTCAAAGTATCATGCGCAGGATATGGATGAGCTTTTTCAGAAGCTTGAAAATGGCAGCACCATGGAAGAGCTGACAGCCTCTATGCAGTATTATTCGTATTATCGAGAAGCCTATGGGGCAGTGCTCGAGGGGCTGGTGGGGGAATTTCGTGAAGAAACCGAGCAGGATGGAAAAACGGTTTGGAAAGAGCAGTACGGGCTGAAAGCATTTTTCCCATTAGCGAAAAATTTTGCCTGTGAGCATTATGACGATTTTGGCAGCCAGCGTACCTATGGATATACACGCCGGCATCTGGGACATGATATGATGGCTGCTACCGGTACACCGGTATTGGCTATTGAAAGCGGCGTTGTGGAAGTGATGGGCTGGAACCAGTACGGTGGCTGGCGTATCGGGATTCGAAGCGGGAATGGAAGGCGCTACTATTATTATGCCCATCTCAGGCAAAACCGTCCCTTTGCAGAAGGGCTGGAAGAAGGGCAGACCGTACAGGCCGGACAGGTGATTGGGTATGTTGGGCATACCGGCTACAGTACAAAAGAAAACGTCAACAATATCCAGATTCCTCATCTGCATCTGGGGCTTGAACTGATTTTTGATGAGTCTCAAAAAGAAAGCGACAACGAAATCTGGGTGGATCTATATGCTTTCACACAGCTTTTAAACCGGCATACCGGCGAAACCGTGAGAGATCCGGAAACAAAAGAATATACCCGAAAATATCAATTTGACGAAGAAACAGGTTGAAAAGGAAAAGATTTGCAATTTGAAAAAAAGCATGGTATAATAATCAGCACAGATTTTTATTTTCGGAAATACTTCCGAAAGTTCCGTACATTTGCCGCTGTGGCGGAACAGGCAGACGCAAGGGACTTAAAATCCCTCGGTAGAAATACCGTACCGGTTCGATCCCGGTCAGCGGCACCAGCAAGAACCCCGAATGCATAACTGTATTCGGGGTTCTTGCTTTTTTATTGCTTTTTTCAAATCAAAATTTCAGATATTTGAATTTAAAAAATCCGAAAGATATACATTCTTTTCAAAATAAAAAATATTTTGTTTATAATGTTGATTTTGATTTAATATTGTGATATTATTTTTATAGCTAAATCATAAAAAAGCTTAAAAATTAAATGTGTAAAATTTTTGCATCAAAGTTGTATCATTTTTGCATCATTCTTGTATCATAAAAATCGATTTAAGGAGGAATCTATTATGAAAAAGAGGAAAATGGTGGTTTGCGTGTTGGCGGGAGCTTTGGCAGCAGCAATGCTGTGTACTTCGTGTGATCTGGATGCCGGAATTCCTGAACCGTCGTCTTCTCCGGAACAAACTGCATCTTTATCCTCTCAGGAGGAAGAAGAGAGCGAAAAAAAGCCCCTGAAAGACCGCGAAGTCAAACAGATTGGTGATACCGTAGAATATACGTATATCACCTATGGAGATGACATGCCCACAACCATCGCCTGTACTGTACAGAAGGTAGAGATTTTTGACAACTGGAGTGACACAGGAATCCCAGAGGATGACTTTTTGACCAACCTTTTGAACGAAAACCAGTTGGTTCTGCTGGAAGCCAAGATAAAAAAGGTCAGCGGCCCAGAGAAAAAAGAGGACTCTTGGGACAGTATCCTCGATTTGAGCATCATCAATAATGATGTGAAACAGATGATGATAGAATATCGTACACTTATGCCTGCCGACGTGGTGTATTTCAGCGGATATTCAGAGTCGAGTGGGAATTATTATAATTATTGGCTTGACCCCAGCGAAGAAGAAGTATTTCAGGTGGGCTATCAGGTAAATGACCCGATCTTTGAACGTGGCAAGAAATTTGCCAGCTTTGATAATCTCGATGGGCTGGCGCTGTATGTCAGTCATAGCAGCTCTGATGACGCAATGAGCGGAACAATTATCGACCTTTCAGCAGAGTAAAAACACGATTCATATATTTAGTTTACCAAAGGAGGCAACAGCATGAAAGCGAGAAAGAAATGTGTATTGGCGGGGGTACTGGCAGCGCTGCTGCTCTTCACTTCCTGCGACACCATTAACGCGTACCTTTCAGGCGAACAGCAAGCGCCACAGGAACCGGCAGAGGCCCAGCGTGCGGAATATGCCAAAAAGGCCACCGAAGAGGGCGGTATGAAGAAAATCGGCGACACGGTAGAGTACGTTTCAGATCTTGCAGGTACAAAAATGGCCTACACAGTGCAGAAGGTAGAAATTTTTGACGACTACCGCGATTCGGGTATTCCGGAGGAGGAATTAGAACCGCGGGAACCGAATGAGAATCCCATCGTGGTGGTTGAAGTAAAAGCGAAAAAGGTCAGTGGCAAAGAGAAACAGAAAGTCAATGATGAAGAGAATAAATTCGATGAATACAGCAATATTGGTGATATCCGGATTTTAAACAGAGGGATGCTAGATGAAGAGAAAGAAACTGGACGTGCTTATATGCCGGAAATCCTGTATTTCAGCGGACATCCCTCTGCGGAAGACGACCCAATTGGACAGCATTATTGTAAATATTGGCTCGATCCAGGGGAAGAAGCGGTATTTCAGGTGGCCTGGCAGATGGAGGATCCTGTTTTTGAGCGTGGGCAAAAAGCAATTATATTTGATAACCTGGACGGCGGAGTGTATTTACGTATTGGAGGAAGTTCCTCTCCGCCAGTAGGTGCCTATGTTGATTTAGAAATGAATGTGGAAGAAGGCAAAGCAGAATCATAAAGGAGGGGCAATATGAAAGCGAGAAAAAAATGTGTACTGGCGGGGGTGCTGGCAGCGCTGCTGCTCTTCACTTCCTGTGACACCATCAACGCATACCTTTCAGGCGAACAGCAGACGCCGCAGGAACCGGCGGATGTCATCCGTGCGGAAGATGCCAAAAAGGCCACCGAAGAAGGCGGCATGAAGAAAATCGGCGACACGGTGGAGTACGTTTCAGATCTTGCAGGTACAAAAATGGCCTACACAGTACAGAAGGTAGAAATTTTTAACGACTACCGCGATTCCGGGATTCCGGAGGAGGAATTAGAACCGCAGGAACTGAATGAGAATCCTATCGTAGTGATTGAAGTAAAAGCGAAAAAGGTCAGTGGCAAAGAGAAACAGAAAGTCAATGATGAAAAGAATAAATTTGATGAATATAGCAATATCGCTGATATCCGGATTTATAATGGGGATTTGATGGAGAAAAAAAAAGAAACTGGAAGTGCCTATATGCCGGAAATCCTGTATTTCAGCGGGCATCCTTCTGTAGAAGACGACCCAATTGGACAGCATTATTATAAATACTGGCTCGATCCGGGGGAAGAAGTGGTATTTCAGGTGGCCTGGCAGGTAGAGAATCCTGTTTTTGAGCATGGGCAAAAAACAATAGGTTTTGATAATTTGGACGGCGGGTTGTACCTGCATATTGGGGGAGATTCTTCTCCGCCAAGAGGTGCTTATGTTGATCTGGAAATGAATGTAGAAGAAAGCAAATCGGAGTAATATGCCTATATTGCGAATTTCACAAAATATTTATAACAAATTCCATAAAAGTATTGATATTTTATTAAAAAGGTGATATAGTTTTTATATAAGTTTGAAATTAAAATAAAAAATTTAGAAATGTAAAGCAATTGCATCAAAGTTGTATCGTTTTTGCATCATTCTTGTATCATGAAAACCAATTTAAGGAGGCAACAGCATGAAAGCAAGAAAAAAATGTGCACTGGCGGGGGTGCTGGCAGCGCTGCTGCTTTTTACCTCCTGCGACACCATCAACGCGTATCTTTCAGGCGAACAGCAGACGCCGCAGGAGCCAGCGGAGGCCCAGCGTGCGGAATATGCCAAAAAGGCCACGGAAGAGGGCGGCATGAAAAAAATCGGCGACACCGTGGAGTGTGAAGATTTGGGAGGCGTGATCATGGCCTACACGGTGCAGAAGGTGGAAATTTTTGACGACTACCGCGATTCAGGAATTCCGGAGGAAGAATTAGAACCGCGGGAACCGAATGATAACCCCATTGTGGTGGTTGAAGTAAAGGCGAAAAAGGTCAGCGGCCCAGAAAAGCGGGAGACCAATGGTGCGGAAGATAAATTCGACGATTATCAACATATCAACAATATCCGGATTTTAAACGGGGATTTGATGGAGGAGGAGAAAAAAACAGGAAGCGCCCTTATTCCGAATGTTCTGTATTTCAGCGGGCATCCTCCTGTGGAAGAGGGTGGCTTTAGACAAAATCATTGCCGCTTTTGGCTCGACCCGGGAGAAGAAGAGGTGTTTCAGGTAGTTTGGCAGGTGGCAGATCCTGTTTTTGAGCATGGAAAAAGAATGATTGCATTTGATAACCTGAATGGCGGTCTATACCTGTATATTGGGATGGATTCCTCTCCGCCAAGAGGTGCTTATGTCGATCTGGAAATGAATGTAGAAGAAGGTAAATCAAAATAAAAAGTGTGTTATATACACGAAACAAAAAATAACAAAAAATATAAACAATCACTTGACATTTTATAGAATAAGTATTATACTTATAGCAGAATTACCGCGCGGCAATTACGGTAAAAAATAATTAAAAAAGGAGAGTTGTAGTATGAAACTGAAACGCGTATGCGCATTCTGCGCGTCTGTCTTGATGCTGGCCTCCTCGGCCTTACCGGCTTCGGCAGTTGAGAGTTATGACCCTACTGTATGGAATTTCGATATTTCTTACAACCAGACGTCTTATACCACCGGGCCAAGACCAAAACTGGATACTTCCGGTACGTATGTGTATTATTCAGGCGGCACTCCTGCAAGCTTGGCTTGCGATGTGCTCAATGGATATGGGCAATCTATGTGCGATAGTATCGGCTCCATCAGCTTGGGGCAAAAAGGCCTGATTGCGCAGTATGTGTACGAAGAGGGACATCGTTCGGCAAAACTGAAGCTTACTTCTTCCACTACATACGGCGGTGCAGGCGGCGAATGGAGCCCTGACAGCGTGGATCCCTATCCGTATATTAATTAACCTGTAAAAAAACTACAAAAGGCCCTGCGGGCATGCTGCACGCAGGGCCTTGGTATTGAAAAGAGGGAAGGGTCTGGTTTATGAAACGTCTGTTACAAATTGAGCTGAAAAAAGCATTCAGCAATAAACTGTTTTGGATTACCCTGGCGCTGGGGCTTCTGATTGTTTCCATCAGTGCCGCCCAAAATATTGGGCGATATTTTTGGAGCCTTGAGGCAAAGCAATTGCAAAAGGAACTTCTGGGAGAAGGGGCTTATAATCCATTGTATCCTTTGTCTGCCCTGTATAATAACTGGATCGGTGCCGACTACGCAGCACCGATGACTTCGCTGTATTATATCCTCTTGCCATTGCTGGCGTCGCTGGCCTATGGCTGGTCTTACTTTACAGAGAAAAAAAGCGGGTATGTCAAAAATGTCGTTACCCGTATCGATAAAAAGAAGTATTACCTTTCCAAATATATCGCGGTCTTTCTGGCGGGCGGCGCCGTGGTAGCCATCCCTCTGCTTGTCAATGTGCTCGCTGTGGCCTGTGTGGTTCCTGCTTATCAGCCGGATATGTTTTATGGGATGTATTATGCGATGAGTTATCATTATATGATCAGATTGTTCTTTTCTATGCCGGTGTTGTATGTAGCATATGTACTGGTGCTGGACTTTGTATTTGCGGGGTTGATCGCCACGCTCAGCCTGGCGCTGACATTCTTCGTCAATAACCGCTTTGCGGTTGTGCTGCTGCCCATGCTGTTCTTTATGTGGGTGCAGTATATGCAGGATCTTGCACGGCAAACTTTTCCTTTTATATCCCCATTTTCACCGCAGGAATTTTTGAAAGCCTATGGTAGAAGCACTTTGATTTGGGTCGTCGTATGGGGAATTGGTTTGCTGGTGGTTACGCTGGGCATTGTATACGGCAAGGGGGCGAAGGATGATGTTTTTTAAGCTGATCCGATATGATATCAAGGTTGGTTTTGCTTCTACACTAAAACGTTATCTGGCCGCTCTGCTGCTCTTCCCGCTGATGCTGTTGAATTTCTGGCTGACAGCAACAGCTGTCAATAATGCAGCGCTGCAAAACGGCGACTTACAGGGCGTTGTCCGCGGGTCGTTCGGTGACCTGATGCTGTACACCTTCGGCGGGATGCAGAAATATATCCCGGAGCCTGGTGTAGCCTTCCAGTTTCCGGCATTTTGGATGCTGCTGTATCTGCTGTTGGCGTATATTACCCTGTATTATCCGTTTAACGACCTGGAAGAATCGGGTCAGAACATACTGGTGCGTTCGGGCGGCCGCCGGTTGTGGTGGTTTTCCAAGTGTATCTGGAATGTCTCGTCTGTCATCGTGTTTTTCCTGCTGGGCTGGCTGGTGATGCTGGCAGGAACTTTGCTGATGGGCGGCCCGATGAGTATGGAGCTCTCATCGGGTATGCAGGCAGTGCTGAAATTGAATGGCAGCTTCTATATGTCCTGGGTGAATTCACTGGCACTGGAAACGATGCTTCTGCCGCCGCTGGTGATGGCGGCGCTGAGCCTGCTGCAAATGACATTTTCGCTGTTTATCAAACCATTTTACAGTTTCATTGTCACAACCAGTATCCTGCTGGTGTCGAGTTATTACCTGTCTCCGTTCCTGATAGGAAACTACGCGATGCCGCTGCGCAGCGACCGATTATTGGGAGATGGTGTGAACCTGACAGTGGGAATCTGGTTTGCAGTGGCAGTGATTGTGCTTTCTGTAGTAGTGGGCGAAATTGTGTTCCAGAGACGGGATATTTTGAAAGGGGAGCAGTAAAATGACAACGATTCAACTGACAGATGTTGTGAAGGATATCAAGGGAAAGCGGATTATTGACCATGTAAGCCTGGAAATGGAATCGGGCAAAGTGGTAGGATTGAAAGGCGTGAACGGCTCAGGCAAAACAATGCTGATGCGCCTGATTTGCGGATTGATTGTTCCGACTTCGGGAAGCATTACGATTAATGGCAAACGACTGGGAAAGGATATCACGTTCCCGGAGAGCGTTGGCATCCTGATAGAAAACCCGGCGTTTCTGGATGCGTATTCCGGCTTTGAAAACCTGAAACTGCTGGCGTCCATCAAAAATCGGATTGGAGCGGAAAAGATACGTGAGGTTATAGCGCTTGTGGGACTTGACCCGAACGACAAAAAGAAATATCGGAAATACTCGCTGGGCATGAAACAGCGGCTGGGCATCGCAGCAGCGGTGATGGAAGAACCTGACATCGTGGTGCTGGATGAACCGACCAATGCGCTGGACAGTAATGGAGTGGAGATGTTTAAGAAGGTGCTGCAGCGAGAAAAAGAGCGCGGAGCGCTGGTGATTATTTCCTGTCATGACCTGAGCACATTGCAGGAGCTTTCAGACGAAATCTACCTGATGGAAAGCGGAGCCCTGCGTCCGTACAGCGGGGAGGAATGAGGAATGAAAAAACGATGGATAGCGGTTCTTCTGGTAGTGCTCTGTGTGGCAGGGGTGAGCCTGCGTATCTGGATAGTGAATCGTGATAATGAACCACAGATTTCGAAAACCTATTCTATGAACGAAGTGGTTCCGTTTGAAGACGATTTTTTCTATAGTAAAGATGAAATCCGCGATGGGTATGATATCGAGGTGCTTTCAGCACGTGTCATGACGATAGAAGAGTATCTGGATGAAATTGGAAAAACGGAAGAAGAGTGGGAAGAGGTCAAAGGAAAAAACGGGGTAAAAGTTCCATATGTATATGATGTGGAGGTTCGTATCCGTAATCATGTGGAAGAAGAGAATAATCAATACATAGACCTGATCAATACAGCCTTATACCAGCCAGATAATTTTTATCAGGTTGACAGTGAATTGCTCTGGATGCGATATCCAACGGTAGACACGAGTTCTTTTGGATTCAGAGTATTGCCGGGAACAGAAACAGTCGTGCACCTGCCCTACCATGTTCTTGATTATGATGTGGAACACTACGGTTTTACATTCGAAAAGGTAAAAAATTCCGAGACGTATTTGCTTCTCTCCATGTACCCGGTAAAGAAAATGATTGAAATTATTCCGGAATAAATAAAATATAACAAGGCTCCCTTTTCCCAGCTGCTGCGGGGAAAAGGGAGCCTTGTCTGTATAAAAAAAGAGTTATTTTCCGCAGTATTTACGTCTGGTTGCCATGCCCCCGCGAATATGCCGCTGAGCCTTGTTGTATTCCAAAATCCCGCGTACTTCGTGGTACAGCTGCGGATTTACATTTCGTAATCTTTCTGATACATCTTTATGTACGGTGCTCTTGCTTACTCCAAATTTTTTGGCAGCCCCTCGTACAGTGGTTTTGTTCTCGAGAATATAATTGCCCAGCTCAACGGCCCGTTCTTCCACGATGCCTTTCAAATTGATCCCCCCACATACTTTTTGTTTCATATGTATGCGGAGGAAAAAAAGAATATCACTATCCAGAGTTTTTAATCATCCCAACTTTACAGATGTTTAATTTTTAGATTCTCTGCCAACTTCTATTTCAATAATTATGTGTTACCGCCAGCTTTTGCTTTTTGGAATTAATATCTATAAATGATTTGAATTATTGTTAGTGTATATAAAATTATTTCTATAATAGATAATTTTTAAAAATATAGAAACCTAAAAGCTATTAATAATTACGCATTAAATTGTGAAAATCTTCTATTTTAATGTGTATTTTTTTATAATTATTGCTTGTTGTTGTTTACTTTGCACATAAATTGTGTAGGTATTGATGTGTATAAATTCAACAATTTTAAATTTCAGTACAAATTGACTGGTGAATTATTTGTATGGTATTGTTTTTTTGTAATAATATTTGGAATATCGCTAGATACATGTGCAAATATGTGCGAATTAAATTCATTTTATATCTCCTAACATCTTAATAAGAAAAGAAAGAAGGTATTTTTATGAAACACATTAAGAAAGCACTTGCATTTATTCTTACGGTACTCTTAGTTATACAAATACCTGTAGAAGTTTTTGGAGAGGTTATCTCAAATCCAGAAAGAGTAGAGCCTGTAGAAAACTTTTTTGTAGAGGACACTATTAGTGAGCCTATTACTGATTCTGAAGTTGAACCAAGTATTATAGGTGAAGTTATAGAGAAACGGGAAGAAAATATCAAAGTTTTTCGCTTGGATGACGGTGGTTTTTTAGCTGCTGAATATTTAGTCCCAATTCATTATCAAAATGAAAACGGAGAATGGATTGATTATAATAACTCCTTAGAAACTACAAGTACTTCGCAATCTTTTTCAGCTGCAGAATCTCCTTCATTCAGTGGAGAGGCTGATGTAGAGTCGGATCTTCCCAAATATCAAGTAACAGATACGGATGCGCCTTTTGCTCTATCTGAGTCTGCTGTAACAGGTAACACTGCACAAATCCAAAATGAGGGATATACCCTTTCCTGGGGGCCACAAGGGATTCAAGAGTCAGATATTGAGATTATTGATAATAATGAAACTGTAATTGGGAACGATCGTTTCTTAGTATTAAAGAATTTGACACAGGAAGCTTACTATCCTTCTATTTATCCCAATGTTGATCTACAATATATTATCTCCAGTACGGGGATTAAAGAAAATTATATTCTTAAAAATCAAGATGCCCAGAAGGAATTTGTTATTAATTATAATGCCAATGGACTTACCGCTTTCCAAAGTGATGAAAAAACAATTGAATTAAAAAATGATTCCGGTGATGTTGTTTATCAGATTTTGTCCCCTGAAATGACAGATTCACTTGGGAATAGAAGTGAAGATGTATTTATTACCTTGATTGCACAGGAATCAGATACAATACAAATTCGAGTCACTGCGAATACTCAATGGTTAGGAGCTTCCGACAGGGAATATCCTGTTACTATTGACCCAACTATTACCACTGCAACTACTCAAAATGATGTTCATACTACATTTATTACGTCCAGTATGCCGGGAACCAATCATAGTACGAAATTTGAATTACTGGTTGGTAGAGAAAGCACAGAATATGGTGCCTGCAGAACACTTGTAAAATTAGATATGCCTTCTCTGAAACCAGGAGATATGATTGTAGACGCTAAACTGTGTTTAGTTATGAAAAATTATCAGTTCTATGCCAGTGATACTCCGGACATGCAGGTAAACGCTCATAAAATCACAGAAAGTTGGAATTATTCTAATGTAACTTGGAATAGTAGACCTAGTTATGACAGTACGGTTCTGGATTATAATTTTGTACGGAAAGATGATCCAAAAGTTACCACACAAATCACCAATGATCATGTGAAAACTTTCGATATTACCAAGGCAGTCAAACAGTGGTATGAAGGGACTTCACCCAATTATGGAATCCTTTTAAAATCATCCGCAGAGTCTGGTAGTTATGCAGATACCGGTGTAAAAGCGCAATTCTGGCCGGAAAGATATAATGATTTGTCCGGGGCATACCCTGTGGCCTTACTTACCTATCGAAATAATAAGGGTTTGGAAGATTATTGGACTTATACTTCTGCCAGTGCAGGTTCTGCTGGCACTGCATATGTAAATGACTATACGGGTAACCTGGTATTTGTTCACGGCGACGTGGCAACTACAGGACTTATTGCACCAGTTACACTGGAACATGTTTATAATGGCTATATGGCCGGAGTTAAGTATACCAATAACTATGTTACGGTAGGACGAGGCTGGAAAATGAACGTCCAGCAAACGGTGCGTAGTTCTAGTAAATATGGCTTGAGTGGTTCAGCTTTGCAGGCAACGCCCTATGCATATGAAGATGGAGATGGTACAGTACATTTCTTCTATAAAAAGACGGAAAATGGAAAAACCAAATATTTAGATGAAGACGGTTTAGGATTAGAGCTGAAAATTATCAGCGGATTAAATTGTACGATTACAGATGAAAAAGATAACGTTTTGACTTTTGACACCCGGGGAAATCTATCATCGATTAAAGATGCAAACGGAAACGCCATTACTATTTCCTATCAGAAAGATGGCGATGATTACCGTATTACTAAAGTCACTGACGGAGCGGGCCACGTTATTACGGTATCACAAATTGACAGTACCTATCATTATCTTGCTTCATTAAAGGATCCAGCAGGGAGAGTAACACAGTATACCTATACCACAAGTGATGTTTGGGGTACGGGATGCTTAACAAAGATCACCTATCCAGACGGCACCAACAGCCGTTTTGAATATGATTCTGACCGGGCTTTAACCAAAGTGATTTCCAGTGATGGATATAGTTTGCAATTTTATTACACTTCAAAAGCAAAAGGAAAACGGGTTTCTAAAATTGTGGAAAAAGGCGCTAATGGAAATACTGGACAGACCATTGTCTTTGACCGCAGCAATTATAATACAACTGTTATACGCACAAGCGGCGTTGATGGGATTATTGATAACAATGATGATATTGTCCAAACATATCAATTTGATAACTTTGGACGCACCATTTGCATAAAAAGCAAAAAAGCTTCTGGGACAGACTTGGGAACCAGTATGTATCGATATACATCCGGTTCTAAAAACAGCAGCGCCAGTAATATTAAGCAATTGAACCGTGTGACAAGTGAAGCAGGTGCAGAAAATAGCACTCGAAATTATTTGAGGAACCACAGCGGAGAAAGCAGTGGTAATTGGGTAGAGTCTTACTGGATAAACAGTTCGGCACAATATACGGCCGACAGGACTACCAATCAAAGATTATTTGGAAATTATTCTCTGCATGTCAAAGTCACTCAAACCCAAAGTAATGGTGGAGGATGTTACTATCAACAAGTTGATGGAAGCCAGTTGACAGCTGGAGGTACTTATACTCTCTCTGCCTATGTCAAGACCAATGGTATGACCCGTGCCAATGCAGTTTCGCAGGGGTATGGTGCCTGTCTGGGAATTCGATTCGTAAAAAATGATGGTTCTATTTCACGCGAATATTCCAACTACATTACAAGTTCTACCAGTTCCAGCATTAATAAAGGTTGGGAAAGGTTAGCCTTTACTTTTACTGTGCCTCAAAATACAGATTATGCTAGAGTTGGTCTTATTATTATGAACGCAACAGGAGAGGCTTGGTTTGATGGTATTCAGCTGGAAAAGTCCTCTGGAGCCAGCAATTATAATTTATTGGAAAACTCGGCTTTGGAAGATGTTGAAAATAATTTGCCTTCCGGTTGGTATGGCACCAATCTTTCCAGTTCCGATACGGTCTCTACTTCGGCAAAGGCTGACGGCAGCCGTTCTATGAAAATTACGGGCGAAGTTGGAAAGAAAAAGCGTATTTCTCAACAAGTCGTCCTTTCCGGTGCAAAGGAAAGCGATACCTATATAGCAGGCGCATGGGCAAAAGCTAATGCAGTTCCTGATACCGATGAATCCAACAGAGTATTTGCGATTACCGTTGCCATCTATTACAGCGATGGTTCTGTGGTAGACAAAACACAAATAGCAAAATTTAATCCCTCCGTCTCTGATTGGCAGTATACCGGTATGGCATTTAACCTTTCCAATGGCATTAGCGGGGATGGGTTGACGCCTACTAAGATCACCTATATGCTGCGTTTTAACGGGCAGGCAAACAGCGTATACTTTGACCGGTGCCAATTGGTGAAGGATAGTTATCTTGCATATACGTACGACTCCGACGGAAATATAATTAAAACTACAGAAAATGGAGATCGGTCAACGGTATTGAATTATAACAGTGATTCAGACCTCACCGGATTTACCGATTTGGAAGGAAAGAATTATACCTATAAGTATAATGATGCTCATCAAGTTACAGAGGCCAAAACCCCGAGAGGCGTAAAAATTCAAACGGTTTATAATGGAAATGGTACTGCTACTGCATCAGAAATTGTCAACCCCAGCGAAAGCATGAAAATCCGTACCACCCGTGTGCTTACCACTGCCTCGGGGAATATTAAAGCGGGGGCCTATGTAGCAGAGGACAGAGACCAACACCTTAATAAAACATACTATACCTATAATATGCAAAGCGGGCAGCTGCAATCTATGCGAACCCCCAACAATACCATAACGAATTATACTTATAAGGCGAATACTGACCTGCTTTCCAGTGTGTCTTCAGGAGGGATCGCTGTCAATTATGAATATGACAACAGTAATAGCCGGCTGAAGAGTATTACACATAATGGGTTCATGTATAATTTGACCTATGATACCTATGGAAACTTGACACAAACTACAGCAGGCGGTCATGTGTTGAGCACCAATACCTATGGGGCCAACAATGGTCTGCTCAAAGAAACGGAATATGGTAACGGCGATACTATCACCTATGGATATAGTCCTTTTGGTTCTATCTCCAACATAAAGAAAAACGGGACAACACAATATAGTTGGGTGTATAATAACAGTGGATTGCCAGCATACGAAACGGATTCTGTAAATAAGCAGAAGCATATTTATCAATATGATTTGACAGGGAGGTATGTGCAGGAAGATATTATCAATACCGAAGTTTCTTCGGAATATGACCGGCAGCTATATAAGGTGCAGTATAAATACGATAAAATGGATAATGTGACCGCGCGTGTCCACAGAGCAGGAGGACATTCGTGGACAGACAGCTTCAGTTATAATGCAGACAAACAGCCGTTGTCATTTACAATCAGCTCTACCCGCAAAGTGGATTACGAATATGATTCACTGGGGCGGCTGAATACCCGCAGCTATACGCTGGACAGCCCAGTGAAGAGTAACTGGGTCTACTGGCTTTCCGACAGGAATTCAGGAGATTCTGAGGTATACCGGACTACGCAGATCATGTATGAATTTTTAGGCGATTTGGCGTATCGATATTCCTATGATACGATGGGAAATATCAGCAAAATCGAAGAAGGACAGCGCGTAGGAGAAGGAAACAGTGCAACCGGGCTGGAAGAAAAAGTGAGCTATGAATATGATAGCCTGGGACAACTGGTGCGAGAAAATAACCGGTATCTGGATGCAACAGTAGTGTATGCATATGACAATGGAGGAAATCTGACAAGCCGGACAATCTACCCCTATACAACCGGTACATTGGGCGAAGCGGTAGATACCATCTCGTATACGTACGATAGTTCCTGGAAAGATCTGCTGACTGGATACGACGGCCAGAGTATCACCAGCGATGAGATAGGTAATCCGGAGACTTATCGCGACGGGATGAATATGAGCTGGACTGGAAGACAGTTGACACAGCTGACAAAAGATGGTACAACCATAACATACAAGTACGATTCAGATGGACTGCGAGCCAGCAAGACAGTAAATGGCCAGGAACACCGGTACTGGTATCAGGACGGACGTCTGATATATGAAGAACGTGACGACGGCAGACAGTTCTGTTATTCGTATGATGGATATGGGAATTTGTCGTGCATTCGGTACTACTATAATGGAGAATCCTATGCGTATTATGTACAGACCAACAGCCGGGGAGATGTAGAAGCACTGTATGGAGGAGACGGAATTATCCGGGTGCGGTACATCTATGACAGCTGGGGAAATACGCTGTCGGTGCAGGACGCCAATGGTAATGAGATCACAAGTCCGAACAACATGGGCAACCTGAACCCCTTCCGGTATCGTGGGTATTATTTCGATACGGAAACTGGCCTGTATTATCTCCATAGCCGTTACTATGACCCCGAGACCTGTCGGTTTGTCAATGCGGATGGGCATGTATCTACTGGGCAAGGTATCCTTGGAAGCAATATGTTTGCCTATTGCGAAAATAATTCTGTGAATAAATTTGATCCAACAGGTAATATTGGGCTTGGTCTTACATTGGGTGGCGTTGCCTTATGGAAAATAGGTGTTGCAATTGTTGGTTTAATAAGTACATTTATTTTAGCCGATGCAATTGCAAAAAATCCTCCGGCTTTTCCAAATATTGCTTTTCCTAAAGTAGACACAACCTCAAAAAACGATACAAAAGAAAAAGATATTGTCCCTACTATCCCTAAGAAAAAAAAACCAAAAGAGCCAACAGTTATATATCGGTATGGTAAAATGAATCCAGGTAATTTTGTTCCAAGTGATAGAGATGTTTTAACCAATTCTGGCTTATCATTTTCAACTATTCCACCAAAGCCAGGACAAAAAGCATCTGTAACTACTATAGAAGCTTTAAACGCAACCGGAATAGTAAAAGCATATCAAGATCATCCGGGTCATGTGAGGGTAGATCCTGTTTTTGGGACACTTGCAGATTGGCATGCAGGAGGAAGCTCACACCCCTGTACCATTGCAGTGAAGTCAGTTGTGGTAAAATGGGATGGAGGCAGTTAATATGTGTCATGATAATATAAATATGATATACCAAATGTTACATTGGAAAAATCCAGAAGACATACAACACTATGGGATTGAATTAGCCAAAAAGCTGACAGATTTGACTCCACTGATTCTACCTATATATGAGGGAAGCCAATCCATTTGGGATAACTGTGCAAAAGCTTTATCTGAGTTGTCGGATGACAGGCTTGAGAAACATTTGCCTTTACTTTTAGAATGGTTACAAGACTTAAATTGGCCGGGAGCTCTTACCATTTTAGAGCGATTAATGGTATTTTCCGGGCAGAAATTAAAAAATCCGTTTATAAAACAGGTTGAATATGCTATTTCATTAAATAATGAGGAAGGGTTTAGATGGCTCGATTACCTGTCTGAACTTCTAAATAATCAGGAACTGAAGGAATTATTGCCAATCAAAACTTTAGAGATCATACAGAAACACTATCATAACTGGGGTTGGTGGTATAATGAATAATATAGTTGAATTTAACTATATTATTTAGTGTTTTGTCAGCACAAGTTGTTTCCAGCTTGTGCTGACAAAAATTTCTGTATATTGTAGCGACAGAAATTTGTTAGTACGACAGTACCTGGAAAGACCTGCTGACGGGATATGACAGACAGAACATCACCAGTGACGCCATAGGTAACCCGGAGACTTATCGCGACGGGATGAATATGAGCTGGACTGGAAGACAGTTGACACAGCTGACAAAAGATGGTACAACCATAACATACAAGTACGATTCAGATGGACTGCGAGCCAGCAAGACGATAAATGGACAGGAACACCAGTACTGGTATCAGGACGGACGACTGATATACGAAGAACGTGACGATGGCAGGAAGTTCTGTTATTCGTATGATGGATATGGGAATTTGCCGTGCATTCGGTATTACTATAACGGAAACTCCTACTCGTACTATGTACAGACCAACAGCCGAGGAGATGTAGAAGCACTGTATGGAGGAGACGGAATTATCCGGGTGCGGTACATCTATGACAGCTGGGGAAATACGCTGTCGGTGCAGGACGCCAATGGTAATGAGATCACAAGTCCGAACAACATGGGCAACCTGAACCCCTTCCGGTATCGTGGGTATTATTTCGATACGGAAACTGGCCTGTATTATCTCCAGAGCCGTTACTATGACCCCGAAACTTGCCGGTTTGTCAATGCGGATGCTATTACAGATGGTGGAGCAGGTATTTTAGGCAATAATATATTTATATATGCTGCTAATAATCCTATCAATAATTCTGATTCAACTGGTCAATGGATCATTAAAGATGCTATTAAATGGATTACTAAAAATATTGTTAAACCTGTAGTAAAAACAGTTCAGAAAATTCTTTCAAAAGTAAACGCTACATATTCGACGGGAATAAATATTAGTGGTTCTCCAAGTGCATTTAGTTTTAATATCCAAGGTGGAATATCTATTGATACAAAAGGAAATGTAGCTATTCAAGGGGGAAGTTCCGGAGGGGTTACTGGTGGATCACCAGGCGTGTCCATTACTTCATATAGAGCTATTACCAATGCTCCTAATATAAAAAAACTTGAAGGTTCCGGATACCAAGTGGGGGGTTCCGTAGGGGTTCCTGCGTATGGTGTTGCAATCGCAATCGGAGGGGACTTTAATATAATACCAGACACAACATTAAACACAACTTATTACGGAATAACAACGAATGTTGGATTTGGAACTCCTGGCGGTGAAGTCCATGTTGAATGGGGAGAGACGGTAACATGGGGGCAGACACAATTTAATATTTTTGATGTTGCAGAAGGTATTTATATTAAAATCATGGAGTGGTAGAGATGAAAATCAGAAGGATTTTACTTATGCTAGTTATTGTATCGGTATTCTTGTGTAATGAAAACAAAAGCGTTTTAGCAATGGATACAGGTTTTACAACAGATAATATGGAGCTTGAAGATCAAAAAATATTCTTGTCTAATATTAATTTGTCTTTGATAACACAAGAGCCTCCCAAAAATATAATTACATGTTTTGATGTGAATGATAATGGGTTAATTGCTGTTGGAACTGAAGATTCAGCGAAAAAATTAGTATCAATATACACATCAGATGGTATTTTTAAGTATGGATATGTGTTTGATTGTGAAGGAAGTTTTGGTGTTGAATGGGACGGTAACAACATAATCATTTATTTCGTTAGAAGTGGTGTAGCAGCTTTGTTCGATGAGAAAGGAAAAAATATAGACCTAAAAGTAATTCAAGATACCATTGATAATAATTCTTATTGGAATCATTCTGTTTTTTCAACACAACGAACAGTCAATGAAAGTCAGTATACTATAAAAAATAATATGGGGTTGTTCAATATTTTTTCTTCTTCATATTCGCAGCTTATTAGAGCAGATACCAAAGGTCACATAACCATTATTTATGATGTTAGCAGAGAATACACAGTAAAATTTATTATGATATCTATAATTGTGATTTTGTTTGTGGTATTTGTTTTCTCGCTGCTTATGTTGAAATTTATAAAAATAAAAAACACATAGTGTGATATCTAGCTTTCGTTATAAATATCATGGTATCACGATAGTGATGATTAGTTGTGTATAACATGGAGATGTGATAAGATTAGTATAGGCCGAAAATTTTGATTTCAGTTTATGCTAAACTTCATATAGCAACGGCAACCTATAGGTACATACATTTATGACAGCTGGGGAAATACGCTGTCGGTGCAGGACGCCAATGGTAATGAGATCACAAGTCCGAACAACATGGGCAACCTGAACCCCTTCCGGTATCGTGGGTATTATTTCGATACGGAAACTGGCCTGTATTATCTCCAGAGCCGTAAAAAGGTTTCAGGAATGTTCCTGATAAGTTCCGCTGCATCAAACGGCACTGCTTGATGTAATATGACAGGTGTACGCCTATCGTTTGTAAACATTTGACTTGTATTTTTCTTTGAGTGTGAAAACAGGTGAAGGGATTTTTTCTTTCACCTGTTTTCACTCAAATATAGCAAATACGATTCAGATGGAGTGCGAGCCAGCAAGACAGTAAATAGACAAGAACACCGGTACTGGTATCAGGACGGACGACTGATATACGAAGAACGTGACGACGGCAAGCAGTTCTGTTATTCGTATGATGGATATGGGAATTTGTTGTGCATTCGGTACTACTATAATGGAGAATCCTATGCGTACTATGTACAGACCAACAGCCGAGGAGATGTAGAAGCACTGTATGGAGGAGACGGAATTATCCGGGTGCGGTACATCTATGACAGCTGGGGAAATACGCTGTCGGTGCAGGACGCCAATGGTCAGGAAATCACAAGCCCGAACAACATAGGCAACCTAAACCCCTTCCGGTATCGCGGGTATTATTTCGATACGGAAACTGGGCTGTATTATCTCCAGAGCCGTTACTATGATCCCGAAACTTGCCGCTTTGTGAACGGGGATGGATATGCCAGTACAGGGCAGGGATTTACAGGCAATAATATGTTTGCCTATTGTCTGAACAGTCCTGTTCAATTCATGGATCAAACTGGAACGCTGGTGGCTTTGGCAAATAGTGGAGGGTGTTATAATCCAAGTTTAAATGCTGGTTCACAAATTGTGAAAACAATGAATGATTGCTCACCTGCGTACGCAGTGTGTGCAGGAGTATCTTTACTAGACGGTCCCCTGCCTGTTGGTGATACGATTGGACTTACTGGTGCTGTAATCATCACAATTGGCGCAGCAATTTATGGAGTACATCAGGCATCTTTGGCTACTAAAGCTCAAGAGCAGGAAAAAGATATTGCGATTCCTACTCCAAGACCACAAGGTAATACATATTATCATGTAACGACTCCTGAAAATGCAGCTGCTATTATGGCTACAGGTGTTATGACTGGAAATAAATTTGAAGGAAATTATGTATATGCTTGGCGTATGAAACCAAATAAATATGCTATCCGGAATTCTGGCGCACATTATGGAGTAATAATTTCTTTTAAAACTAATGCAGCATTTATGACTGACTCTGGCATAATTGATCCCAAAGTACAGATGTATGGTCCAGTTGTTAGTGTTATGCCTGGCCCAATTGCTGTTTGGGATATTCAGATTGTGGGGTAATATTAATGAATTTTAAAGTTCAAACTAGCGGATACATAAATTGCAAATCATCTTTTTATACAGCATGTGACACATTAAATGATTTTAATATCTATGAATTCACAAAGGGAGTAAACCGACTGTATGGTGAGATTGACTCTGGGGTGTGGGCAATTAGTTACTTGATATCCATGTATCAATATGATACAAAAAATTGTAATATATTTTCTCCTACAATGGTTCAAGTAAACGGACTAGACTGCACACTTTCTCACCTATGTGAATATAGTTGTTATTTGGATACAATATATCCTTTGTTTTCATCAAAAAAAACGATTCGTCAATTGGTTTCTCACGCCATTGCACACAATAGTAATATCGAATCTACCGATATAATCCGTGAAATATTTTGTATAGATAAAGAACGCTTTGAGCGGCCTATATCTGGCGTAGGAAATGAAAGATTTAAGTGTATGGCTGCTATTGGATATGCGTACAAAAAAGAAATTTTTTGTTTTCCATGGTTAAGCACAACCAAATATCATTACTATCATCAGAATCTAACAAATGTTCTGCAAATTTTAGAAGATCTACAAAAGACAATAATACTACCGTTAGGCAATCCATAATTTTTACTTTTCAATATATTTATGACATCTGTGAGAATACGCTATGGGTGCAGGACATCAACAGCCAGAAGATTACAAGCCCGAACAACATGGGCAACCTGAACCCCTTCCGGTATTGCGAGTATTATCTTGATAAGTATATTTTACTGTAGATCCATATCAATGCAATCCTCGTGTGCTAATCCAAAAGATATATGTTGCTTCAGTAACTGGAAAGAATTTAGGTATTATAAAGTGGGAAATACCTGGTACATACTATCTTCCAGGCACTTCAGTATCAGAATCATGGTATTCAATTTGTTTTGGAGGTTAGTCATGGTAATAAATTCATTAAATGGGAATGTTATCAATTCAAATCAAGTATATATTCATGATGATATTTTAGAAGAGCTTTCGTTCAATCGCCTCGAAAAAAAAATACACCTTTCCCTTTTAACAGAAGATAGGTCTGAAAGATTTTCAATTGATTTTCTAAATGTAATTGGTTTCGAAATGACATCCTGCGATTTTTGAGGTTTTTCTCCTTATATTCTCGATTTTGAATATATAGAAGAATATAATGATAATACTATTATTCAAAAATTGTTTAGGTTTCTTTACAAAGGCATAATCATAAATCACAACAAAAACCGAGCCAGCCTACACTAAAACGTCGCTTTTTCAAGGAAAAGGCGGCGTTTTTTTCATGGCCCGGTTTTGGAAAGGAGTGGTGCTGACTTCATATCTAAAAAGAAAGGGGGAATTTTTTTAGCTGGCCGGGCCGGGAGGTCTGGCCTTTTTTCATCTCACGAAAAAGGAGGTTAGCCAATGGCAGATGAAAAAGTAAACGTGAGCCCGGAGGAAAAGAAAGCCCCGGAAGCTCCGGCCCCGTCCGGGCCGGGCGATCCGCCTGCGCCGGAGCACACCGAGGGGCCCGCTGTCCCTGGTGGAGATCAGACGGCCCCCGCTCATGTGGAGCCCGCCATGCCGGAAAAAACGGAGGGGCCCATCAAGCCGGAGCAGTCTGTTATCCCTGGTATGGGTGAGGACGCTCCCGCGCCGTCCGGCAAGGTGATCAACCTCTCGGACATCCAGGCCGCTGATAAGGGCGGCAAGGAGGCTTCTGCTCCTGCCCCGGAAAAGAAAGCGCCGGAGGCGGATAAGCCGCCGAAGCGCCGGGGCCGCCC
>CAMLSX010000007.1 GCA_946484175.1 uncultured Clostridia bacterium
TCACCCTTCTTGGGCTTGTAAGTAAACACTGTGATCTTCTTTGCCTTGCCGTTCTTCAGCACTTTGCCGGTAACGGTTGCACCCTCAACATAGGGCTTGCCGACCTTCAGGCCGTCCTCGCCACAAACAGCGACAACCTGGAAATCAACGGTGGAGTTCTCTTCTGCTGCAAGCTTCTCGACATAAATAACGTCGCCGTACTGTACTTTGTACTGCTTGCCGCCGGTTTCAATAATTGCAAACATGAATCGAAGGCCCTGCCTTTTCTATAAACTCGCTATTCACAGGCGGGAGCAAGTCCACTTTCAGCCCGGAATATGCGGCTTAAATAGAATATCACACTCTGTCAATTTTGTCAAGGCAAATCCCAGAGAAATCGCATTTTTACTGCTCATACTGTGTCATACAGCTGGGATAATGATACCCGTATGTATTCTTCTTATAATTCGAGCTGGACATATGCGCAGCCTCGTAATCTGCGTAAGAATACACCTTGGCTTCAGCCAGACGACGGTACAGCAAACCTGCCAGACAGTTGCCGCCAGCCTTGTGCCAAGCAAGCATTTCAGAACCAAAGGCAATGGCATCGGTATATTTCAGGTTATGCGTCAGGCTGGAAGCGTTCGTGAAGGAAATATATGCGCCTCTCACCCATCCTGTCTTACCAGCAGAGGTTTTGACCTGATACCACATTTCATTCGATGAAGAAATGAATTTTGTAGATGTGACCTGTACCGATGTGCCGCTGCTCAAGCTGGTCACCGAGCTGCTGCTGTCATCTGCACTCTTGCGAACCGTAACCGAAGCGGTGGTCTTGGCTGAAACAGAATCTCCAGAAGCAATCTTCGGCGGCTCTACTGCATTGAGAATAATTTTTCTCAAATCAAAAGCAGCAGAAGAATTATTCCAGTAACCTGCGCCTACATTATAAGAGAAACTCACCATGGAATCAAATTGAGACTGACTTGCCAGCAAATCATTATTTTTGATAAAACGATTGACCTCTGTGGTATAAGAGCCAGTATTGATGGTATTGCACAGCAATGCCCATGCCTCGCGCTTGGTCAGATTGTTATAGAAAATCTCGCCTTTGCTCAACACATGACCATAGCCCAAAGTAGGAATATTGTAAGCCAGCGTATCCGGATATACCGCAGCGGAATAACCTTCCATTTCGCTGATAATGTCCAGCATCTCATTACTAATACGGCGTTCCTCCGAGGAATTCCCGTCCAGAGTCGAAACGACAAAAACCGTTATTTCCTTATACGAAGAACTCATCGTACCATTTTGACTTGAATACACTCTAACTTTATAGCTGCCAGGTTCAGAGAAAGTTACCGACTGCTTCCATACGCGCGTATTGTTAGCAGCAAGGCCATCATCTGCCTTTACATTTTCGGAGGTATATTTGGTAACCGTATAATTTTTGGAATTTACAGAGAACTTTACTGCTTCGCGGCTGGAATCTGTAATAGCTACCAGATTACAGCTCTCGCCGGCCAGAACGACATTGGGATCAGCGTATACCGACTTCACGGCTTCTGCTGCTGTCACGGTTACTTTGCAGGTAGCTTTTGAACCTGCAACAGAAGCTGTAATGGTAGCAGTACCAGGAGCAACACCATAAATATAACCATTCTGAACCGTAGCAACTTTGGTGTTGCTGCTGCTCCAAGAGATATCTCCGCCGGAAGAACTGCTTGCAGTTGTATAGATTGTCTTTAATGCCGGGATGGTCACACTGGTATGTGACAAAGTAATGGAAGTTCCATCACCACTGACCGGCTGCACATATTCCGAAGAAACATATCCTTTTGTTCCATTGGAATCTTTTACTTGTGTCCAGTCGGGATTAGAGGTGCTCACAACTGTCAAGATTGTACCAGTAGGCAGGGTACGGATCACAGAATAATCTGTACCGGGGCCTGTACGGAAATTGACGGCTGTAATGGTCTGCACATATTTTTCGGAAGGTGTTGGAGTGGGTTCTGGAGAAGAGCCGTCAGAAAATTGCAGATACTCTTTACTGCACCAGCCTTCCACACCAGAGGAAGTACGCACCTTTGCCCATTCTTTATTGCTGGTTTTATCCAACACCGTGACCGTAGAACCCTTGGAAATTGTCAGAATCACATCGTAAGAAGTGCTCGGTCCTTTGCGCAAATTCAAATAATCAGTTGTTTTGGCAGTAACTGTTGTCTCCGGTTTTTCTTCATCAGAGAAGCTGAGATATTCTTTGCTGCACCAGCCCTCTGTGCCGGAAGACATGCGAACTTTCGCCCAATCTTTATTGCTGGTATTGTCGAGCACTGTAACAGTAATTCCCTTTTCCATCGTCAGGATTACTCCATAAGAGGTGCCCGGCCCTTTGCGCAGGTTCAGGTAATCCGTTGTCTTGGCTTTTCCTGTCGGAGATGCCGTTGGAGTAGGTTTGGGCGTTGAGGTAGAAGATGATGCACCAATTTGCAAATATTCCTTACTGCACCAACCCTGGGTTCCCGAAGAAGTCTGAACTTTCGCCCAATCCTTTTTGCTGTTATCCAGAACTGTAACGGTAGTTCCTTTGGCCAGCGTCATAATCACATCATAATTTAATCCGGCCCCTTTGCGCAGATTTAAGTAATCCGTAGTTTTTGCGGTTAAAGAACTTCCGCTGTTTCCACTGGAACTGTTTTCAGAAAATTGCAGGTATTCTTTACTGCACCAACCCTCCACACCAGCAGAGGTGCGCACTTTCGCCCAATCCTTATTACTGGTACTATTCAGCACGGTGACAGTAGACCCTTTGGGAATTGTCAGAATCACATCATAAGAGGTACCTGCTCCTTTGCGCAGATTCAGATAATCCGTTGTTTTCGCAGTTTGCTTGCTGGAAGAGGAGCTTCCCGAATCAGAAGAATACTGCAGATATTCTTTGCTGCACCAGCCCTGTTCACCAGAAGAAGTTTTGACTTTTGCCCAGTCCTTATTGCTATTGTCCAGTATAGTGACAGTGCTGCCCTTCGGTATGGTCAAAATCACATCGTAAGAAGTGCCCGGTCCTTTGCGCAGATTCAAAGCTGCTGTCGTTTTTGCAGTCATAGTGGAACTGTTGTTGGAGTTAGTGGATATCTCCAAATATTCCCTGCTGCACCAGCCCTGTGTTCCAGACGAAGTCTGTACCTTCACCCAATCTTTATTACTAGTGCTATCCAGCACCGTAACTGTAGAGCCTTTAGGAATCGTAAAGATTATGTCATAGGATGTTCCGGGTCCTTTACGCAGATTCAGATAGTCAGTGGTTTTGGCTGTCTGAGAAGCAGCACGGGCAACTGCAGCTTGGGGTTCTGTTGTTTCTGGAAATTTCAAATATTCTTTGCTGCACCAACCTTCTTTTCCTGCAAAAGTCTTTACTTTTGCCCAATCACTGTTCTGATTGTCCAATACCGTAACGGTTTCGCCCTTAGAGATAGTAGAAATCACATTATAAGACGTACCAGGTCCCTGGCGCAAATTTACAGTGTCAGCAGCAACTGCAGTCAGTCCTGAATCTTCCGTCTCTGTAATATTCAAATACTCCTTGCTGCACCAACCTTTTTCACCAGAAAGGGTTTTCACTTCAGCCCAGTAAGGATCGCTGTCATCCAGCACAGCAACTTCCGTTCCTTCTGGCAAAGTAGAAATTACTGCATAAGATGTACCTGGACCAGCCCGAAGATTGAGGTAATCTGTTGTTGTTGCAGTCGCTGCCGCAGCAACCGATTGCTGTGACAAAGCTATTCCGGCAATAGAGCATATACACACTAAAACCAGAAACAAAGCGACTGCTTTGTTTCGTAGAAAATGCATAACTTTATTCCTCCTCGTGCCTTTCTCTCTTTTATTCTTCTCTGTGTGTCTAAAACAGAAAAATAAGATAACCATATAATACCTAATTTTTTACTTTAATGCAAGAAAATAGTGGAATAGTGCAAAAAAAACCAAAGAAAAAGTGGTGTGATCCTTATTGCTAAGGAACACACCACAAACAGATCAGGAAATGATATTATTTATCCGTAATTTCCGCATGGAATTCCTGCAAAGATTTTACAGGAAGCTTATGATGCTTTAGCGCAGAACGAATGCCTTCTACGGTAGCTTTTGCAGCCGCCATTGTTGTCATATAAGCAATCTTGTTCTTAATGGCAGCTTTACGGATATAGCTGTCATCCGTAGCGCCCTTCTTATCATTAGGAGTGTTAATAATCAAGGTAATGGTCTTATTGGTAATGACATCCAGGATATTTGGACGGCCTTCAGCGATTTTCGCAATTTTGGAAACCGGGATACCAGCTTCCTGAATCATGGCAAAAGTGCCCTCGGTTGCCATCAGCGCAAAACCGCAGTCATACAGGCCCTTGGCCACTTCAATCAATTCGCCCTTATCACGGTCGCTGATACTCAGCAAAGCAGTACCGGAAACAGGCAGTTTACTCTGCGTTGCTTCCTGCGCCTTATAGAAAGCATCACCGAAATCTGAGGAAATCCCCAGCACTTCGCCGGTGGAACGCATTTCCGGTCCCAACAGCGGGTCAACCTCGGGGAACATATTGAAGGGGAACACGGCTTCCTTGACACCATAGTGAGCAAATTTCTTTTCTTTCAGCTCCGGCACAGGGGAGTTGCGTTCGGTATACTGAGCAGTCATAATATCGGTAGCGATCTGTACCATGTTGATGCCGCACACCTTGGAAACGAGCGGCACAGTACGGGAAGCTCTGGGGTTGGCCTCCAGCACATACACCTTGCCATCTTCGATCGCATATTGCATGTTCATCAGACCTACCACATGCATCTCCTTAGCAATGCGTTTGGTGTAATCCTTAATAGTTGCAATCTGCTCATCGGTCAGGCTCTTGGGAGGCAGCACGCAAGCAGAGTCGCCGGAATGCACACCCGCCAATTCGATATGCTCCATCACGGTGGGTACAAACACATGCTCGCCGTCGCTGATAGCGTCAGCCTCGCACTCGGTAGCATGATGCAGGAAACGGTCAATCAAAATGGGACGGTCGGGAGTAACGCCTACAGCCGCCTTCATGTAGTAGGTCAGGCTCTCGCTGTCGTACACCACTTCCATGCCGCGACCGCCCAGCACGTAAGAGGGGCGCACCATAACCGGATATCCGATGCGACCTGCAATTTCCAGAGCATCCTCGGTAGTAACAGCCATACCGGATTCGGGCATGGGGATCTCCAGTTTTTCCATCATAGCGCGGAACAGGTCACGGTCTTCGGCCAGGTCGATGGTCTCGGGAGTGGTACCCAGGATGTTGACGCCATTCTTCTTCAGATCAGCTGCCAGGTTCAGAGGAGTCTGGCCGCCGAACTGAGCGATGACACCCAAGGGCTTTTCCTTCCCGTAGATGCTCAGCACATCTTCCAGGGTCAAAGGCTCAAAATACAGCTTATCTGAGGTATCATAGTCAGTAGAAACCGTCTCAGGGTTGCAGTTAACGATGATAGTCTCAAACCCCAGCTTTCTCAGGGCTTTGGCGGCATGGACACAGCAGTAGTCAAACTCGATACCCTGGCCAATGCGGTTGGGGCCGCCGCCCAAAATCATGATCTTCTTCTGATTGTCAGTTGCGGGGCTTTCGTCCTTGATATGGTAGCTGGAATAGTAGTACGCAGAATCCTTGGTAGCGCTAACATGTACGCCTTCCCAGCCTTCAACAATGCCGTTGGCAGTGCGTTCCTTGCGGATCTCTTCCTCGGGAACGGACAGAATCTGACTCAGATATTTATCGGAGAAGCCATCCAGCTTAGCCTGACGGAGCACTTCCATCTCAGGCAGCTTGCCAGTGTTGGCTTTGAGGGCCTCTTCCTCTTCCACCAGTTCCTTCATCTGCTGGATGAAATAGTGCTTTACCTTGGTGCACTCGAAGATCTCATCCACAGTAGCGCCTTTGCGCAGTGCCTCATACATAATGAAGTGACGCTCGCTGCTGGGAGTTGCCAGTTTTTTGAGCAGCTCTTTCTTGGAAAGTTCGCCGAAGTTCTTCACGCCGCCGAGACCATAACGGCCATTTTCAAGGCTGCGGATCGCCTTTTGGAAAGCCTCTTTGTAGGTCTTGCCGATGCTCATGACTTCACCCACAGCACGCATCTGGGTGCCCAGTTTGTCCTCAACGCCCTTGAACTTCTCGAAAGCCCATCTTGCAAACTTGATGACCACATAGTCACCGCCGGGAACATACTTATCCAAAGTGCCGTATTTGCCGCAGGGGATCTCGTCAAGAGTCAGACCGCTGGCCAGCATGGCAGAAACCAGCGCGATCGGGAAACCGGTAGCTTTGGAAGCCAGTGCGGAAGAACGGGAGGTACGGGGGTTAATTTCGATAACAATGATACGGCCGCTGACCGGGTCATGAGCGAACTGTACGTTGGTACCACCAATCACTTCGATGGCTTCAACGATCTTGTAAGCCTGACGCTGCAGCTCTTTCTGCACGTCTTCGGAAATGGTGAGCATGGGGGCAGAGCAGAAGGAGTCGCCAGTGTGCACGCCAAGAGGATCGATGTTTTCAATAAAGCAGACAGTGATCATGTTGTTCTTGGCATCACGAACCACTTCCAGTTCCAGCTCTTCCCAGCCGAGAACGGATTCTTCCACCAGCACCTGACCTACCAGGCTGGCCTGCAAACCGCGGGCACAGACAGTTTTCAGCTCGTCCACGTTGTATACCAGACCGCCGCCGGCGCCGCCCATAGTATAAGCAGGACGCAAAACAACAGGATAGCCCAGCTTATCAGCAATCGCCAGTGCCTCATCAACACTGTAAGCCACTTCACTGCGAGCCATCTCAATGCCCAGAGACTCCATAGTCTTTTTAAATTCGATTCTGTCTTCACCGCGCTCAATAGCATCGACCTGTACGCCGATAACCTTAACATTGTACTTATCCAATACGCCGGCCTTCTGCAGCTCGGAACAAAGATTCAGACCGGACTGGCCGCCAAGGTTGGGAAGCAGCGCGTCAGGTCTTTCCTTTTCAATAATCTGTTCCAGACGCTCTACATTCAACGGCTCAATATAAGTGATATCTGCTGTATCAGGGTCAGTCATGATGGTTGCGGGGTTTGAGTTTACCAGAACGATCTCGTACCCCAAATTTCTGAGTGCTTTACAGGCCTGTGTGCCGGAGTAGTCAAACTCGCATGCCTGGCCAATCACGATCGGGCCGGAACCAATAATCAGTACCTTGTGAATATCTTCTCTCTTCATAGTCCACCCATGCCTTTCTTTCCGGTAATTTTTCTTCGAAGAACCTATTACCTTCAAAAATATCGTCCTTTATTGTAACACATTTTTTGCGTTTCAACAATTCTCAAAGCAAAAAAAATGACGAATTTCAGGGTAATTATAGGAACAAATAGAATTCAATGTCTTTTCGCTTTGATTTTTGAGAATTATACCTAGAATTTCATAGGGTGCTTCGTAGGATATATCCAGAAACTTTTATATTTTATTCAAAAATTCCCATGGAAAATCACTTACAAGCCAATCAGCGGGACTGTTGGCATACCAATCTGCTAAGTGTTGAATTTCGGTCGTTTCTCTTCGAGCACTTTCGTCAAACACCGCTGCTACCGGAAATCCGGCTTTTTTGGCTGTACGCATAGCGTAGAGAGAATCCTCAAAAATCACGGTGTTTTCCGGCTGGGTTCTAAACTTCTTGCAAGCCAGCTGAAAAATTTTCGGAGAATCTTTTCCTGCCCCGGCTTCAGTACAGGTAAGAAAAACATCAAAATATGGGAGCAGACCATTGCGGGATAAAGCTGGTTCAATCAGACATCGGTCACTGGCTGTTGCAACTGCCAAACGAATCCCCATCTTATGTAATTTTTGCAGAAGCTCCAAAACACCCGGTTTCGGCAGGACCTCTTCCCGATATTTTTGAATCACCATTCCATTGATTTCATCAATGATTTGCTGTGCTGACTCTTTCATACCATATTCCTGCTGACAATAAGCCGCAATCTGCATCATGCTCATGGTGCGGACACGCTCTTCCATATCGGGTTTTGGTGTTTTTCCTTTGCTGCGCAGATAATCACTTCCGACAGTATCCCATAATGACATGGAGTCCAGCAAAGTACCGTCAACATCGAAGACAGCCGCTTGAATTTTTCGTGCCTGCATCTCTATTTCCTTTCCTCTTGAAAAAACGGCGGAATTCCAACAGGACTTCCGCCGTTTCTCCATTCAAATTCAGTTGTTGATAATCAGAGCCATAAAGACCAGCTCTTCGCTGCCTGTATTGGCCAAGCCGTGAGAACTTCCATCTTCACAGAAAGTAATATCGCCGGCCTTTACCTCATACTCTTTTCCGTTATCAGTGTAGAGGCCCTTTCCCTGCAAAATGTAATAAGTTTCTGTTTCATGATAGTGCGGATGGACGCCAAGAACAGCGCCAGGCGCAATGGTTACCTGCGCATACAGTTTGCATTTGCCGTTCAGCTCATTGTCGCCCAAAATATGGCGGATGGTAACAGTGCCTTTACCGCCAGCCATATTTTCTTTTTCTTCTATTTTGCGATACTGCATGTTTCTCTCTCCTTTATTTATCCCAGGGATTAGGGGTAAAATCACCGCCGCGGCACCACTTGAGGTACTGCAAAGCGTGCAGCTGAGCCGTCATTTCCCACTCGCCATGGTATACCGGATCATGATATCCTTCTACACAGATATCACTCTCATAGCCGCCCTGATGCAGAATGGAAAAAATATCACGCCAGTTAGTGTCTCCGAAACCGGGAGTGCGCTGCGGAGCAAATTCATGTGCACCAAACACACCCAGGCGGCGCACTGCTTCCATATCTACGGTTGCATCTTTGCCGTGCATATGAATTACCTTGCCAACCCACTGGCGCAGCTGTGCAACGGGATCAATCAGCTGGATAATCTGATGGCCGGGCTCCCATTCCAAACCAAAGTTTTCAGCAGGCACTTCGTTGAACATCATCTCCCATGCTTTGGGGTTAAAACCGATGTTGCAGGTGCAGTGCTGCCAGTTTCCGCCCATGGGGCAGTTTTCAATCGCAACCTTCAAGCCTTTTTCAGCGGCGCGGTTGGTGATATCTGTAAACACTTCTTTAAACTTCGGCATAGCTTCCTCTACCGATTTTCCTTCATAAGCACCAGCAAAGGTACTCACCATCGGTGCGCCGAACAGCGGAGCCATTTCTACCACATGGCGCAGTGTCTCCCAATGGTCAGGATTTTCAATGGCGTTGCAGTAATAGCCCACTGTTGCTACACGCACACCGGTCCCATCGAGCATACCATGTACTTTATCAGCCAGCTTCTTCAAATCCACGCCGTCTAGGGACATGTGAAAATTAATAGCCACACATTCAAATCCCGCATTTACCATATGCGGAATCCATTTTTCCGCAGCAGGGCCGGGGATACAAGTACCGATTTCAATTTGTTTCATCTTCATGATAACTCCTCCTGATTTCTGTGTATTTCAGACATGAAAACGATTACAAAGTCTGACAAAAAATAGACACGACATCTATTTTTATCCTACACCGGATAAAGACGCCGTGTCAACCTTTTCGCTGAAAAACCATCGAAAAACTGCCGGATTATTTTTGTGGTTTATGACAAAAATCCCTGCGATTCCATCTCATCAGCAATTTCCTGAAAGACTTTGGCACATTCCCGGCCATTTCCCGCACGCTCTGCCCTTAGAACTGTAACTGTATACCGGGGCGTTTCTGCTGGAAAGAAACCAGCATACCACAACTGAACAATCTCTTCCCCATCTTCAGAATTACGTCCTGTTTGCGCTGTTCCGGTTTTGGCTGCTGCTGTGGTTTCTTTGGGCGCCCCAGAAGCTGCCGTACCTTCTTCTACCGCCGTTGTCATATAAGTGCGCAGAAGCTTACACGTCTTTTGAGAAAGAACCGTCTGTTTTTCGCCTGCTGGCTGCTGAAAATTATACGTCCCGTCTTCCAGCGATACAATCCCTTTTATCAAGGAAAGATCGCGATAGGTGCCGCCAGACGCAATCGCATTGATCATTGCTGCGACCTGAATCGGTGTTGCTGTCAATTCTCCCTGCCCAAAAGAAAAGTTTGCCAGCGCTTTTTTTACCAGCAATGACTTTTCATTAGGAAGCGTACCGGCATCACTACAAAATCCGGAAGTGAATTCGGTTTCTTGTCCAAATCCCAATTTTCGAGCAGTCTCTAAAAGCACGGTTGGATCTACCTGCTGCATCAAACTGACAAAATAGCCGTTGCAGGATTCCGCAATGGCTTCTTCCATCGTGACAACTCCATGATCATTACCATCAAAGCATTTAAATCGTTGTCCGTCCACCTCAATGCTGCCGGTACAATCATAAGCATACTCCGGTGAAATGCCCTCTTCCAGTGCGGCAGCCGCAGAAACCAGCTTGAATACAGACCCCACATTATAGGAAGCAAAGGCCTTGTTGATGAGTGGAGAATCCGGGTTTTCCAGATCCTGTGCAATATTGTCAGGGTGAAGGGACGGAAGACTGACCAGTGCCTTGATTTCCCCGGTGCCGACCTCGGTTACGACTACCGCACCACTTTCGAGTACATCTTCACATGCCTGCTCTGCAATTTGCTGAATTCTACGGTCAATAGTGAGCACAACCCCTTGTTCGGCCTCTTCCCTGCTGTCGCTGATTTCGCGCTCTACACCATTTACCACACGGTCTACCGCATCCACAGAATAGGTCACTTTCAGCAAACCATCCAATTGCAAAACGGAATCAAAGACCCGCTCCAGCCCTGCTGCTCCATTCCCTTTTCCGTCTAGGTATCCGATTAGATTACTGGCCGGCTGATCCTCTGTGTAGCGGTCTAAAACAGAAAACACATCAATTCCAGCCGAAGATTCTGTTCCGAAAGGAACCTTTGCCAGGAATGGAGTTCCATTGGAAAGTGCGGAAGCAATCGCTGTACGATATTCACCGGTCACCAGATTGGTAAGCGTTGCTGCGGCTTCAATAGTCGGCGCAACCGCCGCCAGCGCCTGCTGATTTCTCCCTGTCAGCTTTTGCCCTTTACAATCATAAAAATCACCTCTGGGACGAGATACAGCCAATTCATAGGTACTCTGACGTGCGGCTGCCTGAGAAAGCTCTTCTCCGTGAAAAACTGCCGTCAGGACTCCCAGAATACAGAGAAAAAAACCACCCATCAATACTGCAAACAGTGTTGTAATCCTTTTTCCGCGTTTCATCCTGCTCATCCTTTCCATCTACTCTCTCAAACAGTGTTCCCAGTATATGCACAGCCTATACAAAACATGGAATTTATATAAAAAAAGCAGCAGAGAAACCTCTGCTGCTCTCGCATATTTGAACATAAATATAGTTGATATATCACTCGCCGCAGCTGCTTTTTTCAGAGCAGAACTTCACGGTCTTTCCTTCCAGAATCATGTTGGTGGTGCGAACGGCGCACATCTTGCCGCACATGGAGCAGGTGTGGCGCTCGGCGGGCGGCGTAGACTCATAATAGCGGCGGGCCTTGTCCGGATCAAGGGCCAGACGGAACATTTCGTCCCAATCCAGCTTGTGGCGGGCGGTGGACATCTCATTGTCGCGATCACGGGCGCCGGGCAGGCCGTTGGCAATGTCCGCGGCATGAGCGGCGATTTTGGAAGCGATGATGCCCTCACGCACGTCGTCGAGATCAGGCAGGCGCAGATGCTCTGCCGGGGTGACATAGCACAGGAAATTAGCGCCGTTGGAGGCAGCGATAGCCCCGCCAATCGCGGAAGTGATGTGGTCATAGCCGGGAGCGATATCGGTGACAATGGGGCCCAGTACATAGAAAGGAGCACCGTGGCAAAGGCGTTTTTCCATCTGCATATTGGCGGCAATTTCGTTCATAGCCATATGTCCGGGACCTTCCACCAACACCTGCACATCCGCATCCCAAGCGCGCTTGGTCAAATGGCCGATTTCAATCAGCTCGGAAATCTGACCTGCATCGGAACTGTCATCAATACAGCCGGGGCGCAGAGCATCGCCGATGGAGATGGTCACGTCATGGGCGCGGAGGATTTCCAGCACATCGTCGTAACGCTCAAAGAAGGGGTTCTCGTTGCCTGTCATCATCATCCAGGCAAACAGCAAAGAGCCGCCCCGGGAAACGATGTTCATGCGCCGTCCCTCCCGACGGAAAGCCTCTACCGCCCGGCGGTTGATACCTGCATGGATGGTCATAAAGTCCACGCCCTCTTTGGCATGCGCTTCCACTACCTTGAGGAAATCATCGGCGGTGATATCCAGCAAATCCTTGTCCAGATAGCCGATGGCGTCATACATGGGCACTGTGCCAATCATGGCCGGAGAATACTCCACCAGTTTTTCCCGGAACACCCGGGTTTTGCCGTAGTTTGACAAGTCCATGATAGATTCCGCGCCCATTTCTACGGACATTTTCACTTTGTTCATTTCCAGTTCGTAGTCCTTGGCATCGCCGGAAATTCCCAGATTCACGTTGATCTTGGTGCGCAGGCCATCACCGATACCCTCAGCAGACAGTGAGGTATGGTGGATATTAGCGGGAATGGCAATGGTACCGGCGGCAACGCGCTCCCGAATCCACTCCGGCTCCCGGTGCTCTTTTTCCGCTACCAGCTGAATCTGGGGGGTGATAATGCCTTTTTTGGCAGCTTCCATCTGGGTTTTATAGTTCATGAATGATTTCCTCCTGACAATAAAATTCCTGTATCAGCCGGACGGGATCCGGCGCTTTCATAAGGGCACTCATGACGCAGTACCCGGCGGCTCCTGCCTGCAAAACAGACAGCACTCTTTCCGGGGTCATCCCACCGATGGCATACACCGGCTGGCGGGCGCTCTGACACACTTTTTCGAGAAATTCCAGTCCCCGGGGAGGTACGCCCTTTTTGCAGTCTGTGGGGAACACGTGCCCGGCAATAAGATAGGCAGCATTGCTTTCCTGTAAAGCGGATGCTTCTTCCGGCGCGTGAACAGATACGCCAAATTCCTCGGAAACCGGTAAATCCCGGTTGGAAAACGAAAGCTGTACACCACACCCCGGCACTGCAAAACCGGGTACTGGACCGTTGCACATCAGCGGCACCCCATATTTCTCACAAAGGGGAAGCAGTTTTTTTGCCAGCGCTTCATATTCTTCTGGGGAGAGGTCTTTTTCCCGCAAAACAATCCGGGCAGGTTTTTGCGCAGCAATCAAGCCTATTCGGGTGAGAAAATTATCCGGACAGCTGCTGCGTTGGGTTACGCAGATGAGCCGTCTCCCCTCTTTCCCCTTACACATAAATGTAGTCCGCCATCACCGGCTGAAGGCCCTTGTCTTTGATGGCTTTGTAAATCTCGTCATAGCTCCGGCTGTCGGAGATTTCAAACTGCTCATCGCCCTTGCCATCGCCGCTATGGTCGCCGATACCGGTGGAAACGCCAGCGGAAATCTTGGTGGCGGCAATGTCGATGATATTATCCCGAAATCCAGCGCGTTCACGGGAAGAAATGGTGATGCTGGCAAAGGGCATAAACAAGCGGTACGCACAGATTACCTGCAAAAGCTGCCGCTCGTGGACGTCTTTGGGGTTAATCTTGTCATTGTTGATAATGGGGCGCAGGCGGGGACAGGAAAAAGCGATTTCCGCGTGGGGGTATTTCCGCTGGAGCAGCCAGCCGTGGTAGCCGGTAGCAAAAGCGTCCTTGCGGAAGTCGTCCAGCCCCAGCAGAGCGGCAAGACCTACACCACGCATTCCACCCATGAGGGCACGTTCCTGCGCGTTAAAGCGGTACGGGAAAATCCGTTTATGACCGCCCAGATGCAGAGTGGCATATTTATCGGAATTGTAGGTCTCCTGAAAAACGGTAACATAGTCCACGCCGCAGGTGTGGAGGTAGGCGTATTCATCTGAATTTACCGGGTAAATCTCAACACCCACCACCCGGAAATATTTCCGGGCCAGTTTGCAGGCTTCGCCGATATACTCCACCGGGGAAGCCGTGCGGCTTTCGCCGGTGAGAATCAAAATCTCCTGCAAACCAGTGTCGGAGATGGCTTTCATCTCCTTTTCCACCTCTTCCATAGAGAGTTTGGCACGGCGAATTTTGTTGTGGCAGTTAAAGCCGCAGTAGATACAGTAATTCTCGCAGTAGTTGGCAATATACAGCGGGGTAAACATCATCACCGAATTGCCGAAATGCTTGCGGGTTTCCTGCTGGGCTCGGTGTGCCATTTCCTCCAAAAAGGAATCGGCGGCAGGCGACAGCAGCGCGGCAAAGTCATCGGGGGAAAGCACGTCTTTTTGCAATGCCCGGCGCACATCAGCGGCGGTATAGCTGTCAAAGTCACATTCATTCATTTTGGAGATCACCGCGTCCTGGATTTCAGAGCCGATCTGCTCCATTCCGGGCTGGTACTCCATATGGTTGGTATGTTGGTCAATCATGAAGGCGTTTCCTTCTTTCGTTAAATAGTAAATACAGTGGTATACATTTGCACTTGGCTTTTAGGATTCGTGTTTTTTGGAAAGTATTATCCTTATCAGCCCTCGCGCTGCTTCGCAGCTCTTGGGGTATAGTGCGATTTTTATCTATGCAGGCTTCGCCTGTTTTGAGGGCTCCTCGCCCCCCTTACCCCCTCGCCAAAGGAACTAAGTTCCTTTGGAATCCGTATAGTCGCGAGAAATCTAATTCGATTTTCCAGTCTCCCCCACACGGACTATTTTAATCCTGCAAAAAGCCAGTAAGCGGAGAAGAAGCGGCTGCGCCTTTTTCCATCACACGGCCCAGACCGGACAGATAGGCGGTACGGCCTGCCTCAATAGCCTTTTTAAAGGCTTCTGCCATAGCAGGAATATCTCCGGCAGTAGCGATAGCAGTATTAGCCATAACAGCTGCTGCGCCCATTTCCATGGCTTCACAGGCCTGAGACGGACGACCGATTCCGGCATCTACGATAATCGGCAGGTCAATCTCGTCAATGAGAATCTGGATAAATTCTCTGGTAGCCAGACCCTTGTTAGAGCCGATGGGAGCAGCCAGCGGCATTACACAAGCAGCACCGGCGTTGACCAGATCACGGGCAACGTTCAAATCGGGATACATATAGGGCATAACCACAAAGCCCTCTTTTGCCAGAATCTCGGTTGCGCGGATGGTCTCCTGATTGTCCGGCAGCAGGTATTTGGAATCCCGCATGATTTCAATTTTGACAAAATCGCCGCAGCCGCATTCTCTGGCAAGCCGGGCAATGCGCACCGCTTCGTCAGCATTGCGTGCACCGGAAGTGTTGGGCAGCAGGGTCACACCTTCGGGGATATAGTCGAGAATGTTGGCAGCGCCGCCCTCATTGGCACGGCGCAGGGCCAGGGTGATAATCTGTGCCCCGGCGTTTTCCACCGCTGCCTTGATGAGCTCCAGGGAATATTTGCCGGAGCCTAGGATGAAGCGGGAGGAAAAAGAATGCCCGCCCAAAATCAACTCGTCTTTCATAAAAAATGCCTCCTATCATAAAATCAAGAATTGTGTAAACAAATAAGTCTTTATTCAGCTTCCCCAAGCAGCAGCCGCAGCACCATATGGGCCTGATGGCCTGCGCATACCGCTACCCGGGACGCAAACAAACTGCCGTATTCCGCCACATCGGTTTCCCCGTCGCCGCAGAGATACAGCCTTTTCATGGCTTTTCGGGTCTGGATTTCATTCACAGAAACCGTTCCCGCCATGCCGGAGCCGGACACCACGACGGTGTGGGGCAATTTGGTGAGAACCGTTTCCAGCAGCATGGCCTTTTCCTCCGCTTTGTCAAAAGCTTCGCAAATAATGGAACAACTGCCGAAAATGGTCGAAATATTCTCCGGCGTGAGCCGCACCGGATGCAGTTCCAGCTGTATCCACGGATCAATTTTCCGCAGCGTATCTGCCAACGCTTCCGCTTTGAGAAGCCCCACCTGCTCCGTAAAATACTGCTGCCGGTGAAGGTTCGTCACATCCACCCGGTCGAAATCTGCCAGCACCAGCTTTCCCACACCCATTCGGGCAAGAGAAAGCGCAATGTGAGAGCCGAGTCCGCCAAGCCCGGCAATACCGACACAGGCGCTTTGCATCTTTTGCACGGCCACCTCCCCATGGCGTTCCACCCGAGCCTGATACAGAGTTTGTTTCGTGACGTTTTCCATCAGCCGCCCCCTACAAAGGTTACGACTTCCACGGTGTCCTCGTCCCGGAGAAGCTCTTTCTCAAAGTCTGAACGCCGGACGATCTCTCCGTTGCGCTCTACCGCTACGCGCTGGGCGTTATACCCCTGCTGCTGCAAAAATTCCAGCACCGTGACAGGCGTTTCCAGCGTAATCTGTTTTCCATTCCACTTCACAAAACCACCTCCAGATATGACAAAAGCCGGTTCCCATTCCGGGAACCGGCTTCATGCTCGCAAATAGTATTCTTCTGCAGAGACAGAACGATCAGCTTCCCTACGATGGTACTAACCAACAGGTTCAATGGGTTAGGCTTCTCGCCCTCTCAGCCGTTTTGATACGGCACCCCAGCTTCGTTATTCAGTATAAACTTGTCGAATTCAATTGTCAAGAGCTGTGTATTCTGTCAAAACTCCAGACAACTTTTATTTAGAACGAATGTACTCGTCAATTGCCTTTGCGGCTTTTTTACCTGCACCCATTGCCAGAATAACAGTTGCAGCTCCGGTTACAGCGTCGCCACCGGCATATACACCTTCGCGAGAGGTCAAACCGGTTTCTTCTTCTGTAATAATGCAGCCACGACGGTTGGTATCCAGACCCTTTGTGGTGTTGCGGATCAGCGGGTTAGGAGATGTACCAATGGACATAATCACGCAGTCTACATCCATCAGGAACTCGGAATCCTTCTTCTCCACCGGACGGCGGCGGCCGGACTCATCGGGCTCACCCAGCTCCATCTCTACACACTTCATACCGCAGACAAACTTATGCTCGTCACCGACAATCTCGGTAGGATTGTTGAGCACCTTGAAAATGATGCCTTCTTCCTTGGCATGCTCCACTTCCTCGCGGCGAGCAGGCATTTCTTCTTCGGAACGACGGTAGACGATGTACACATTTTCAGCACCCAAACGTTTTGCGCAGCGAGCTGCGTCCATAGCCACGTTGCCGCCGCCGACAACTGCGACATTCTTCGCGTGCTGAATCGGCGTGCTGCTGCCATCCTGATATGCTTTCATCAGGTTGACACGGGTAAGGAACTCGTTAGCAGAATATACGCCCTTCAGGTTCTCACCGGGAATATTCATGAAACGAGGCAGGCCAGCACCGGAACCGATAAACACTGCCTCAAAACCATCTTCAAACAGTTCATCGATGGTCAGGGTACGGCCGATCACCGTATTGGTGTCCACTTCAACGCCCAGTTCCTTCAGGGTATCCACTTCTTTCTGGACAATGGCCTTGGGCAGACGGAACTCAGGGATACCGTACACCAGCACACCGCCAGCCAGATGCAGTGCTTCAAATACAGAAACCTTGTAACCCATCTTGGCCAGATCGCCGGCGCAAGTCAAGCCAGAAGGCCCTGCACCAACAACTGCTACCTTGTGGCCGTTGCTCTCGGGAGCCTTGGCCTTTTCAGTAGCGTGTGCATTGTGCCAGTCAGCCACAAAGCGCTCCAGACGGCCGATAGCTACCGGCTCACCTTTGATACCGCGCACGCACTTGCTCTCGCACTGGGTTTCCTGCGGACACACACGGCCGCAAACAGCCGGCAAAGAGCTGGAACGGTTGATAATCTGATAAGCGCCTTCGTAATCCTTTTCACGGATTTTGGCGATAAAACCGGGGATATCAATTGCAACAGGACAGTGACCAACACAGGGCTTATTTTTGCAGTTCAAGCAGCGCTCTGCTTCATCCAGTGCCTGCTCTTCGGTATAACCGAGAGCAACCTCACTGAAATTATGGTTGCGAACCTGCGGGTCCTGTACCGGCATTTCATTCTTTTTCAATGACATATTGGGCATGGTTTATTCTCTTTCCTTTCCCGTGCTGTGCCAAACACAGCGATTCTGAAAAATATAGCTCCAGTCTGAAAACCGGCCGGATCAGGCCTGAACCTCTTTTTTGAACAGGTTGCAGGTCTCTTCATGCTGATGACGTTCAAAAGGCTTATACATGGAGGAACGTTCCATCGCCTCGTCAAAATCTACCAGATGGCCGTCGAAGTCAGGGCCGTCTACGCAGGCAAATTTGGTTTCGCCGCCAACTGTCAGACGGCAGCCGCCGCACATGCCGGTTCCGTCAATCATGATCGGGTTCATACTGACAACGGTCTTGATATTATACTGCTTGGTCAGCAGGCAGACAAACTTCATCATGACCAGCGGTCCAATGGCAATCACTTCATCATACTGCTCACCACTCTCGATGAGTTTTTTCAGGGCATCGGTTACCAAGCCCTTTTCGCCGCAGGAACCGTCATCAGACATCAGAACAAATTTATCGCTGACAGCCTTGAACTCATCCTCCAGGATTACAAGATCCTGATTGCGGAAGCCCACCACGGAGTGAACTTCTGCGCCCAGCTCGTGCAGCTTTTTCGCAATGGGATAAGCAATCGCGCAGCCCACGCCGCCGCCGACAACTGCGACCTTTTTCAGCCCCTCCACATGAGAAGGAACGCCCAGCGGGCCTACAAAGTCATGAATATAATCCCCTTCATTCAGGTGATTCAGCTTTTCGGTGGTTGCACCGACAATCTGGAAAATAATCGTCACCAGTCCAGCTTCGCGATCATAATCAGCAATTGTCAGCGGAATGCGCTCGCCGTTTTCATCCACACGCAGAATGATAAACTGGCCGGGCTCAGCCTTTTTTGCAATCAACGGGGCTTTCACTTTCATCAGAGTTACAGTAGGATTTAATACTTTTTTTTCAACGATTTGATACATCTATGGTACCTCCATGCAACACTGCCGCCGGCAGCCATGCAGCCAGAGGCACGTGAAAAATACGGCATTTTTATATTTTTCGCGCTTAAATGCGAACTCTGCTTGAAAAACAGCTATCCAACATCTTCTGCTTTTCTCAAGAGTGGAAGAACGCCGTGTGAACACCATTATAGCACACACTGGCAGGGGGTGCAATTAAAAAATGCAGGATTTGTCATTCTTTATGGCAAATTTTCAAAAATCGCCTGTTTCTTTTCTGTTTCGCCGCAAGGTAACGCAAACGATTTCGGGACAATTAAAAACACGCTGCGGAAAAAGACTGTTGCCCAATCCCCGGCTGATGACCATGGTGGTTTTTCCAAAACAATGGACCCCTTGTGCCAACGACGGAAAAAATCCCTGACTGGGCACCCATACTGGACCGGCAGCTGGAAGACGGATTTGCCCGCCGTGCGCATGGCCTGCCAGAACCAGGTCGGCACCTGCCGCACCATAATCATTCAACTTCTCAGGGCGATGACTCAATAGCATCGTAAAACCTGCATTAGCAGGAATCATGCGAAAAAGCTGTGTACGGAAATGAATTTTTTGTGTGAGAAAAAAATTAGGGTCTGCAATTCCCGCAATTGTGATGGAATCTCCGCTTTTTGACAGGTGCATCGTACGGTTTTCCAGTACCTGTACCCCCAGCTGCACCAATTCCTCGCGAAAAGCTGGATATTCTGGAAATTTTGCCTCATGATTTCCCGGCACATAGAAGACTGGAGCTAGTCGGACTGCACCAAGACAGAGCTCCTGAGCGGGAACAGCAGTTTGCAGCCTCGTTCTGCGCCGGTCAATCAGATCACCAGTAATCGCTATCATATCGGGGGCTAAAGCGGCTACCCGCTCAAGCAGACGAGCCTGTTTTTTCCCGAAGCGCTTGTTATGCAGGTCAGAAATCTGCACGATTCGAAACCCGTCAAAGGATTCGGGAAGATCGGAAAAAGAAAACTCATATTCCGAAACGGTCAAACGGTTATTCTGATCGTAACTCGTCAGAGCAGCTGCAGCGGCAACGACTCCCCATACAGCTTTTTTCATGAACGATGCGCACCCCTTTCTTGAATGAAAAAACACGGGGGCAGGCGTTCCGAATCCGGAAAACCTGTCCCCACAATACAACTGCGAATCTCAGGAAAGACGTTCAAAACGCTCAGCACCTACCCGGCAAACTGGGCAGGTGAAATCTTCTGGCAGCGGGCCTTCGTGGATATATCCGCAAACTGTACAACGCCAGCGCTCCGGTGAAGCAGCCGGGGCATCTTCCAGCTTTTCGAACTGCTTGGAGCCGACACCGCAAACCGGGCAGGCAAAGGCCTTTGGCAGCGGGCCTTCGTGGATGTATCCGCAAACCGTACAACGCCAGCGTTCACCAGAACCAGCAGGCTCCACCGGAATTTCTTCTGCATCGCCCTTATAGGAAGGAGCATTTTTCGGTGTACCGCCCTTGAGTACAGCATGGTAATATTCATAGGTCAAAAGCTCCTCCGGCAGCAGTTTTTCTGCTTCGGTCACTTCTCCGATAAACATCCAATGAGTATCCAAATCTACGGTTTGTTCCACCTTTACGCTGAAACGAGCTGCTGCATGATCTATCACATAGGGAACGCCCGCTGCATCGCGTTTCACAGCAAAAGATGAAAATTTATTTTCGGTTTCGCTGGAGCGGAAACCAAAGGTTCCAATCAACTCCATATCTGCGCTTTTGGTCAGCGCAGTCACCGCAAACACGCCGGCTTTTTGAATCACTTTTGCCGTTGTGTTCTTTTTGTTAACAGTAACGGCCAACCTTGGTGGCTCTGCCGTCACCTGTGCTGCCGTATTGATAATACAACCGGCATCCTGTTCCCCCGTACTGGAGGAAACAATATACAAGCCATAAGTCAGTTTATAGAATGCAGTTAAATCCATATTTGTCGCTCCTTTCAAAGTCAAATTATATTTAGCAGTTTCAGCGGCAAGAGCTTAAAAACTGCTTCCGCCGCCGCCATGGCTGGTTCCGCTGCTGGAAGTATGTGTGCTGGAACCACCACCGCCGCTGTTGTTATTGCTAGAGATATTGCGGGAAGTGACGTATCTCCGTAAAAATACATCTTCACGTCCTGCCAGATAAATAGAACTGTTTTCTGACAGTTCATACTGATCTGCTTTATGTCCATGGGTATATTTGTACCACACGCTGGCAACTGCAATTGCGCCGCCCACGATACCAATGATCAGGCAACCCAGAACCATTCCCCAAATATTAGGGTTTACACAATCTTCCACTTCATCCAAAAACACGCGGACACCTTTCGCGTAAGCCCTGTTCCCCAAGTTGGAAGCTACTCGATCGGTGATTGCCTGAATAGTATCATCGGTAAAAATCTGGATGGCTTTTCCCGTAGTGGACATGTATGCCATGCGGTTATCCATATCGATGAGCAACAGCACACCAGAATGGTCATCCCCCACGCCAAAGCCGTTATAATCATAAAAGTCATCGGCATAGTCGCGGGAGGTTTTTCCCATCGTATTGTCGGTTGTGACAATGACGATATCCAGATTGGTGCTTTCACGGTGCCCGGCCACTCTCTTTTCCAGTTCTGTTACTTCTTCTGCGGTAAACAGCCCCGCCTGGTCATAGACCCGCTGGCTGGAAGCAGCAAACACGCTGCCAAATGAAAGCATTACGCACAGCAGCACAACAACGCACAGACTGATGGTTACTTTCTTTTTCACAGGAAAATCCCTCCAATCAGTGCAGCTACTGCCGCTACTGCGGCTGTAACACCGCCAAACAGGATAGCAAGACGGGCTTTGCTCAAAGGCAGCCGTCCGCAGACCTTTCCAGTCTGTCCGTTGACAGCATAATAATAAGTGTCTCCATGGTATTGATATGTCATGACCCAGGCAGGAAGCAGCATATATTCCCATTTTTCCCTTTCAGCCTGTGCGTGGTATTCTTCCACATGCACATGGTCATATCCCCTGATGGTGGATTGTAAGCACTGTTGTGTATACTGGTTGATTTTTTCCTGCGCGCGGGGTTCCATATCTTTTTGCTCGGTCATGCGGCGTTCTGCCAGAAAGCCGGAGAGATAGGCCATGGAGAACTTCACCGCTTTTGTGTAATCAAAGGGATACACTCCCTGTGTCAGGTCGATATCTTCCCGATTGATTGCAGTAAAGGTGATATTATCCAAATCTACCTCGCCTTCACGCATGACCTGATAAACACTGGTCTCAGTATATTCTGTATTTCCATTGCGCCAAATGCGGATTTTCTCTGCATGGGCGCGCAGATAGCCATGCGCAGTGCAGTCAAGCTTCCAGTAAGGATAATACACACCCGCCATTTTTTCCAGCCGTGCCTCCTGAGAAAAGCCGGGTTTTAAAAACCACTTTTTCTTTTTCCAGTCGTCAAAAGCTTTCGCCGCACTCTCTTTATCCAGTACAAACGGAATCACTTTATCAGGTTTCAGTTCATTGGAAAGCCGGGGAGAAAGCACCACCGGGTTGTGACAGTAATAGCACCAGGTTGCGGCAGTCGAAGCCTCTGCAATCACTTGTGCTCCGCAGCTGGGGCAGATGTACTCGACCACATTGTCATAAAATTCGTCGCCTTCCGGCTGGGGTTCGGTTTCCGTTGCAGCGGCCGGTTCTTCGGTGGTTTCCTGCGGCTCTTCGCCCACTTCTTCCCGTGTAAAATAGCTATCGCAATATTCACAGTGGAATTTTTGCGTATCCGGGTCAAAAAGGAGCTCTCCGCCGCAGTTTTTACATTTAAATGATACGACAGACATTTTCTGTTTCCCTTCTGTTTGATTTCCTGTTCCTTATCGAAAATCCTCGCTGGTAATCGGGTCGCCACATTCCGGACAGAACTTCATCCCGGCAGCATTGTCGGTTTCAAACCCGCATTTGTTGCAGTGGAATTTTCCAGCTGCCGGACGGGGCTTGCCGCAATTCATGCAGAATTTTCCGGCATTTTTGGTGCCGCATTCCGGGCATACCCATTCCCCAGCAGTTTCCGGTTTTTTATTGCCGCACTGGGCACAGAATTTAGCCATATCAGGATTCTTTGCGCCGCAGGAACATGTCCAGCCGCCTGCCTGTGATGCAGCCTGCTGCTGAGCGGCTGCCTGCTGTGCCTGGATTTGCTGCTGGTTTGTCTGTGAGAAGGCTCCCGCCATACCGGCACCGGTATTCATTCCCATACCGATTCCCATAAATCCAGCTGCTGCACCGTTTGCGTTCGAACCGGCCGCCTCAATTCCGCGAGCCATGGCTCCCTGTACATATCCTTCCCGTACAGCGGCGTCGCTGAGCATGGCGCCCTGGTTTCGCATGTTGATAAGCTTTTTGGACTCTTCGTCATACGAAATACTGGCCAGACCCACCGACTGGATTTCCATGCCGCGGTCTTTTTTCCAGTCTGCATCCAGAATATCAGCCATGTACCGGCTGAGTTCACGGCTCTTTGAAGCCACAAAAGAAATACGGATACCGTCAGCCGACATCTGATTAATGGCGGACTGGAGAGCATCGAGGAATTCAGAGAGATACTGCTCGTTGATGTCTTTGATATCAACGATCTCTTTGTTGCGCGGAACAGCCTCATAATAGAAGCGCAGAGGGTCGGTAATGCGAATAGAATAGGTGCCGTGCGCCCGCAGAAACAGTTCGGCATTATACATATTATCAAAGTAGTTAATGGGATTGCGAGTACCGAATTTGATCCCTTTGATTTCCTGCAAATTGATATAGTACACCTTTTGTGCAGTCGGAGTTGCGCCGCCAAACTTGACACGCTCAAAGAAATCCTGTACGGAATCTCCCAGCGAACCATTAAAGAGAGACGGTGCAGAGGAATTGCTGACTTTATAATAACCCTCTTCGGCAGTGTAGTCCACGATTTTACCGCCGTCAATGAGCATCATAAACTGGTTGGGATACACGTGGATCACCGAACCATCGGAAATAACATTTTGACTTCCCTTACGGTTACCGTTGCGCTTATCATCACGGCGCACTGAAACACCGCAGGTCATCACGGTATTATCGCTCATTTCAAAGGGCTCTATGGTTTCCAGCCACTGGTCAGCCAAGGTGCCGCCCAGCGCATTAAAAGCAGTTTTGATAATTCCCATCGAAAAAACCTCCCATCAATGTTGATTACTTTTCAAATCAGAGCCCCAGTTCCTCGCGAATTACCGCAGCCACCTGCTCGGCACATTTACGGCTGCCCTCTTCGGTCAGATGCAGGCGGTCAGGGCATTTATACAGGGTGGGATGCTGTTTGCACAGTGCATACAGGTCGTTAATCCGAACACCCTCTCCTTCCAATAGGCTGCAGGCTGCTGCATTGTAACGGCAAGCGGTATTGTCGTCATAGGCAAACTGGCGTCCTTCAGGAGAATCCATCTCCCCTTCCGGCAGCATGGGCAAAGTGGTGGCAAAAACCACCTTTGCGCTGTCTTTACGCACCAATTCGAGAATTCTTTTCAAAAAATGCAGGTATTCATCCAGCGGGTGAATGGCCTCTGTCATGGGCGCCTCGATATTCATATCCCAGTAACCGTTATTCCAGTGCACCAGATCAAAGGGGCCGTACTGACGAATTAACTGGTTTGCCTGCCACAATGTATAGGCAGCAAAACGCCCGTTATCTTCATCGTCATAATAAACTTCGCAGTCTTCCTGCAAAAGTTCCTTTACATATTCATCATACCCCATTCGAATGGAATCACCCAACAAAAGGACTTTCTTTTTCATAGTAATTTTTCTTTCCTTTCCAACAGACTCCTCGAAGAAGCGAATTCCTCGAGAGAATTATCATGCCTATTATATCAAATTTCTTTCCCAGAAACAGTATCCAAATTGTAAAATAATGCAAAATTTGCTTTTTCAGCTCTTAGATGGAGGACCAAAAAAAGATTTTTTCCTTAATTTCCAAAAAACACTTGCTTTTTTTTCGCAAATCTGATAGAATACCACTGTTGCATTTTTAGATCGTTCCACATGAAGGAGGTGCAGACATGGCAAAGTGTGAGATTTGCGGCAAGGACGTCGCTTTCGGCATTAAGGTTTCCCACTCCCATCGTCGTTCTAACAGAACCTGGAAACCCAATATCCGCCGCGTAAAAGCAGTTGTGAATGGTACTCCCAAGCGTATTTACGCCTGCACCCGCTGCTTGCGTTCCGGTAAGGTCACCCGCGCAGTCTGATTGGAGCATGTATTCACTGAGGAGCCCCGTTGGGGGCTCCTTTTTTCTTTTTCAAAACAAATATTTTATGAAAATCTGCGCAAAGCGAAATGGGGAAAACCATTTAGGTTTTCCCCTCGATTCACATTACCATTCAACTTATGTTTCAATAAGAATAACCAGCGCGCGTCCCTGATGCAGAAAAATCTCTGCACGGTCTTCTATAATACAATTGCTCACGCCCATAGCATCGTTCAGCTGCAATGTCTGATTTACCAACGGATATTGCAGCCCTTTATATGTTACCGTACAGCTGTTTGCTCCAAACGGGAAAACCGACAGCGTAGAACCTTTCAAATCGGTAAATACCAGCCGACCGATATTGATAACAAATACACTTGTTTTTCCGTTTGCCATTACCGCACGGCCACCACGGTCTGCAATAAACGACAGCACACAAAGGCTGGCAATCGAGTGGTCAAACCGCTCGCCGCCCAATACACCCAACAAAATAAAACTGCTGTACCCGCGCCGAAAAGCTTCTTTTACTGCATACAACAGGTCGGTCTCATCCTTTTCCACAGGAAGGCGGATCACCTCTACCCCTTCGGGCGGTTCCCCCTGAGCAGAGTCAAAATCACCCACCACCAAATCCGGCTGAATATTCAGCTTCCGGGCGGTATCAATTCCGCCGTCGGCGCAGATAACAAAACAATCTTCCGCACTGAAACCGGCAGGGATGCAGTCCCCTTCCAGCGGTGCAGAACCGAGAATCATACAGACTTTTCTTTCAGTTGCCATTCCTTAATATCCTTCACTTCCTGATACATTGTCACATAACTTTCATGGCGGGAGGGCGCGATTTTTCCTTCCCGTACTGCTTCGAGAACTGCACAGCCCTTCTCACAGGTATGCGAGCAGGAGGTAAACCGGCATGAATCCAGATATGGTTCAAACTCACGGAAACAATGCGGCAGCTCTTCTTTGCGCACCAGTTCATACCGGTCGAGTTCAATCGAAGAAAATCCTGGGGTATCCGCTACATATCCGCCTCCCGGCAAGGGATACAGTTCTACCTGTCGGGTGGTATGACGGCCGCGCCCCAGCTTTTGACTGATTTCGCCAGTTTCCAACGAAAATCGCTCATCTACGCAGTTCAGCAGGCTAGACTTCCCCACACCAGAATTCCCGGTAAAAGCGGAAATCTTTCCTTTCAGCAGGGCTCGTACTTCTTCGATGCCCTCGCCTGTTACGGTAGAGATCGCAAAGCTGGGAATTCCAGCCTTGCGATAGATTTCCAACAGCGGGGCTGCGTCTTCCAAATCTGTTTTGGAAACCACCAGCACCGGCTCAATCCCTTTATTTTCTGCTGCGGCAATCGTTTTATCAATCACCAGCGTACTGGGCGAGGGATCTTTGACCGAAACTACAATAATCAGCTGGTCAATATTGGCGACCGGCGGACGAATCAGGTCGTTTTTTCGCGGTTCAATCTCTTCAATCGCACCAGTACCGTCCTCTTCTACCGAAATCCGGACACGGTCTCCGGCATAGGGGGACATTTTCTTTTTACGGAAAATGCCCCTTGCCTTACATTCGTAAATATTTCCATCTTCGGCTTCCACATAGTAAAAACCGCCGATTCCCTTTAATAACAAACCTTTTTGTTCCATCTGCTCTCCTGTCTTATCATTCATCTGGAATTTCGCCATCTTCCGGAGTTGAGCTGGATTCAAAAGTTTCTTCTGGAGTTGGTGTAGGTGTCGCTGTAGGAGTAAAAGGTTTACTCCATAGCTGCGTGGGAGTTCCCGAATCGAAATCCAGTTCAAAGGACACATAATCCTGTCCATTCAGCGTGACCAGCAGCGTTTTCTTTCCACTGGTGCCCTCTACTTTGATGGGATACAGCTCATTATTGGTGCGTCCAGGGTTTACAACATCCTCTTTGATAAGGCTGTTATCCAGGTAAATACGCATCTGGATATCTTCATCCACATTTACCGGCAGATTGATAATAACATCCACCGTTTTGGTAGACTGTTTGCCAGAGCTGTAGATAATATTCACACGCGAACCACTGGCCACTTTTACACCCGGCAGCGGGTCGGTTTCCAGCACGACATTTTCAGGCTTGTCGCTGTCATCCTGCGGAATGAGTTCGCCAACCGTCAAACCGGCGGCCATAATCTCAGCTTTTGCGGCTTCCAGAGATTTATCGATCACCTGCGGCACAGCGATTCCCTCTGAAGGCCCACTGCTTACATAAATCGTTATTTCAGTTCCGGGCGTCACCGAAGTTCCCTCGGGCGGATTGGTACCCGTTACATAGCCTTTGGCAGTTTCATCATCTGCTACGGTAACAATATTCGGCACCAGACCACGCTCGGTAATCACACTTTCAGCCTGTTCCTGCGGCAATCCTGAAACAGGCGGGATGGTAACATCTTCTCCCAGATTATTGACGGTGAGCACAATTTCTTTGCCTACATAGACCTCAATGCCTTCATTAGGGGTCTGCTTCAAAATTACGCCGTTTTCCTGATCCGGGTCATTGCCGGTATTTTCAATGCGGAATTCAAATTTGCCTTCAAATTCTTCGTTTCCAACAATATCATCGGGATACATCAGTCCCACAAATTTGGGCACAGTTACAGTTTCCTGCGGCTCCTCCTGTGCGGCACTGCACTGGTTAAAGGTAACCATCATTCCTAAAATCAATGCCATAATCAAAAATGCAGTTCCTATACCTGCAATAACCATACGGGTTTTACCGGAACCCTGCTTTTTGCCCAAATCTTCTTCGTATTCATAGTTGTCGTTATAGGAAACCGGGCCGGTAGTTCCCTTCACGGTATTGATGGCGTCCACATATTTGGTGGGAGTATCATCGATAAAATATTTGTATTCGAACCGCACACCCGGGTTGCGCCGGAACTGTTCGATATCACCCAGCATCTCAGCTGCGGACTGATAGCGCTGAGAAGGCACCTTCTGCATGGCTTTCATGGTGATTTCCTGCAGGCCTTCGGGAATATCGGGGTTGATTTCACGCGGCAGGGTAGGATTTGCCTGTAACTGCATAATAGCCACCGAAACCGCATTATCCGCCTCGAACGGCAGCTGGCCGGTGATCATTTCATACAGCATCACGCCCACCGAATAGATGTCGGCCTTTTCGTCGGTCAAATCACCTCGGGCCTGCTCGGGAGCAATATAGTGCACAGAGCCGATGGCTTTATCAGTCATGGTGCGTGTTTCGCTGCGTGCAAAGCGGGCGATACCGAAGTCCATCACCTTGATGGTGCCATCCTGCAAAAGCATAATGTTCTGCGGCTTGATGTCGCGGTGGACAATGCCTTTTTCATGAGCATGCTGAAGCGCACGAAGAATCTGCACAGTAAAATGAATGGCTTCCTTCCAGCGGACTTCTTTTTGCTGATCCAAGTATTCCCGCAGGGTGATGCCGTCTACATACTCCATGACGATGTATTGCATCCGATCGCCAAAACTCACGTCATACACCTTGACAATATTCGGGTGAGAAAGTACCGCAATGGCTTTGGACTCATTGCGGAAACGGCGCAGAAATTCGCTGTTGCCTGCAAACTCATCTTTCAAAATCTTGATAGCTACCATACGGTCATCAATCGTGTCATAGGCACGATATACAACCGCCATGCCGCCAACACCCAGCAGCTCATGAATTTCGTAGCGTCCATCCAATCGCTTTCCAGTATATTTATCCATGGTATTCCACTCCTATCCAGTGCTGTCAGTCTTCAATCAGCGTCACGGTAATATTATCGCTTCCGCCGCTGACCAGCGCCGCCTGTACCAGTGCATCTGCCAGCTCCTGACCCTGACAGCTTCTGGCATACTGATACATCTGTTCTGCATGAACATAGTTGCTTAATCCGTCTGAACATGCCAGCAGAGTTTCCCCCTGTCTGAAATCCAGCTCGGTATAATCGACGTCAATCATTTCCTGCACGCCCAGCGCACGGGTAATGATATTTTTGTGCGGATGATGGCGTGCCTGTGTTACTGTAATATCGCCACGGTTCAGCATTTCCTGCACCATGGAATGATCCATGGTTACCTGATGAACCCCGGAATGGGTGATATGATAAGCACGGCTGTCTCCGGCATGTATGATATGGGCCTTTCCGCGGGTGACGATGGCGGCTACCAGGGTAGTACCCATTCCCGAAAGCTCGGGGGTATTCACAGAGGCATCAAAAATCTGTGTATTGGCTGTATATGCCGCAGCCGTCAGCAGATTTCGAATTGCACTGGCCTCCATTTCCGGCTGATATTCATTGGCAATCTGTGTTGTCATACAGGAAAGCGCCATTTCGCTGGCAATGTTGCCGCCGTTTGCACCGCCCATTCCATCACACACAACCATCCATGCCCCGTCCGGAAGCAGACCGCATCCGCAGGCATCCTGATTTGAGCTTCGAAGCCCGATATCTGTTTTACTGACGGCTTTCATTCAATACCGCCTCCTCTTCATGTTTCCCCCGCAGTTGTCCGCAGGAGGCCTCAATATCTGAACCGAGCGTGCGCCGCACGGTTACGGGAATTCCCTTATCCGAAAGGATCTTGCTGAACTTTTGCAGCCGATCCTGAGAGCTTTTGCGATAATTTGCACCCGTAACATCATTCACTGGAATGAGGTTGACATGGCACAACATGCCTTTCAGCCGCCGGGCCAGTTCCTGTGCACAAGCATCGGTATCGTTTACCCCTTGAATCATGGCATATTCAAACGAGATGCGCCGGTGCGTGGTTTCGGCATAATAGCGGCAGGCCTTCAGCAGCGCTTCCACATTCCATTTTCGGTTCACCGGCATCGTGCGGGAACGGATCTGATCATTCGGCGCATGCAGCGAAACCGACAGTGTGACCTGTAATTTTTTGTCTGCCAGGTCGTAAATCTTATCCACCAGCCCACAGGTAGAGAGCGAGATATGCCGTGCACCAATATTCATGCCCTCATCAGAGGACACCAATTCGAGAAACCGCAGGACATTTTCGTAATTATCCAACGGCTCACCCATCCCCATCAGCACAATATTAGATACCCGGTTGCCGGAATCCTTCTGTGCAGCCTGAATCTGCGCCAGCATCTCAGAAGGTGCCAGGTCACGGAACCAGCCGCCCTGGCCGGTAGCGCAGAAAGTGCAGCCCATTTTACAGCCCGCCTGTGTGGAAATACATATCGAATAGCCGTGATGGTACTCCATCAAAACCGATTCCACATATTGGCCATCATGGAGCCGGAACAGGTATTTAATGGTATTATCATACCTTGAAACCCGTTTTTTTTCAATAATTGCTACAGATATGTAATATTTTTCACTGAGCTTTTGCCGCAGATCCCTCGAAAGGTCGGACATTTCATCAAACGATTCCACGCCCCGGTGCAGCCAACGGTACACCTGCAGACCACGAAATGCCGGAAGGCCCTCTGCCTGAAATGCTTTTTTGATTTCTGCCAGTGTCATGGATTTGATATCGGTTTTCAAGATTTTCTCTCCTCAGCTTTCCTGCTTCTTCTCAAACACCGCCACAAAAAATCCGTCCGTCCCACAGGAAAAAGGCGTCATGGTGAACTGGTGTTCCGGTTCCTGCACAGCACGGCTCATTCCCGCCGGAATATGGACGGGAACCGCTGTGAATTCCGGGTGTTCTTTCAAAAATACTCCTGCTGTCAGCCCGTTTTCATCGGGATTCAATGTACAGGTAGAATAAACCAGCCGTCCGCCGGGCTTGACCAGCTTTGCGGCTTCATGCAAAATTCTTTTCTGCAAACCGGGCAGCTCGCGCAAACTTTCCAACTTTTTATAGCGAATTTCCGGCTTGCGGCGAAGGATGCCCAGCCCGGAACAGGGTGCATCACAAAATACAACGTCTGCCGGTTCCGGAGAAAACGCGGGGGTTTCGGCGTTGCGCACAGCAGCCTGCACACAGGTGAGCCCCAGACGCTCCGCGCCGGAACGGATGAGCCCTACTTTTCCTTTATAAAGGTCATAGGCGAAAAGCTCGCCCTGATTTTCCATCCATTCTCCGGCGGTAAATGTTTTTCCGCCGGGCGCAGCACACACATCGACTACTCGCATTCCAGGCCGAACCTCCCCCTGCATCACGCACACCTGTGAAGAGAGATCCTGTACATGGAACCATCCCTGCCGGTACAGCGGGTGTTCTGCTACAGAGCCGGTATGTTTCAACCGCACTGCGCCGGGAACGGATTCTACCGGTGTGGCTTTCATACCGGTTTCGGCGGCTTTTTTCACAAACTCCTCTACACTGCCCCGCAGAGGATTGACCCGCGCATACAAAAACGGCGGAACTGCAAGTGACTCCAGCATCTTCCGGCAGAAGTCCTCCCCATAAGAGTTTCGCCAGAAAGTAATCCAGTGTACAGGGCATCCGTATCGGACAGAAAGGGATTCGTCGCCGGTTTCGGGCCAGCGAAGGGCTTCCCGTTGGCGGAGAAGGTTGCGCAGCACGCCGTTGACAAACCCGGCAGCGCTGCTCTTTCCCATTTGACGGCAGGCTTTAACTGCCTCATTCACGGCAGCAGAATCGGGGATTTTGTCCATATACAAAAGCTGACACACGGCCAACCGCAGCAACTCCCGCACGGGGGCATCCAGCTTTTCCACCGGCTTTTTACAGAACTGATTCAGCGCCCAGTCGATGGCGATACGCTTTTCGAGCACGCCATAAAACAACGCGGAAGCCAACGCAGCTTCCCGCGGGGGCAGTTCCATCTGCCGAATGATTTTATCAATGACGATATTGGAATAGCCTTCGCTTTCCTCCACCTGCAAAAGTGCCTGCAAAGCGGCGGTGCGTGCATCATGTTTCATCAGGAACGATCCCTCCTGTTTCCTGCAATGGTGAGATAGTACAGCACAGAAAGCAATGCCGTAAAGGTAGCAGCCAGATACGTAAGAGCGGCGGCACGCAGCACTTTTTTGGCACCCTTCAGTTCTTCTTCATCCAGCAAATTTCCCTGTTCCAACGCACGGATAGCACGGGCACTGGCGTTAAACTCTACGGGCAAAGTCACAACCTGAAACAGTACGACCAGGCAATACAGGGCGATTCCCAGATAAATGACAAAATCATACTGCACCGGCAGCAAAAATCCGATAAGAATCAAAGGCGTGGCCAGATTGGCGCCGATATTGGTTACCGGTACCAGCGCACTTCTCAGACGGATCGGCCAATAGCCAGTATGGTGCTGGACAGCATGGCCGGCTTCGTGAGCAGCTACACCCACGGCAGCGATAGTTGCCTGATTGTAAACACCATCAGACAGGGCAATCACATTGGTACGGGGGTCAAAGTGGTCGGTGAGATTTCCCCGAATATGCTCAAAGCGGATACCGGGCACCTGGTTGCCCCAGAGCACCTGTTCGGCAGCCATAGCCCCGGTGAGGCCTCGATGGTTCTGGATTTTGGAATATTTGGCATAGGTGGATTTTACCATCATCTGTGCAATAAAGGACAGCAGGATGGCAGGAAGCATAAACGCCAGATACTGAAAATTAAAGTACATATACGGCATAATACAACTCCTTTAGTATAAATGAGGGTTCAATTCGGATGATGTTTTAGAGCTGGACGTTTTTCTGTGTGCTTCTGATTTTCTCTTTGAGAAGACAGAGGAAGGCTGTTATCAGGAACCGAAAAGAAAAACTTTTTTTCTTGCAAAAAGTTTTTCTCTTTGCAATCTTCTCCCGGAAGATTGCAAATTCACTTTTCAAAAATGCGCCTGCGGTATAAGGGTTTCGCTGCCTGCGGGCAGCGACGCAAAGGGTTTTCCCCCTTTGGATTCCCCACCACCTTTTGAAAAAGGTGGACGAAAACTTTTAAGTCGCGGGGTAGCAAGTGAAAATTTTGATGTTACTTCCCCGCGAATTTGGAAGCGGACACTGTCCGCCGCGGGGTAGCAACTTCTCTTTATTTAATGCCGCACCCCCGCGAAGTACACCAAGGCCTAGCCTTGCTATTTTACCCCAAAACGGTATTTTTATCCAGCGGATGACCCAACAGGAATGCTTTACCCGCCATGCGCTTACTGTTTTCAGGCTGCACCAGTGTAAGCTTTACAGCACCTGCCCCACAATACACGAAAAATTCACCATTTTCTGAAAATGCCTTTCCTGGCTCCCCGTTTTTCTCCGGGAAGACCTCTGTTTCCAGCACCTTCATACGCTTACCGCGAAACAGGGTGTGAGCGGTAGGCCACGGAGACAGGCCGCGCACCTTGTTGTGCACTTCCCAAGCCGAAGCTGTCCAGTCAATAGCGGAAAGCTCCTTGGAAAGCATGGGGGCATAAGTAGCTTCTGCTTCGTTCTGTGGAATGGACACCAGTACGCCCTCTTCCAATCCGTGAATGGTTTTTATCAGCAGCGCCGCACCCATCTCTTTCAGCCGATCGAACAGCTCGCCGGAAGTCTCGTTTTCAGGGATCTCCGTTTTTTTCATCAGCAGAATATCGCCAGTATCCATTCCCTCTGCCATGAACATGGTGGTGACACCCGTCACTTTGTCGCCGTTGAGCACTGCCCACTGAATCGGCGCAGCTCCGCGATATTTGGGCAGCAGAGAGCCGTGTACATTCACGCATCCCAGAAGTGGCAAATCAAGAATCTCTTTCGGCAAAATTTTGCCATAAGCTACGACCGCAATCAGATCGGGAGCCAGCTCTTTCAGAATTTCATAGGCCTCCCCGGTGCGCAGGCTGGCAGGCTGATACACCGGCAGATTGTATTGCAGTGCCAGTTCTTTTACTGGCGGCGGGGTGAGCGTATAGCCTCTTCCCTTCGGCTTATCCGGCTGGGTGAACACACCGCAGACTTCATGGCCGTCATCCAACACGGCCTGCAAACACGGAACCGCAAAATCCGGGGTTCCCATAAATACGATTTTCATGGCACAGCCTCCTTTCAGCCTTCCAGCTCCTCGGGGGAAAGCATACGGCTGGCGCGGGACGTAAACAGCACGCCTTCCAGATGATCGAGCTCATGACAGAAAGCGCGGGCCAGCAGCTCTTCCCCCTCTTTCTCAAACCATTTGCCATGGCGGTTCTGTGCGCGCACCTTCACGCGCATGGGGCGCTCTACCAGGCCATACTGCCCGGGCTGGGACAGGCAGCCCTCTGCACCATTCTGTGTTTCTTGGCTGGTCTCGATGATCTCCGGGTTAATAAGCTCGATCAATTCGTCGCCCACATCGATAACCACAATGCGGCGCAGAATTCCCACCTGCGGTGCAGCAAGACCCACACCGTTGGAATCATACATGGTATCAGCCATATCGTTCAGCAGCACAGCCAGCTTGTGGTCGAATTTTTCCACGGGACGGCACTTCTTATTCAGCACTTCGTCTCCAAATTTGACAATATTACGGATTGCCATCTGAAAATCATTCCTTTCTGTTTCAAGAAACATCTGCGGGAAAACCGCTTTTTATTTTCATCCGTCTTTTCTCAATAAATACGGCGGAAATTCCAATTGACAGGAACTTCAATTTATAAAATGCTATCCGGGTTACAGTCAGCAAAAGCGGTCACCCGGGTGAATTCCTTCTGCTTTGCAAAATCGAGCAGCAGCCGGGAGACCATCTCCCGCAGGCGGCGGCTATTCCGGCATTTGATGATGAGCTTATACCGGTACTTATTGCTCACCTTTGCCACCGAGGCCGGAGACGGGCGCAACACCCGCAGCGGCAATTCGGGATATTCAGCTCCCGCTATCTGCTGTAAATGGAACAGCATCCACCGGCTGCCTGCCTGCACAGCCTCTTCCCGTTCGCCCACAAATCCGAATACCAAGATATCGGAAAAAGGCGGGTAGAGCATGGCACGGCGGAACTGGATCTCGTTTCGGTAAAACGCATCGTAATCCTGCTGCGCCGCCAGCCGGAATGTGGGATTTTCTGGCGTAAAGGTCTGGATGATAGCGGTTCCCGGATAACTTCCGCGGCCGGAGCGTCCCACCACCTGGGTGAGTAGGTCAAACGCCCGCTCATTGCTGCGGAAATCATCGTTATACAGCATCTGGTCGGCGTTGAGTACACCTACCAGCGTCACATTTTCAAAGTCAAGCCCCTTGGCTACCATCTGTGTGCCCACGATCATATCATATTCCCCGCGAGAAAAGGCGTTCAGCTTTTTTGCGTATGCATCGCGCGCCAATGTGCTGTCTGCATCCAGACGCAGGATGGACGCCTCCGGCAAGAGTTCTTGAAGTTCTTCTTCTGCACGCTGTGTGCCAAGGCCGGAATAGCGCACTTCTTTTTCGTGGCAATAGGGGCACTCTGCGGTAAAGGGCACTGAATACCCGCAGTAATGGCATACCAGCCGGTGATTGGCCGCATGGTATGTCATGGAGATACTGCAATGCGGGCAGGTAATCACCTCGCCGCAGGCTTTACAGGACGCAAAGGTATGGTATCCCCGGCGATTCAGCAGCAAAATGGACTGCCTCCCCTCTGCCAGGTTCTGCTGTAAGGCGTTCATCAGGGGGGCACTGAGGATGGAAGTGTTGCCTTTTTCCATTTCATGGTTCATATCCACCACCTGCACCTCGGGCAGCTGTGCCGGGCCATATCGCACGGTCAGCCCATTGAGCGTATAGCGCCCGCTCTTCGCCAAGAAGAAACTTTCGACCGATGGAGTGGCAGAAGCCAGCACGCACAGTCCCTTGTGCCATGCGCACCGGAACTTTGCCACATCACGGGCGTGATACCGAGGGGAAGACTCGGATTTATAGGTGTACTCCTGCTCTTCATCGAGTATCACCAGCCCCAAATCGCGGAAAGGGGCAAACGCCGCCGAACGGGTTCCCACCGCGATATTGGCTTTGCCGTCGCGGATGCGCTTCCACTCATCCAGCCGCTCACCCAGGGAAAGGCCGCTGTGAAATACCGCTACGCCTTTTCCATATCGCCGCTGGAACAGCGAAATTGTCTGCGGCGTAAGGGAAATTTCGGGCACCATCACAATGATGCCCCGGCCCTGCCGGTGCACTTCATCAATCAGGCGCATAAATACCTGTGTTTTGCCGCTGCCCGTAACACCGTACAGAAGGGATACGCCTCCCTCCCCTTTCTGGTACTGGGTCAACAGCCGCTCATAAGCCTTTTGCTGTTCAAGGGTCAGATGGATATCACGTTCCGGTTCTGCCTCTGCATTCTGGCTGCTGCCACGGTACACCTCGCAGTCAAACAGCTCGGCGCCGCCTTTTTTGACCAGCGCACTGACCACAGCCGGGGTCACACCGGTAAAATAGCAGACCTCCTTTACCGAAGCCGGCCCTACCTCCGACAGTACCCGGTAAACTTCGCTTTGCCGGGGGCTGAGCTTAACCCCCGCAGGCAATTCTTCCACCGCCCGCGCCATGCGCACGGTAGCATCGCCCACCTGCCGGGCCACTTCATTGGAAAGAACAATCACCCCGCGCTCTTCCAGCTGTAAAAACTCCGGGCAATCCTCAGCGATACCGCATTTAGAGAGAAAATCCCCCAATTCGGGAGGCTTACGGCAGGCACGCAGGCGGGTGAGAATCTGCCATTGAAGCTCGGTAAAGGCTTCGCGGTCAAAATTGGTAAAGGAAGGCGAAAATGAAATCTGCCGGTACAAACGCAGGTTCAGCCCCACTGGCAAAAAGAGCTTTATTGCGTCGAACAGGGTGCAGAAATACCGTTCTTTCATCCAGACAGCCATTTTCAAAAATTCATCTGAAAGGAGCGGGTGTTCATCCAATACCGCCTGAACAGGTTTGATTTTCTCGTATTCCCGCTCTTCGGTCAGAGAAAGGATCATTCCCAGACGGTGTTTCCCACTCGGACCAAACGGCACCAGCACCCGACACCCCGGCAGTGCACGGGATGCCAGATTTTCAGGCACTTCATAATCAAATGCTTTATCAAAATGGTACACCGTGTTTTCTACCGCGATTTTTGCAATCCCCATGTGCTTTTCCTGCCTTTCCCGGATAAATCAAAACCCCTGCGAAAACCTCCGCAGGGGTCCTGCTAACCTTCCCGCCGGAAAACGAAAGTCTTCACTGCGATTATTCTTCCGCAGCTTCTTCCTCCGTCTCAGCAGCAGGAGCCTCAGAAACGGCTTCTTCCTGCTCCTGTGCAGGGGCTGCCGCCTCCTCTTCCTCCAACTCGCTGGGGTCAGGCTCAATAATTTCACAACGATGATTGACAAAATCACGTACCGCCAATTCGACCGGCTTGGGTACCAGAATCGTTTTGGTGTCCTCTGCCTCCTGTGCAATCTGACGGGCACGCTTTGCAACAGCAACTACCAGAGAATAACGGCTGCTGTGCGGGCAATCGATAATGTTCGCAGACGGTTTAAGCATCAATCAACACCCTTTCCACAATCGAACTCACGCGGGTAAAGCGGTGCTTTTCCGCGGCAATAATGGTTTTAATCTCTTCTACAGCGACATCCACCGTATCGTTGACCACGACATAATCATAATCCTCGGCACAGCGCACTTCCTGACGGGCAGCTTCCAGACGAGCGTCCACCACTGCATCCTGTTCGGTGCTGCGGCCGCGCAGACGGTTTTCCAGCTCACGCATGGAGGGAGGCAGGATGAAAATGCTCACGCACTCGGGCATGATCTTTTTCACCTGTGCACCACCCTGCACATCGATTTCCAGAATGACGTCCTGTCCGTCATTGAGCCAGCTCTCTACGGGGCCTTTGGGAGTTCCATAGCAGTTGCCCACATACTCGGCGTGCTCCAGCATTTCACCGTTCTTCACCAGACCGTCAAATTCATCACGGCTGAGGAAGAAATAGTCTTCTCCATCCACTTCTTCGGGACGGGGTGCGCGGGTAGTTGCAGAAACCGACAGCTTCAGGCTGCGGTCATCATCCATCAAACGCTTGATAATAGTTCCTTTTCCTGCGCCGGAAGGAGCGGAAAGAACCAGCAAAAGTCCTTTATTCATTGTCTTCGATCTCCTCGTCAATAATATCGTCATCGCGATCGTTCAGACGGTTCGCCACGGTTTCGGGCTGTACTGCCGACAAAATCACATGGTCACTGTCTGTCACAATCACCGCGCGGGTGCGGCGGCCATAAGTTGCATCAATCAGGGTGCCGCGCTCTTTGGCGTCCTGAATAATCCGCTTGATGGGCGCAGATTCCGGGCTGACAATCGCCACCAGGCGGTTGGCCGAAACCATATTGCCAAAACCGATGTTGATCAGTTTCATTCGTGTTTTTCCTCCCTTATTCAATGTTCTGGATTTGCTCGCGGATCTTCTCAATCTCCGCTTTGATATCCACAACCATATAGGCGATCTGGGAGTCTGTTGCTTTTGAGCCAATGGTGTTGGCTTCGCGGTTCATCTCCTGCACCAGAAAATCCAGTTTTCTGCCCACCGGCTCACCGGACTCCAGCATTTCTTTCATCTGCTGGAAGTGGCTGCGCAAACGAACCGTCTCTTCTGCTACGGCAACCTTATCGGCAAAAATGGCAGTTTCTGTCAGCAAACGCTGCTCATCCACAGAAGTATCGCCCAACAGCTCCTGAATTTTCAGCCGCAGCTTCTCCTGATATTCCGCCACCGTCTGCGGCGAACGCTCTTCAATAGCATCCACCAGCTTCATAATGGTGTCGGCACGGCTCAGTACATCCGCTTTCAGGCGTGCTCCTTCCGTTTCGCGCATATGAATAAAGTTCGCCAATGCTTCATCAGCTGCCTGCTGCACACTTTTCCATACAGCTTCTTCATCTTCGGGAGCTTTGTGAACTGAAAAAATATCACCGTACCGGGCAACTGTAGACACCGAAATATCATCTTTCAAATCATAACGGTTTGCCAGCTCGCGCAGAGCCTGTACATAACCAGAAGCCAGCGGGTGATTCACCAGCACCTCAGCCTGTGCGGTCTCCAGCGCTTCCACGGAAATATAGGCGTCTACTTTACCGCGGAAAATTTTGCCCTGCAAATAGGATTTCATTTTCTCATCCAGAAAAGCATATCCCCGGGTAGTACGGCAGGAAAATTCGAAATAGCGATGGTTCACCGACTTGAATTCTACTGTGACCGCGCGCCCATCCACGATCATTTCACTGCGGCCATACCCCGTCATACTGCGTATCATACGCTCATCTCAATTCCGTCTGTAAATTTTTGGAACCTTCACCAGGTCACAAAACAGCAATTCTATTTTACCATTCCTACCCCGTTATTGCAACCATAAGGCGCGATTTTTAAAAAACCTCACAAAAATCCGACACAAATCCCTCATAAAATCAGTCAAGGGCTGCCGCCCCGTCTCCATTTTGTCGGAAACACGGCGGACAGCCCCTGATTTTGCATTGTAATTTGCATCGCGAAGCACAACATCCTTACGGCTTATCCCCCGCGCAGTGTATTTTTCAATTACACAGGATGCACATTGGCAGCAGCATCAGCATGCTTGCCGTCGATGCCATACTTCTCGTTGCGGCGCTTCTCGAAGAAGTCTTTTGCCACCTTCGGGAACTGTGCATAGGAGAGCACATCTTCCTCCTGCTCCACCCACTCGGCGCACTCTTTGCGCAGAGTCTCAAGCTCGGGCTCGAGCAAATCTGCCGGACGGCAGGTGATGGGCTCTTCATTGCCGATGATCTTCTTCTGGAACTCGGGATCAACCGGCACAGGAGTGGTGCCGTACTTGCCGGCTACCAGGCCCTTGAACTCGTTGGTGCACATCTTGTAGCGTTCGCCGGTGATGACGTTGAACACAGCCTGCGTACCCACGATCTGAGAAGTCGGGGTAACCAGCGGCGGATAGCCGGAATCCTTACGCACGCGCGGTACTTCTTCCAGCACCTCAGTGAGCTGGTCGGCCTTGCCAGCCTGCTTCAGCTGAGACAGCAGGTTGGAGAGCATGCCGCCGGGCACCTGATAAATCAGAGCCTTGGCGTCGGTTGCCAGCATCTTCGGATCCAGCAGACCTTCCTTGATGTACTTCTCACGCAGGGTCATGAAGTACTCGCGGATTTCACTGAGAGCCACCAAATCCAGACCAGTGTCATACTCGGTGCCTTTGAGTGCAGCCACCATAGACTCAGTGGGAGCATGGGAGGTACCCAGAGCCAAAGGAGACATAGCGGTATCGATCATATCTGCGCCAGCCTCGATGCCCTTCAGCAAGCACATGGAAGCCAAGCCGGAAGTATAATGGGTATGAATCTGTACGGGAATCTTTACAGCAGCCTTGATAGCCTTGACCAAAGCCTCGGTCTCATAAGGGGTCAGCAGAGCTGCCATATCCTTAATGCAGATGGAGTCTGCACCGGCATTCTCGATGGTCTTGGCATAGTTCACATAGTATTCGTGAGTGAACACGGGACCGGTGGTGTAGGAGATAGCAACCTGTGCATGGGCGCCTTCTTTCTTAGCGGCCTTGATAGCAACTTCCAGATTCTTGATGTCGTTCAGAGCGTCAAAAATACGGATGATGTCGATACCGTTGGCAACGGAACGCTGCACAAAGTACTCGAGCACGTCATCAGCATAGTGACGGTAGCCCAGCATATTCTGGCCACGGAACAGCATCTGCAGCTTGGTGTTGGGGCACATCTTGCGGATAGTGCGCAGACGCTCCCACGGATCTTCGTTCAAGAAACGCAGGCAGGAGTCGAAAGTAGCGCCGCCCCAGCATTCCAGAGAATAAAAACCGATTTTATCCATTTTATCCAAAATCGGGACCATATCGCTCAGCGGCATACGAGTTGCCAGCAGAGACTGATGAGCGTCACGCAGGACGGTTTCGGTAATCAGAATTTTCTTAGACATGGACAAATACCCCCTTACTGGAGGGAAACGATAGCAGCGCCGGTATCAACGCTCTCGCCCTTGTTGACATGAACAGCAGCCACAGTAGCATCATGGGGAGCCATGATCTCGTTTTCCATCTTCATGGCTTCCAGAATAGCCAGCACATCGCCCTTCTTGACGCTGTCGCCAGCCTTTACATTGACAGACAGGATGGTGCCGGGCATGGGAGCAGCCACAACCTCAGCATCGCCGGCAGGAGCGGGAGCAGCGGCCGGTGCCGGAGCAGCAGCAGGAGCGGCGGGAGCAGCAGGTGCAGCAGCCGGTGCCGGAGCAGCGGCGGGAGCAGCAGCCACGGGAGCAGCGCCGTTCACTTCTTCTACCTGAACGTTGTAGGCAACGCCGTTAACAGTAATCTTCAGATTTTTCATGATAAAAACTTCCTCCTGTTTCTGTATCCAAAATAACCGGAATTACAGCTGAATGTTCGCATGCTTCTTGGGCAGACGGCTTACGCGCTTGCCAACCAGCATGTCCAGATTTGCAACCACCTTGGCGCGGGTTTCAGCAGGATTGATGATATCCTCGATGAAGCCGGCAGCAGCAGCCTTGAAGGGGGTGCACTCGGTCTTTGCATATTCGTCGATCAGCTTCTTGCGATCCTCTACCGGATTCTCGGAACCGGCCAGCTTGTCACTCCAAGCAAACATAGCTCCAGTTGCGGGAGCCAGCGGGGAAACCACAGCGTTCGGCCATGCCATGGTCACATCGGCGTTTGCGCCGCGGCCAGCCACAGCGATGTAAACAGCGCCGTATGCGTTGCCGGTGATCACGGTAACCTTTGCACAAGTTGCCTCGGAATAAGCATTGGAGAGCTTGGAAGCCTCACGCACAGAAGCGAACTTCGTTGCGTTGACCACGCTCACCACCGGAATAGCGAATGCATCGCAGAAGCGGACAAAACGTGCAGCCTTTGCGCAGGAATCAGCGTCGATCTCGTCCTGATAAGCAACCAGACCCACAGTGGTGCCGGAAACCTGTGCCAGACCAGAAACAACAGCTGCGCCAAAGCCCTTCTGCAGCTCGATAAAGGAAGCATCGTCTGCAACAGCAGCGATCACATCGGCAGCAGAGGAAGCGTCGGTCAGAGCAGCGCCGGTGTTCTCACCAAACATGTCGGTAACCGGTGCGCCAGAGAGGTTATTGGAGGGGAGCGCGGTGATGAGTGCGCGGACCGTATCAATGGCCTCTTCTTCATTTTCGGCAGCAATATGGCATACGCCAGCCTTGACAGCCTCTTCGGTAGAAGCGCCGCACCCGCTGGTCTCCAGCGTCAGCTCGCCTTCTTTGGACATAACCACCAGGTCAGCATTTGCGGCGACCATTGCGGAAACACCGATGCACGGGCCCAGTACAACCGCGATCTGCGGTACCACACCAGAGAGGTTGTTGCTGTGCAGCAGGATCTCTCCGTAAGCTGCCAGCATGTCGGCGCCTTCATTCAGGCGGCCGCCGATGGAATCATAGATACCGATGACCGGTGCTCCGGTCTTTACGGCCATTTCATATACTTTCTTCATTTTGGAAGCCTGTGCTTTGGACATTGCGCCGCCGCAGATATCAGGGTTCTGTGCGAACACATAAGCAGGGCATCCTTCAATTGTACCAAAGCCGGCAGCTGCTTCTGCAAAGTCATCACCGGATTTTGCATAGGAATCGATCTCAGTAAACGTTCCTTCATCAAACAGCCGAGCGATGCGCTTATATGCACGAGTATCCTTCAGTGCATCACGAGAAGCCTGCAGCATTTCCTTGCCTGCGCTCATTATTGTTCCTCCATTTCTCGCTTTAAATTAAGGGTCGGACGGGGAACCCGACCAGCCCCGAATTATTACAATACACGGTTCATTATAATCCATTCAGCTCGGATTGACAAGTGGTTCTTGTGAAAAAATTAGCAAATCCTCACGAACCCGTGTATTTTACGATGGTTTCCAGCCCTGTTTCAGCGCCGTCCGGCATAGGAGTAAAGCCGCGCAAACGCAGAAATCCATTCAGCTCCGGCTGCATGCATTTGATGCGGTATGCACCGGTAGCCGCGCCATATGAGGCCGCTGCGCGCATCAGGCTGTCTGCGATAAAAACTGTTTCACCCGCAGGCTCGCCTTCTCCGGGAAATTCCATATGCAGCATGCGCAGCACGGAATGGAGCATGTCCACAGCTACCCAGCCGAGCTCCTCCTGCCCGTCACCCATCATCAGTACGCGCGCATTATTTTCCCTTGCGATTGAAAGAGCGTCCAGCAGAGCCTTTTCCCTTTCCCGGTCTTCCATTGGCAGAATGGTCAGCACGGCGGTTCCCTCCTTCCCTCTTGGTAGCAGAACGTTTTGCAGCGGCAGCCTGTGCCTGCTCGCTGCGGTTGCGGCGGTCTGCTTTGGCAGAAGCCGCCATCAGATTGCGCACTTCTTCTTTGGTCAGCTCGCGGTACTGGCCGGGCTGCAGCATTCCCAGCCGCACAGAACCTACGGCGATCCGCTTCAGACGCGCCACTTCCAAACCCAACTGTTCACACATATTGCGAATCTGGCGATTGCGGCCCTCATGCAGAACAATTTCCAGTACCACACGGCCGGGAGCCTGCTCCAGCACTTTGACACCGGCGGGAGCAGTCTTCTTTCCGTCGATCACCATGCCCACAGACATCTGAGTCAGCTGGTCTTCGGTGATGCCGGGACGAACCGTAACACGATATACTTTGGGCACATGGCGGGAAGGATGGGTCATGGCGTTGGCAAAAGCACCGTCGTTGGTCATGAGCAGCAGGCCTTCGGAATCGCGGTCAAGCCGTCCCACGGGGTACACCCGCTCGGGGATATCAGATACCAGTTCAGCCACACACTTGCGATCCATCTCATCGCGCATGGTGGTGATGAAACCTCTGGGCTTATGAAGCATGAGATAAATTTTTTCACGCACCGGTTCTACCAGTACCCCGTTCACCGTTACATGGTCGTGAACGGGATCCACCTTATCGCCGATCTGGGCGGTGCGGCCATTGACCTGCACTTTTCCGGCTACGATCAGCTCTTCTGCCTTGCGCCGGGAAGTTACGCCGCAATCAGACAGCATTTTCTGTAATCGAACATCATTAGGCATATACTTGAATTCCTTTCCTGTATCTTACTCCATATTTTCTTCCTTTATGTTACCCTGTCAGGCCAAAAAATGCAAGTACCCTTTCCCACCAGGAAGGATTTCTTTCCGGTAAAATGGCGTTTTCATCTGCCAAAAGCGGCAGTTCGGCTACAGTTTCCCCTTTCAATATATATTGGACGCATCCAACCTGCTGCCCTTTCTCCACCGGGGCGTACAAAAAACGCGGCAGCATAACCACTCTCCGGACAGCTCCCTCCTGTGTGACCGGCAAAGCGGCTGTGACTGGTTCCTCCCCGCCGCGAACCGTAATTTCTCCCTGCCCTGCCACAGGCACCCGGCAGGAAAATCCGCTCTCATCAAAGGTAAGGGTCGTCATGCGTGAAAATCCATAATCCAGCAGAGCGGCGTGGTCATTCCAATCATCCGGGGCATTCAGTGTAACAGCTACCAGCCGCACCCCGTCTTTTTGGGCAGAAGAAACAAGGCATCGGCCTGCCTTTTTGGTAAAACCGGTTTTCACGCCGGTGCATCCTTCATACAGTTTCAACAGCTTGTTGTGGTTCTGATAAGTTACAGTTTTCTCTGGCGACAGAAAGGTTACCTGCATGGAACGGGAACCGGCAATCGCGGCGAAATCCGGGTTACTTATGGCGGCAGCACCCAGCTTTGCCATATCCAGCGCAGTGGAATAGTGCGTCTCCCCATCCAGACCGGAAGGAGTATCAAAATGCGTATTCGTCATTCCCAGCTCCCCGGCCCGCTGGTTCATCCGCTTGACAAACGCTTCGGCGGAACCTGAAATAGCGATAGCCGCAGAATTGGCAGCGTCATTACCCGAAACGGTGAGCATCCCAACCGCCAGGTCGTGAAGCGTCAGGCGGTCACCCTCGCGTAATCCCATGGAAGAGCCCTCTACAAGTACCATTTCCCGGGTGATGGTCACTTCACGATTCTCGATGGCTGCTTCTTCCAGAGTGAGCAGGGCCGTCATAATTTTGGTGGTACTGGCCATCGCATGCTGTTCGCTGCCGTTTTTCTCAAACAGCACTTCTCCGCTATCCATATGAATCACGGCGGCGTATTGTGCAGATACAGACGGCGCTTCCTGCGCAGCCGCTTCTATAAAAAAAGCCGGCGACGCCAACAATAGGGGCAAAATCGCCAGCGCCAGCACTTTTTTTACAAAACGTACCATGATTTTCATGCATACCACCCTTTCGGCAAGGTTATGGCCAGAGCCATACTGTAAATTTATGCACTTTGGGGCGGTGGTATACAAATTTCCTGTAGCTTGACAGGAGCAGGAAAACAAGAAACCGGCTGCCAGGCATCCCCCAGCAGCCGGTTTTTTCGATTCTGATGCGTTTTACAGGCCGGAAGCCTCTGTATCGGTTTCTGCTTTTGCTACCGCTTCAGCTGCTTTTTCGGCATCCTTCTGCTTTTTGTTCTTGTTCAGAAGGCCGGTGACGGCGTCCATAAAGCCGGGAGCCATACCGATAATACGGTCAACGGAGCTATTGAAGGGATCCAGCTGCAACAGGCGCACATTGCCCTCACAGATGGTGAGAAATGCGACCGGATTGATGGTGATGCCCGCGCCGGTACCGCCGCCAAACAGCTCGCGGTTGGGCTGAGACTTCGACGGCAGATCAGAGCCGCCAGAAGCAAAACCATAGCTGATTCTGGAAATGGGGATGATGACCGTACCGTCGGCGGTTGTAATGGGATCGCCTACCACGGTATTCACGTCAGCCATTTCTTTGATCTTGTCGAGGGTTGTCCCCATCAGATTTTCAATTGGATGCTCGCTCATAAATTCCACCAGCCTTTTATTTTTGTTATGATTGTCTATTGTTTCATCGTATATTCAGAAACGGCAAAAGCCGTTGATCTGCAAGGTTGATTCTCTAGCTGACAAAGGGATTACTTTCCTTTGGAATCGGTATGACTAGGAGGCGGAGGGCTCGGTTTGGCTTCTTCCAACTCACGATTGGCACGGATGATGCGCCCAAGAAACCGAAAGAACCCACTGACCGCGTAAGCCACAAGAAAAACAAGCCGGATACTGCCTTTGAAAAACAGCTGGGCAGAAAGCTCCTTTGCCTGAAAATCCGGCTGCACGGTCACACCGTACCGGCGACCCTTACAAACACTGAAAATGGTTCCCACTGCCGAATACACCACACCGCACAGTTTTCCGTACAGTAAAGCGGTCTCAGCGGCATCTTCCCCGCCGACTGTGAGCAGCAGGTCGAATTTTTTCACTACCAAATGTGAAAGCAGCTTTTTGCCGGTTCCACCCGCAATCACTGCCAAATCACGCAAAAGATCCAGCAATCCGGAAACGCCCTGATATTTGACAATCTCTTTCAGCTTTCCGCTGATTAGCCCGGACTGTGATTTCTTTTCGGCTTCCTTTTTTTCTGTTGACTCCTGCGGCTTTTTTGCCTTTTTCTTTTTGGATTTTGGCGGGGGCTTTTCCGGGTTTTCTTCTTCCTCCTCTTCAGCAGGCAGAATGGGAATATTGAAAAAGGCATATCCAATCCACAGATACAGCTCTTCCTCATATTGAAGCTTTATCCGGATAGGCAAAAGAAGAAGCAGCAGGATCAGCCCCAGAATCCCGCCTGTGATATACCAGCCGATCATGCCTGCCCTCCTCTCTTTCTGCCAAGTTTACGGCTCTTTTTCCTCTGCCGGTTCTTCCGCCGAAGTGGCTCTTGGTAGAGGCGGCAGTTCCTGCAAAGAATGAATATTCAGGCACCGCAGGAAATCCGGCGTTGTACCATACAGAATCGGTCTGCCGGGAAGTTCCAGCCGTCCGCGTTCCTCCACCAGACCTTTTTCTGCTAAGCCATTCACCACCGCGCCGCAGTCTACTCCGCGTACCTGTTCGATATATGCTTTGGTGACAGGCTGGTTATAAGCGATAACCGCCAGCACCTCCATGGCCGCCTGTGAAAGCGGGGTATTCCGGCGCATTTCCAGCGTTTTGCGAACCGCCTCGCTGTATTCCGACGCCGTACAAAACTGCACATTGCCATCCAGCTGCACCAAGCGGATTCCGCGGCCCTCTTGATTGTATTCTTCCATCAAAAAGCCAATCAGATTTTCCAGCGTCTTGTGGTCGGTTTCCAGCACTTCAGCAATCCGCTCGATGGATACCGGTTCCCCACTGGCAAAAATGATGGCCTCCACCGCCCCAAGCAGTTTGGTGTCTGGTTTATTCTTCTTTTCCCTGATGAGTCCCATGGTCTCTGCCTCCTCCCGCAAGTTTGACAACCGCGTCGCTTCCTTCGCCTTCTATCCGGATTCTGTGCCCTTTCACCAGTTCCAGCACGGCTAGAAAGGCGGCGACGCGCTCACTTTTTTCGTGCTTTTCTTCAAAAAGCCGCGACCAGGACACGCGGCCACGCTTCCACAATCTGCGCAGCACGAAAATGATCTGCGAAGTGACGGAGACGATAGGGTGTGTGACAATTCCGTCAAAAGATTCTGCCGTCGGCGCCTGAACACGCTTTCCACGGCCCGCGCCGCTGAGGTATGCCTGCAAAATCTCCTGCGGTGTATGGTGACGGCGATAGGTGTGGTCAATGGGCAGCTCCATGGGCTTGCGCACAATGCGGTCAAAAGAAAAGCTCATAGCGAGCTCACACGCCATCTGACGGCAGATCTGATATTCCATCAGTTCCTCAGCCAGCTGCTGGCGCAGCTCCTTTTCTTCCTCGTGCTTTGGCAGCAAAGAAACCGTTTTCAGGTACACCAACCGCGCGGCCATATCGAGAAATTCACTGGCAACCTCCATATCCAGCTCCTGCATGGCGCGGATATGCGCCATATACTGCTCCAGCAGCTCGGAAATGGAGACATCGTAAATGCTGACTTTATTTTTCGAAAGCAGGGTGAGCAAAAGATCCAGCGGCCCTTCGAACACATCCAGCTTATAGGATATCTTTTCCATCAATTTGCAAATTATAACAGGCCAAACAGCTGAAAAGGCAATCCAGCCAGCCACAGGATGCCGTCCAGTGCAGCATTCTGGGCAATATTCAACGGACGATCCAGCACGCCACTGAACAGCAGCAGAAACAGCAGCATGACAATCACATTCTGATAACGATAATAGGCAGCCATGGCCCGGTCAGACAGGAAGGCACTGACAATGCGGGAACCATCGAGCGGCGGCACCGGCAGCAGATTGAACACTGCCAGCCCTACATTGATGACAATATATACATTGAAAAAGGAATTAACTCCCAAAAAAACCGCTACCGGTGCATTGGGCAGCACAGTCAAAAGCAGCGCATAATAGATAATAGCGCCCACCAGTGCGGCCAGCAGATTGGAAATCGGGCCAGCCAGCGCAGTAATGGCCATGTCACGTTTAGGCTTTTTAAAGTTCCAGGGATTTACCGGCACGGGTTTGGCCCAGCCAATACCGAACAGCAGCAGAAACAGTGCGCCGAAGGGATCTAGGCTGGCGAGAGGGTTCAAGGTCAGACGTCCGGCAGCGCGGGCAGTATGATCTCCCAGTCGCTCGGCCATCCAGCCATGCGCATACTCGTGCAGGGGTAAAATACAGAAAATCACGAACAGGGTGGCCACGATCTGCATCAGAATGGCCTCTCCACTAACCGACTGACCGGCCAGCAGGGAACGAATTGCATCAATCAGCATAAAAATCTCCTTTTGTTTGAGTGACATTGTGATTTTACAGAGGACGGTTAAGGCTTCTTGTCTTTACACCGCAGGTTTGATTTTCCCGTTGGGAAAACAAAGGGGTGACATCAGGAATGGAGAAGTTTCCTTGTAAATACGTAGCCTTGGGTTTCATTATAATACGAACGAAAAAAAATTACAAGAAATCCCAAGAAGTCCGAGCATTTGTTACCGAATGTTTACAAAACATTCTCTCCAACCTCCCGATTTAAATAAAAGGAATATAGCAGACACTCCTTCACCGGCAGACCCGTCATATCTGCTACCGCCCGGGCATACAGTTTCAGCTGAATCTGATATCTCTGCCAAAGTTTCTCCGGCTCCCGGATGCGGTCAGTTTTGTAGTCCACCAGCACCAGCGCGCCGTTTTCTTCAAATACACAGTCCACGACGCCTTGCAGCACCACCGGTTCTTCCCCCATTTCACCGGTCAACTCCGGTTTCACTTCATGGGCAGGCAGTTCCGCCATGAATCGAGTTTCACGCATGACGTTTTTCGAAGAAAGAATCCGCTTTCCAAGCGTTCCCGCAAAGAATTTCGACACTCGGGCCAGCTCTACCGCGTCGCCCTGCTCCCCAGTCAAAAAGCCCTGAGCTACCAGCCGCCCCCGCTCTTTTTCGGGGTCGATACAGGCTTCTTCATACCTGGCGAACTGCATATAGGTATGCAGCGCTGTGCCGCGTTCTGCCGGGGTCATCCCCTTATGGCTGAGGAATGCCGGACGGGAAAGGCTCCCGCTGCTCTCTTCCCCGCCGGCTTGCTCTTCTGCAAAACCGGAGGCCGAAACCTTGGAAGGCACATCCACCAGCGCAGCAAAGGGATACTGCCAGTCAAGGGCACGTTTCAGCCGGGCAAACAGCGCCGTATCTATCTGAGGACGTTTTATTTCTTCTGCCGCCGCAGCTGTGCTGGGAGCATCTGGACGCAGCACCCGGATATCCCACGGAGTGTAATCCGGCACCCGCAGTACCAGGTCTTCGTCGGCCATGGCACGGTCACGCAAAATTTTTCCGTCGGGGTGGCGCAGGGCGCAGCTGAGCAGCCAGTCGGAAAGGCTGGAAGCTCCCCGCACCGTGTATTCCGGCAGTTTTTCATCTTTTGTTAGTCCAGCGGCTAGCTTTGCCAAGGTTTTTTCCGCGTCTTTCAGGGTGGAGAGCAAAATCAGCTTTTCCTTAGCCCTAGTCATAGCCACATACAGCACCCGCAGTTCCTCTGACATAGACTCCCGGTCGATTTCCAGCCGGATGGCCTCCCGGGGCAGTGTGGAAAACCGTGCCGGAGAATCGGGGGCCTTGAGCCGCACACCCAGCCCCAGTTCCGGATGAAGCAGGGCGTCGTCCTTTTCCCGATTGAACTTTCGCCCACATCCAGCCACGATGCACACCGGGAATTCCAGCCCCTTGGATTTATGGATACTCATAATGCGCACCACGTCTTCCCCCTCGGAACCGTTGGCAGCGGGGGCCAGGTCAGCTTTCTGCTTTTCCAACCGATCGATGAACCGGATAAAACCGGAAAGGCCATTGTAACCGGAACCCTCGTACCGCTTGGCGTACCGGTGCAAAAGCCGCAGGTTGGCAAGCCTGCCTTCCCCGCCAGGGAGGGTCTGTACCAGATTCCGATATCCGGTTTCTTCATAGAGAAAATTCAAAAATTCGTCGGAAGGCATAGAGGCCGTCACGGTGCGGAAACGCTCCAGCGCCTGCAAAAAGGCAGCGCATCGTGAATCTTTTTCAGCGTGGCGCACCACTGCCAGATATAGGGGCAGACTCCGATCTTCCAGCCGGATGTCCGCCATATCGTCGGGGGTAAAGCCATAAATCGGGCTCATGAGCACTGCTAACAGGGGAATATCCTGCATGGGGTTATCCACTACCCGCAAAAGGGACAACATGAGTGCCACCTCTGCCGCTGCGAAAAAGCCCCCCACCGAAGCCGCCCACGCCGGGACGCCGCATTCCGCCATTTCCTGGGCATAGAAGGGTGCCACCTTATTGGCGCTGCGCAGGAGCACACAGAAATCCCGGTACTGTGCCGGACGCTGGACGCCATTTTCAGTGACAAGGAATCCACTTTCCATCATCTCTCGGATCATACCGGCAATATGGCGGCCTTCCAGAATGGCGGATTGCTCCTCTTCGTCGCACAGAGAGCTGTCCAGCACATCCAGCCGGGTTTCGCAGCCGGGCTGAACCGGGTAAACGGCCCCGGCGGCAAGGCGTTCGGTGCCGGTATACTCCACATCGCCGATTTTAGAGGACATAATCTGCCCGAACACGAAGTTGACGGAATCTGTTACCTCTTGCCGGGAGCGGAAGTTTTTATCCAGCACCACGCAGGCCGGATGGTTCTTCTTTTCCCGGTCATAGGGGGCGAACTCCTCGCGGTACCGCAGGAAAATGCGGGGCATGGCCTGCCGGAAACTATAAATACTCTGTTTCACATCGCCCACCATAAAGCGGTTCTGTCCGTTTTGAGAAAGGGCCTGAAACAGCAAGTCCTGCGCTTCGTTGGTGTCCTGGTATTCATCCACCATGATTTCGTCAAAACGTTTGGAAAGGGCAACCGCGTCTTTTGTGGGACGAAAGCCTCCCTGTGGGTCTTCCTCTGCCAGCAGGCGAATCGCCCAATGCTCCAAATCGCCAAAATCAGCGGCTTTTCGTTCCAGCTTCTTTTCGTCCAGCCGTTTGGAAAAGCGCAAAACACATTCAAAAAGCTTTTCCACCAGCGGAGCCATGCGGGTAAGATCCTCCCGACAATCTTCCCGGGTGAGGACAAAGCTTCCCGCCAGCTTTTTCAGAGTCTCCTTGGCTTCGTCCCGGGCGGCGGAAATCCGCACCTTCAACGGGTCGTCCTTATAGCCTTTTGGGGAACGGAGCACACCGAAAGAGGCGTTTTGCAGGCCGGAGGAAAGCTTGTCCCAGTCCCTCTCGGCGGCAAAGCCCCGCAGCGTCTCGGCCTGGTCTCTTTCGGCAGCAAGGATAGGAGCAAATTTATCGTACAGGGTGGAATCCTCTTCCGAAAGGACAAGAGCGCTTTTCAACATCTGGATGCAGTAGGAGAGCACCTCTTCCCCATAAGAAAGCAGGGTTTTGCCCCACACAGTTTCCTCCGCCGGCTGAGCAGGGTCATAGAGAGCTGCTACCTGCCGAAGCCAATGTTCCGGGAAGGGATGGCTGCGGATAAAATCATAGAGATTCAGCAGGGTATTCCGCAGCCGCAGGTCGTCCCGGCCGGGGCTGAACGCTTCGGAAAGAGCGTCAAACTGCTCGTCCTGCTCTTCGTGGTAAGCGGAAAGCACCTCGTCGGCGGCCTCTCCCCGGAGCACCGTCATCTCGCTTTCCTCACAGATACGGAAATCCTGTGGGATATTCAATTTATAGAAATTCTCTCGAGCCAGCTCGCTGCAAAAACTGTGAATCGTGCTGATTCGGGCCTGGGGCAGCAAAAGCTGTTGACGCTTTAAGCGGTCATTATCTGGGTCTTCCCGCAGCAGTTCTGCCAGCCGTTTCGCGATACGCTCCCGCATTTCCTGTGCTGCCGCCCGGGTGAAAGTCACCACCAGCAGGCGGTCGATGCTGCCAGGGACATGGGGGTCAGTGATGCGTTCAATGATGCGCTGCACCAGAACTGCCGTTTTGCCGGAGCCTGCCGCCGCCGACACCAACAGCGTGCCCTCCCGGGCGTTGATGGCGTCCTGCTGTTCCCGAGTCCATTTGCGTTCTGCCATGGTGATCTTCCTTCCCTAGTAAATTCAAAAAACTTAAGTATACGGCAAAAAACGCCTTATTTCCGGCTGTTTTCCATCACCTTTTCAGCACAGCGGATACCATCGACAGCTGCTGAAATAATGCCGCCAGCATAGCCCGCTCCTTCTCCGCAGGGATAGAAGCCCCGCAAAGAAACAGACTGACAGCTTTCATCCCGCAGAATCCGCACGGGAGAAGAACTTCTCGTCTCCGTTCCTGTGAGCAAAGCATCTGGATAGGCAAACCCGTGCAGCCGCCTGTCCATCAGCTGGATGCTCTGCCGCATAGCCTCGGTAATTACATCCGGCAGGCAATCACTCAAATTGCCGGGTGTTACTCCGGGACGATAGGTGGGCTGCACATCCCCTAGACGAGTGCTGGCGCGATTTTTCAGGAAATCTTCCACTCGCTGCACCGGTGCACGATAGTCTCCACCACCTGCACGGAAAGCTGCTTCTTCCAGCTTTCGTTGAAAATCAATACCCGCCAGCGGGTGTTCACTGCCGAAATCTTCCGGGCTGACCCCCACCAGCAAAGCCGCGTTGGCGTTTTCTCCGTCACGAGCAAAACAGCTCATGCCGTTGGTGACCACTCGCCCCTCCTCAGAAGCTGCCGCCACCACAAACCCGCCGGGGCACATACAAAAGGTATACACACCACGGCCTGCAGCAATACCGTTTTCGGGCAGGTGCACCGCCAGTTTATAATCTGCGGCACCCAGCGCGGGATGTTCCGCCGCCGGGCCGTACTGGGCTTTATTGATGAGGCTCTGCGGATGCTCGATACGCGCGCCTACAGAAAAAGACTTGGCCTCCATAGACAATCCCGCGTCGTACAGCATAGAGAAGGTATCCCGGGCGCTGTGACCCACCGCCAGAATCAGGGAATCCGTTTCAATGATACACTCTTCCCCAGTACTTTTTCGGGCCATTACACCGGTAAGACGGCCTTGCCGTACTTGCAAGCCAGTGAGGGTGGTGTGAAACCAGACCTCGCCCCCCAACCGGATAATGGTTTCCCGGATCGTCTTCACCGCGCCGGGAAGCCGGTCTGTGCCGATATGGGGTTTGGCATCGGTGAGAATTTGTTCGGGCGCGCCGGCTTTTACGAATTCCTCCAGCACCTTACGTGCGCGGGGGTCTTTGGTTCCGGTATTCAGCTTACCGTCGGAAAAAGTACCCGCACCGCCCTCACCGAACTGGACGTTATTTTCCGTGTTCAGTTCACCGGTACTCCAGAAATGTTCTACAGCGCGGCTGCGTTCCTCCACCGGTGCCCCCCGCTCCAGCACAATGGGCTTTTGTCCGGCCTGTGCCAGAATCAGTGCTGCAAACAGTCCTGCCGGCCCAAAACCGGCGATTACCGGGCGCTGTGAAAGGGGTTCACATTGCGGCAATCGATATTCGTAAGGCTTTGCCTGCTGAATTTTCGAATCGCGCAGGCGGGAAAACACCCGCTTTTCCCCCTCCACCTCTGCCTCGACGGTACAGGTGAAGTGGACATCATTTTTCTTTCGGGCATCCACCGATTTCCGGTAAAGCTTCACCTGGTGTAGAGCGCTTTCCGGCACCTTGAGCCTGCGGGCAGTCTGACGGCGTAGGTCGTTCTCTGTAAAACCCAACGGCATGGGGATTTCAGCGATTCGCAGCATGTGGCTTCCTCCTTGGTTTAGATGATTTTGCAGATTTTTGCGGTTTGCAGGCGTTCGCGGCAGCTTTTCCAGCCGTCATGCCGCTGCCCCAAGCCCATTGCAGGTTGTATCCGCCGCAGTCGCCGTCTATGTTCAAAAGCTCACCGCACAGATACAGTCCCGGACAACGCATTGATTCCAGTGTTTCTGAGGAAACCTCTGAAAGCGGTACACCCCCGGCCGTGACCTGTGCACGACTCCAATCCTGTACAGATTTGACTGTAAAGTTATATTTTTTTGCGGATAAAAGCGTTTTTTCCATATCAGCCGTGGACAACGCTTCCAATGGGACAGCTTTTCCCAGTGCTTCTTTCACAATCTGACGAGCCAATGCAGCGGGCAGAAATCCCGTAAGCAGTTCGGAGCTGTCGGACTTTGGCAGCAGACGACGCCGGCGATGCAGCATGCCCAGCAATTCTTCTGAAGAGAAATCCGGGAGCAAATCGAGCGAGAAATTCAACGATGATAAGTATTTTCCCTTTACAGTATGATATTTGATCCACTCCGAAGCCATACGGGAAAGCTGAAAGACACAAATTCCCGAAATGCCGTAGTCGGTGAACTGGATTTCTCCGGACTCTTCTCCCAACAATCTGCCATCTCCCAGCAGCGAGACCCTGCCCCGACAACGCACACCGTGAAGAGCTTTGCAGCGCTTTGTCTCTTCGCAGATAACCGGCACCAATGCCGGAAAACAGGGTGTGCAGCTGTGGCCCAGAGAATTTGCCAGCGTATACCCGCTGCCATCAGAGCCGAGCTGGGGCGCAGCCTTTCCGCTCACGGCCAGAATCACTTTCTGTGCCAGAAATTCTTCTCCCTGTGCAGACTGAATCCGGAAACTGCCCTTTTCTCTGCGAATTTCTGCGATACGCTGTTCACAGACGATCTCAGCCCCCAATGCGTGCAGGTGTTCCAGCAAAATGGAGAGCACCGCTGATGCCTGTCCGCTGTTGGGATAGACACGTCCGTCTTCCTCTTCCCGGCATAAAAGTCCCAAAGACAGAAAGCGGCGGACAGCCGCCTGCGGAGGGTATTTCCGCAGAACCGCTTCCGCCGCCGAAACGTCCCCGTGAAAGCGGGAGCGTTCATCGTGCATATTGGTGAGGTTGCACCGGCCGTTGCCGGTTGCCAGCAGCTTGCGACCCGGCTTTTGTGCTGCTTCCAAAACCAACACAGAGACTGGTCGATGCTGCCTTTTCTGTTCTTCAGCTGCGGTGAGCGCTGCCATCAATCCAGAAGCACCTGCGCCCACCACAACAATTTCTGTTTTCCTCACATAAACGCCCCCAAAACACCATAGGATACCAGTGTCATGATAATATCTGCGCCCAGTGTACCTAGGCCAATGGAAAGCATTGCATTTTTAAAGGGCATACGCATCAGAGAAGCAGCCAGTGCACCCGTCCACGCACCGGTGCCCGGCAGCGGAATCGCAACGAAGATAAAAAGGCCCAACGTTTTATACTGGTTGATTTTTTCCGACTTGGCTCTGCCTTTTTCTTCCATTTTATTCACCAGTTTTACCAGTCTGGTGTTGCGCATCCAATCAAAAATCTTATTAATAAACAGCAAAATAAACGGGATAGGCAGCAAAGTGAAAACACCGCAGATGAAAAAGGCACGCCACATATCTACATTCAGAAAAACTGCTGCTATCATGCCGCCTCTCAGCTCCAAAACCGGCAGCATGGAAATGATGGCGATCACCAATTCCGCAGGGCTGGAACGAAAAGACTCTGCAATTCCTTGTACAATTGACTCCATGAGAGAATCCTCCACTTATTATTCTTGATTTTTCTAGTATACCCGAATCTGCACTTTCTATATTTCTATATAAGAATTATTTTGGCTTTTCAATCTATGCACTTGGATTCAAGGTTTGCGGCTGCGCTTTTTTCCACCAAAACGGCGTGTCAGTTTTCTGCGAAATACCTCCAAAATTCGTGACTGCCGCCGGACTTCCATCGAAATGCTGTCCAGACGCGGCACCAGAATATAATCCACCAAATGCAGGAAGACATTCATACAGCAGACTGCAAACAAGAGCAGCATCATCAGTACTAATACCATAGGCAGATTGAGCGGTGCCATGCTGAAAAACCAACCAAACAATACCAGCGCCAGGATGAATGCCGCGGTCATCATCACCGATAATGCCCCACGCAGAAAATTAAACGGCATACACACTTTATAAAGCATCATCAACCCCGTACAGCCGGTGATGATTACGGCCATGGTAGAGAACTGCGTGTCGTTGAAACCCATATATCCGCTCACAGCCGTGAGGAGAAGGATATTAAAGACCATCGTCATAGCAGCCGGAAGTGATTTCTGTATGACATTTACGATGAATTTTCCCCGGATACGTTCCCGATTGGGCTCCAACGCCAGCACAAACGATGGTGCACCAATTGTCAGTGCGCTGATGAGCGTCATCTGGATGGGCTCGAAGGGGTAATTGGCCTGTATAAAAAGGAAACAAAACGCGATGATTGCCGAGAAAATCGATTTTACCAGGAACAGAGAAGCCGAGCGCTGCAAATTGTTGATGGAACGCCGCCCTTCCTGTACCACGCGCGGCATGGAAGCAAAGTTGGAATCCAACAGCACCAATTGTGAAACGGTGCGCGCTGCATCACTGCCAGAGGCCATTGCCACGCTGCAATCCGCTTCTTTCAGCGCCAGTACATCGTTTACGCCGTCACCTGTCATGGCAACAGTATGTCCGTCCGCCTTGAGCGCCTTTACCAGCGCCAGTTTCTGCTGCGGCGTCACGCGTCCAAACACCGAATATTCCCGCGCGGCCTGGCGGATGTCCTCCTCTGTTTTCAACGTGGTTGCATCTACATACCGGCTTGCGCTTTCAAGTCCGGCTTTTTTTGCGATATTGGCAACTGTCACGGCATTATCGCCGGAAATTACTTTGAGGTCAACACCCTGGTCGGCAAAATATCGCAGCGTTTTGGGTGCTTCCGCACGAATTTTGTCACTCAGCAGCACCAGCGCCATGGGTTTGATGGATTCCGGCAGTTCCTTATCGCGGAATGGTTGGGTGGAATAGGCCAACAGAAGAACGCGCTGACCTGTCTGCGAGTATTGCTCCACCATAGGGCGCAGCGGAGCGAAGTTTTCGCCCAGAATAAATTCCGAAGCTCCCATGACAAAGGTACCGATTCCCCCAAAGGAAGCACCGCTCCATTTACGTGCGGAAGAAAACGGGCGTGTGGTTTCACATGGCCAGCCTGGATTCAATTGAAAGTGCTCACGGATTGCAAGGAAAGTCGGATTGCTGTCGGTCAAGTTTGCCGCCAACGCCGAGAGCGCCTGTTCCAGATACTTCCCCTCAATCTGCGCCAGCGGCACAATTCCATCTACTTGCATACAGCCCTCGGTAATGGTACCGGTTTTATCCAGGCAGAGGGTGTCTACCCGCGCGAGCGTTTCAATACAGAACAGCTCCTGCACCAGCGTTTTGTGGCGGGAAAGGCGGATTACGCTCACCGCCAGCACTACGCTGGTCAGCAGCACCAACCCCTCGGGAATCATTCCCACCAGTGCGGCAACTACATTCACAACTGTATCCTGCAAATTACTGTCCATGAGAAAATACTGCTTACAGAACAGCAATATGCCGATGGGAAGAATGGAAAATCCCACCCATTTGATAATGCGGTTAATCCAGAACATGATTTCGGAATTGGGCTTTTTCACATATTTGGCGCTCTGGGTAATCTGGCTGGCATAGTTCTCTGCACCTACATGAACCGCCTGTGCACGGCAGGTACCGCTCACCACAAAACTGCCGGAGAGCATTGCGTCCCCTTTTCTTTTATATACAGGGTCTGATTCGCCGGTAATCAGCGACTCGTTTACTTCACATTCTCCTTCCAGAACCACGCAGTCGGCACACACCTGCCCACCAGCCGAAAGCACCATCACATCATCGAGAACGATTTCTTCTACCGTAATTTCCAGGATTTCGCCATTTCGAATCACATGTGCCCGAGGGGCGGCAATCAGCGAAAGCTTGTCAATGGTGCGCTTGGCGCGAATCTCCTGAAAGCTGCCAATCAGAATGTTAGAAAGGATCACCCCCATAAACAGCATATTTTTGAAAGACCCCACCGCCAATACCAGCCCGGCAAGAATAAAGTTCAAAATATTAAACGGAGTGATAATATTCTTCAGGATGATCTGCTTTTCGCTCTGTGTCGTAATATTGCCGCTATCGTTTGTCAGCCCCTGCTGCTGCCGCTCAAAAACCTGTTCGTCAGAAAGTCCAATATTCGGCTGTGGAAAAAAACGCTGCGGACGTTTTTCTTCGCTCATCTCATCCACCTTCTTTACAGTGATAGTCTCAGTATACAGGGCTTTCGTGAAAATGTCATGAATTTTTTATGTCTTTGTGTAATTGTTAAAATAATCGTCACATTATTTGTGATATTGCCCAAACACGCCTTGCAATCTGACAAAAAAAGCTATTGATTTTGAGGATTGTTTTATAAAACGGAAATGATATAATAAATAACTGATAAAAAACCGTTGAACAGCACAAAATTCCGGCAGAAAAGCTGCGGCCAAACAAGATTGTATGAATTCGAAATGCTTTGAGAGCAGCTTGTGATGCTGTGAAAGGAGGTTTGTTTTTTGACGGGGATTCGTGAACATCAAATGACAGTAACCGATAAAAAACAAAAAATATTTGCATTTTCGATCGTGGTATCGATCTTTCTTCCGTTTTATATTACGGGTCTGGTGATAGCTGCCGGTGCAATCTATGTACTGGCTGGCCGTCAGCGCCGTGCATTCGCACTGGCAGAGCCGTACAGCCGCCTGATTGTGACAGGCGTATTTTCCTGGTCACTGGTTTCCCTGCTGTATCAGAACTTTTACGGTGCGGGGGTCTCTGTACTGCTTGCAGCAGCGCTGATGACTGCTTTTTATATGCGTTCGTTTATGACACAGCGCCTGTTTAATACATTGATGGATATTGCCTGCCTGTGCAGCATTTCCACCACCATTGTGGCTTTTTTTCAAATTGTCTATCTCAAGGGAATGGGATTGGAGCCCCGCGCAGAGTCTGTTTGTTTTAACCCCAACTACTATGGAATGCTGATGGAATTTATGGCACTGGTAGCGCTGTACCGCGCTTTTGGCAATGCAAAATTCCGCCGCTTTTACGCTGTAGTTATTGTTAGCTCTCTGTTGGGAATTTATTTCTGCGGGAGCATCTCGGCAGCAGCTGTGGTATGTGCAGGCGTTTTGCTCTTCTTCCTGCTGCGCGGCCGTTATAAGTATTTCTGGGTATTTGCTTCTGTGGGCGCACTTGCTGCAATTGCGGCGCTGACTGTACTGCCGATTATTTTCCCGCGTGCTTCCGATGCCGATCACTCCATGGATCAGCGTCTTTCTATCTGGGGAACTGCTTTGCAGGGTATCCAGATGAATCCCCTGTTTGGACAGGGGCCGATGACGTATGAATCAATCTACGCTCAGTTCAGTGGCTATGCTACGCATCATGCGCACAACCTGGTGATCGATACCATTCTGAATTATGGAATTGTCGGTGCTTCGATGATTGCTTTTTACGCATTCTATCAGCTTCGTACACTGCTTTCGCGTATTCGTCATGGCATCAGCTCTTCGGCTGGCGTTTTGCTGGCAGTGCTGGCCTTTATGACTTTTATTCACGGAATGACCGATGTCACAATTTTGTGGCTGCAAACGGGAATGTTCTTCCTGGTGGTTTATTCCTCCATCGGAATCCGTACTGAGACAGTTATGCCGGTGGTTCCCGAAACTTCCGGGGCGCTTGTCCCCCAGCATCAGCACAACAGCTGATTTTGCTTCTGTCTATATAAGTAAAAGGCGCTGCAAACTGTTCTGGTTTGCGGCGCCTTTTGATTTGCAGATAAAAAACGATTACTGGCGCATCTGAAGTTCGCGGATCATCCGCCGCATGTCTTCTTCATTCTGAATCTCTTCTGCATGTTCCTCAATACCAGCGCGAATGTCCTCCGAAAGATTTTGTTGGTCATTATCATACAACGCAACAACAGGAACAAAAAATCCTGCTCCCGCACTATAAGGATAGTCGTACAGCAAAATCGATCACCTCCTCAAAATACGGCCGCGTTTTAGGCCGCAGAGCTAGCTTTCCAGAAAAACAGCGTGATATGTACACCAAAAAACGGAAAGCTATATGCATGGAGTTGGTTGCGTATGCCAGCTGAGATATGCTATACTGGTACTGTTGCAAGAAAAATCCGCCGGAAGAATCGATTTTCCGGCATTTTCATGCGCCTATACGGCTGCACAGAAACTTTTTTATTTTTTTTGAAATTCCTGCAATAAAAGGCATCGCTCATGCATTATACAGATGAAAGGATAAAAAACATGTTTTTCTTGAGCTTGACGTCAACCCTGGGAAATACAAAACAAGGCGGTCCCTCAGCCGCAGAGCTGCGGGAGCTGATCCGGCGAATCGGTTTGGGCGAGGAGGAAGCACTGGCTTCTCTATATGAACAGACTAAGAGCGCTGTGTATGGTTTTGCCCTTTCAATACTGAAAAATCGTGCCGATGCGGAAGAAATCATGCAGGATACGTTTTTGGCTGTTGATGCCAATGCGGACCGATACCAGCCTGTAGGAAGCCCCATGGCCTGGATTCTGACGATTGCCAGAAATCTGGCTTATGGAAGGCTGCGCAGAGCAAAATGGGAGGCCGCAGAAGAAGACATTCCCGAGGAAGCGGAGGACACCACAGGGCTTTCAGAGCAAACGGAAAACAGGATGATACTACAGACAGCTTTACAGGTGCTGGGAGATGAGGAGCGGCAAATCGTAATGCTCCATGCAGTCTCTGGCTTAAAGCACCGGGAAATCGCCCAGTTATTGGGGCTTAGCCTTTCGGGGACACTGTCGAAATATCACCGAGCCCTTGCGAAGCTTCAAAAGCAGATTGGAGGAATGAAACATGGCTGACAGCAAAAGAAAGCTGGAACAACAGCTTGCACAGGCAGTCCGCGAAGAGACGCCTGATCTCCTGCCGCAGATTCTTTCCGCAAGACAATTGCAGAAAGGACGGATAATCGATATGACACAGGAGCTTCAGAAACAAAAACAAAAGAAAAACCATGTACGCAATTGGGCAATTGCCGCGGCAGCAGCACTGGTGCTGGCAGTAGGCGGCTTTGCCGGATATCAGTATCAGTTCGCGGTGGATACCGCTGTCAGCATTGATGTCAACCCCAGCATCCGGCTGGAAGTTAACCGCCAGGAGAAGATTCTCTCTGCCAATGCACTCAATGATGACGCCGAGAAGATTCTCGATGGCATGGAGCTTAACGGGACGAACCTGAAAACAGCAGTCAACGCTATTATCGGTTCGATGGTGCAGAATGGTTACCTTACGAATGATTCCAACTCCATCCTGTTGACGGTGGATAACGACGATGCAGCAAAGCGTGAAGCACTACAAAAAGAACTGATGGCAGATGTAAATGCCAGCTTGGAATCCCTTTCGATGACCGGCACTGTTTTTAGCCAGTCGCTCTCTACCAATGACCAGATCCTGGCGCTGGCAAAGCAGTACAACATTTCTGAAGGCAAAGCCTCCTGGATTCAGGCACTGGTTACTGCCGACAGCACACTTTCTGCCGATACACTGGCAGAGCTTTCCATCAATGATCTCGCTCTTCTGGCAGAGGGCCGCGGCCTGAAAAACGAAGTCATGGGCACCGCAGACGAAAGCGGTTATATTGGCGCCGAAAAGGCGGAAGCTATCGCCATTGAAAAAGCCGGCGGCGGTACCCTGACTTCCATTGAATTGGATTTGGATGACGGCATCATGGTCTATGAGGGCGAACTGGTTAAAGACGGCGTGGAGTATGACTTTGATATCAACGCGCAGACCGGTGAAATCATCAAGTGGGAAGCAGAAAAGGCTGAGCAGGATAAAACTCCTTCCAGCAGCGACATCGGCCTCGAAAAGGCAAAGAGCCTGGTGCTGCAGAAGATTCCCGGCGCAACCATTACCGAAATCAAGCTGGATGTTGATGATGGCGTGCGCAAGTATGAAGGCGAAGCAATTTTGAATTCTGTAGAATATGAATTTGAGATCAAGGCTTCTGACGGGACCTTCCTCAAATGGGAAGAAGAAAAGAAGCAGAGTTCTGCTGCTAATACCAACACCAATAATAACAATAGCAACAATAACAACACCACTGCACAGCCCACTACGAAACCCACCACAAAGCCCACCACCAAACCCTCTTCTATTACCATGGATGATGCTCGTAACCTGGTTCTGAACAAAGTCTCCGGAGCAACCATCACCCAGCTGGAAGTAGATTATGAGGATGGCCGCAAAGTGTATGAAGGCGAAGCTTATAAGGGTAATATCGAGTATGAGTTTGAAATTGATGCTTCTACCGGTAAATTTATCAAGTGGGAACAGGATGTTATGGATGACGACGACCGCGACGATAAGCCCGCTGATTCTTCAGGGTTGATTACAGAAGCAAAAGCCCGTGAAGTGGTTTTGAATAAGCTGCCGGGCGGTACCATTGTCTCTATTGAACTGGATGAAGATGACGGTATTTACACCTATGAAGGAGAAGTCAGAAAAGATGGTGTTGAGTATGAATTTACGGTAAATGCCAAAACGGGCTCCATTATTGAATGGGAACGTGATGATTAATCTGAAGTAAAAAAACACTTCCAAAACCGGGTCTGTGATAAGCAGGCCCGGTTTTTTTCGTGAAAGGAATATCTTGAACCTCAAAATAAGTTTTGCTTTTTACGATAAAATACGGTATAATGTGGGATAAAGGAATGGTTTGCTGCGATTGCTCTGCAAAATGGTTGGCTTGTGCGAAAAATGCAGCTTGAATTTTATAAAACTGGAGGGTTCTTTTAGTGAGCGAACAGAATTTTGTAATTGTAACAGATGTAAACTGCGATTTTACGCCGGAAATGGTCGAAAAATTGGGTATTTCGGTAATCCCTATGGAATTTTCGATTGATGGTGTAAGCTATTACCATTATCCTGATGCCCACGAAATGTCCATGGAAGATTTTTACGCCCAGATTCGCGGCGGAAAAATGCCCACCACCACGCAGATTAATCAGATGACCTATCGGAAATTCTTCACCCCCATTCTGGAAGAAGGAAAGGATATTTTGTATATCTGCTTTTCCTCCGGTCTGAGCAGCACCTGGCAGTCTTCCTGTATGGCTGCCCGCGAGCTGGAAGAAAAATTCCCAGGCCGCCGCGTCATCAGTGTAGATTCCCGCGCTGCCAGTGCCGGTGAGGGCCTGCTGGTGATGTATGCGGTGCGCATGAAAGAAAACGGCGCTTCTATGGAAGAAATTGCTGCATGGATTGAAGAGAATCGCGATTATGTATGTCATTGGGTACTGGTGGATGATTTGAAGCATCTGCATCGCGGCGGACGTCTTCCGGCAGTGGCTGCGGTTGCCGGTATGGCGCTGGGCATTAAGCCTCTGATCCATGTGACCGAAGAAGGAAAACTGGAAGCAATGGGTAAAGTGCGCGGACGCAAAAAAGGCGTTGATTTCCTGTTCAAACAGATCGAGGAAACCTGTCCCAATCCGCGTGAATCTATCATGTGGATTGTTCACACGGCCTGTGAAGATGAAGCCAAAGATTTCCTGAAAACGGTAAAGTCCACCTATCACCCCAAAGAGCTGTACCTCTCTGAGATTGGTCCGGTTATCGGTTCACACACCGGCGTAGGCGTGCTGGCAATCGTATTTTTGGGTACGCATAAATAATCTCATTCCGGTGATGGCTTAGGAGGAACCTTGTTATGTCTCTGTTGTTTGAAAAAGGAAGCAAAATTGTCTGTATCGGCGATTCCATCACTGATTTTGAGCGGGCGCGCCCCTACGGTGAAGGCCTGAATGGCGGCATTGGAAAAAGTTATGTCGGCATTGTGGATGGCCTGCTCAAGGCGACAGACCCTACCCGCCACCTGCGTTTTATCAATATGGGAATCAGCGGGAATAATGTGCGCGATTTGGCGGCCCGCTGGCAGAGCGATGTGATGGATCTTCACCCTGATTATGTGACCATCCTTATCGGCATCAACGATGTCTGGCGTCAGTTTGATGTCCCTGATATTGTAGAAGAGCATGTCGGGCCGGAAGAATACCGCGAGACGCTCGAAAAGCTGATTGGAAAAACACTGCCCGTTGTTAAGGGCATTGTGTTGATGACGCCTTATATGATGGAACCGAACCGCGCGGATAAAATGCGTGCGCGTATGGATGAATACGGTATAATCGTCAAAGAGCTGGCCGCAAAATACCAGCTGCCCTGCGTGGACTTACAGGCGGCTTTTGATGCATATTTTGAAGAGTATCACCCCGCTTCCATCAATTGGGACCGTATTCACCCCAATGTGGCCGGTCACTGCATTATTGCCCGTGCTCTGCTGAATCAGGTTGGATTTTCCTGGTGCTGATTTTTCGCATATGCCCTGGTGCTTCCGTAAGGGATGTACCGGGGCTTTTTGTTTGCCGGTTGACAGGCTGCAATGGAATCGATATACTGATGTCAGCGAAAGCAAACTATTTTGGAGAATGACAGGAGGAATGAGGGAATGAATACACTTTCTTCCGCAGCGGTGGGCATGCTGCTTCCATTTCTTATGACAACTTTGGGCACTGCCATGGTATTTTTCTTCCGTAAGGAAGTAAAAGCGGGCATCCAGCGTGTATTTTTGGGGTTTGCCGCCGGTGTCATGATCGCCGCATCGGTTTGGGGATTGCTGGCCCCGGCAATTGAAGAAGCAGAAGCAGCCGGCGGGCCGGGGTGGGTTCCCGCAGCAGGCGGTTTTGCACTGGGCGTGCTCTTTCTGCTGCTGATGGATATGGTGCTGCCCCACCTGCATCCGGGTTTGCAGAAACCAGAAGGCATGGGCTCTTCCATGCACCGCAGCACGCTGATGATGCTGGCAGTCACACTGCACAATATTCCCGAAGGCATGGCAGTAGGGCTGGCATTCGCGCTGGCCGTGCAGCAGGGTACCGAAAATATCACGCTGGCCTCTGCAATGGCACTTTCAATCGGAATCGGAATTCAGAATTTCCCGGAAGGGGCAGCCATTTCGCTGCCGCTGCGCCGGGAAGGAATTTCTGCATCGCGTTCGTTCGTATATGGCAGCCTTTCCGGTATTGTTGAGCCGATTTTTGGTATTCTGGTAGTACTGGCAGCCGGAAGCATTCAGCCGTTGATGCCATGGCTTTTGAGTTTTGCCGCTGGTGCGATGATGTACGTAGTGGTGGAAGAACTGATTCCCGAGGCACATTTGGGAGAGCACTCCAACAGCGGTACACTCAGCGTAATGGTTGGTTTTCTGCTGATGATGATTCTCGACGTCACCTTGGGATAATCTCTCTGCCTCTTCCCTCTCAATTTTGTAAAGTATCGTAGAAAGCGGTCAAAGCGGGACTGCCCTTTTGGAATCTGTATGTTTGTTCCGCGCGATGATTTTCAGAAAGGATGATTCCATGCTGCATCTGGTCTATGGCCGCGCAGGCAGCGGCAAAACCCGCTATACCCGCGAGCTTCTTGCTTCCCTCTGTGAAAACGGAGCTGGGAACCTGCTCCTGCTTACCCCGGAACAGGTGTCTTTTGAAAGCGAGCGCGCTATGCTCCGCCGCCTTGGCCCCCGCAGAGCACAAAGCGTACAGGTGCTCAGTTTCACTCGGCTTGCCAATACCGTGTTCCGGCAGTTCGGCGGCCTTGCCGGCAAGCGATTGGACGACGGTGGCAGGACGATTCTCATGAGCCTTGCTTTGGAAGAAATGTCCGACACCCTCCAGCTCTTCCGCCCGCAGGCCAAAAGCAGCGAAATGATTGAGCTGCTGCTCCAATCTTCTGCCGAGCTGAAAATGAGCGCTGTTTCTCCCGAAGCGCTGCGGCAGGCTGCGGTTCTTTCCGGGGATGAAGCCCTGCAAAAAAAGGCCGGGGACATTTCTTCCGTCCTCACGGCCTATGATGCGCTGGTTGCCCGCAGTTACCTCGACCCGCTCGACGACCTCATCCGTCTGCGCGACTGCCTGGAAAAGCACAACTATTTTGCCGGATACACCGTGGCAGTGGATTCCTTCAAGAGTTTTACTGTGCAGGAATTGCATGTACTGCGGCTGATTTTGCGGCAGGCCGAAAACGTAACTGTGACCCTATGCGCCGACGGCCCCGGCTCCCCGGAGCATCAGGAGAACGGTATGTTTTCTACCGTATGCCGCACCGCCCATCAGCTTTCCCGCATGGCGAAAGAGGAGGGCGTTAAAATCGCGCCGCCGGTGTATTTGACTGAAAGCCCCCGGTTTGTTTCCCCGGCTCTGCGGGAAGTGGAGAGGCAAGTCTTCCGCCGGGAAAAGCCCCAACCGGAAGAGGACAGCACCGGCGTCACGCTGGTTTGCGCCCGCCATATTTACGAGGAAGCCGAGTTTGTGGCCTCTCAAATCCGGCGGCTGGTCATGGAAGAGGGCTACCGCTGGCGGGATATCACCGTGATTCTGCGCCGGGAAGACACCTACCGCGGTGCGCTGGACATTGCCCTGCGCCGGTGGGAGGTTCCCTGTTTCCTCGACCATCCCCGCAGTGTGGACGCAGAGCCCATCATGCGCTTTGTGCTGGAAGCCTTCGGCGTGGTGAATCACAGCTTCCGTTCAGACGAAATTTTCTCCCTGCTGAAAACCGGTCTTTCCGGGCTGGATGTACAGGAAATTGCCCTACTGGAAAACTACACCTTTTTGTGGAACATCAGTGGTAAAAAATGGCTTTCCTCATGGAAAGAGAACCCCGATGGCTTTGTGGAAACCACCACGGAAGAACAGGTTGAACGGCTGGAAATCATCAATGCACTTCGGGAAAAGGTGACAACCCCGCTCCAGCGTTTCGCTAAAGCCCTTTCGGATACCGATGGACAGGGCGCAGCCGAGGCGATTTTCCAGCTGTTAACAGATTTTGCTGTACAGGAAACATTGCCCGCCCTGTGCCGCAGACTGGAAGAATCCGGGCAGGAAGAAACCGCCGCCCATCAACTCCGGCTATGGGATGTGCTTATGAATATTCTCGACCAGACAGCGCTGGTGCTTTCCGGGCGCAAGTTGGAGCCGGAGCGGTATGCCCAGCTTCTGCGGCTGGTGATGCAGGCGGAAGAGATTTCGGATATCCCCCAGCAGATAGACGAAATCACGCTGGGCACTGCTGACCGTATGCGCCCTGTAGATCCCAAGGTGGTCTTCCTGATGGGCGCGGTGTTGGGGGAATTCCCGCAAACGCCCTCTTCCGGCGGCGTGTTCAGTGAGGAGGAACGCAAGACCCTGATTCAATTGGGATTGCCTCTCAGCGATTCACTGGAAGACAAGGCGCTGGAAGAGCAGTTTCTGGCTTATCAGGCCATGACCAGTCCCTCGGAAAAGCTGTTTGTCAGTTGGCACGCGTCCTCCGGTGAAGAGACTTGTTCTCCCTCAGAGATTGTGGAAGAACTGCAAACCCTGTTCCCGTCTCTGCCGGTGATGAGCGCTGGTTCCATTCCCCCAGAACAAGAGGCCAACGCCCCAGAGGCGGCTTTTGCCCTGCTTTCCCGCAAATGGCCCGCTCAAGATTCCCTGTATGCCACGCTTCGGGAATTGTTTGAAGAGAAGGAGCAGTATAAAGGCCGTCTCGATGCACTGGAACGCACTGCGGAACAGTCGCCCATGATGTTCCGGGAACAGGCAAAAGCCGGGGCGCTGTTCGCAAACCGCAGCCTTTCCGCCACTCAGATCGAAACCTATCACCTGTGCCGGTTCCAGTACTTCTGCCGTTATGGCATGAACGCCAAAGAGCGCCGTCCAGCAGAGCTGGGTTCTTTGGAATACGGCAGTCTGATGCACTTTTTACTGGAACGGGTATTCCGCCATAAAACCGGCAAAGAAGTGGCGTCCATGGAGAAAAAGGCGCTGGAAGAGGAGATTCTGACCCTCATCGACGAGTACGCGCTGGCCTGTATGGGTGGAGCGGAAAACCGCAGCGCCCGGTTCCGGTTTCAGCTTCGGCGGCTGGCAGATTCTGCCTGCGCTGTGATTCGTCATATCGGACAAGAGCTGGCACAGAGCCGGTTTGAGCCCCGGTATTTTGAGTTGGAGCTGAAAAACGGGAGCCAGTTCCCGCCGCTCAAGGTTCCCACAGAAGATGGTACCGTCACCATCGGCGGCAAAATTGACCGGGTGGATTTAGCCGAGCTTCACGGTGAAACCTATGTGCGCATTGTGGACTATAAGACCGGCACAAAAGAATTCAAACTCACCGACGTACTCTACGGCATGAATCTGCAAATGCTCATCTATCTGGCAGCGCTCATTGAAAACGGCGGCTTACAGGGGGCGGGGATTCTCTATATGCCGGCTGTACAGCCGCTGGTACCCGCCGACCGCCAAACTCCGCCGGACAAAATCGAAAAGGAAGCGGAGAAAAAACTGAAAATGAACGGCCTTGTGCTGGACGACCCGGAAGTCATCACCGCTATGGAAGAAAAGGCATCGGGAAAATACATCCCGGTAGCGCTGAAAAACGGAGAGCCCGCCCGACGGGACTATGTACTCTCAGAGATGCAGCTGGAACAGGTGACGGCCTATGTGAAATCGCTGGTACGACAGATGAAAAAGCGGCTGGTACACGGCGACATTGCAGCCTTGCCGCTGCTGGTCAATCAGCGGGGCTGCCAGTGGTGCCCATACTTCCCGGTTTGCGGCAAAGAGTTTGCGGATAAAGATGTATGCAAGGTGCGTTTTTCCAAAGAGGAAGCATTAGAGAGGATGAACGGCAAATAATTGCGCCGTTTCTTCTGCGAGAAAACAGAACATAAAAAAGCAGCAAAGGGGCCGTCCTGGCCCCTTTGCTTACCCCTTATAAAGTTCTATCAGTTTTTTGCGAAAAGCGATCAGGCAGGTACACGGACATATTGTGCGGCGGCGTACCCGATAATTCCCCGGACTTCCACCACATACCAGTCCTCCCATTTTCCCAACACCGTAATTTTCTCCCCTTTTTGCGCCTGAGTGAGAATTTGTGCCTGTGTGGAAGGAAACTTCCGGATATTCAGCGGGGTGCTTTGCGTCACGACGACTCCCTGCTGCGGCGGCTGTGGATTTGAAATAAACGGGATTCCAAAATAAATGCACAGCCCCTGCACGATATTCGCGGCAATGGCATGAATATTTGCCTTAATCCAGTCAGCATCCTCGATGTTGTCGTGATAGGCAATCTCCATCAGCACGGCTGGAGCATTGGTTTTGGTCAGTTCTACC
>CAMLSX010000008.1 GCA_946484175.1 uncultured Clostridia bacterium
ATATTTCCTACATAGGGGCTTTTTTGTACTGTCCGCATAAATTGGGGCAGTTCAGATTGGCAGGGGGGCTTTTTCATTTAAATTTTCAAGTGCTTTGTTGCATCTGTTCTGATGAAAAAAGCCGGCGATCGAGTGTTACATAGTCAGGATATTCTCTCGAAAGCATCGCAAAGCCATTCTCAAAAGCTTTCAGCAGTAAATCAACTCTCTCTACAGATAGCGAAAAAAATTCCAACTCCAACCGTCCGCCATCACGCAAAACAGAAAGGCCGCGTATACCTGCACGATTTTCTTCCTGCCGCAATGCTTCCAATAGTGCTGAGCCAAGCATAGAAGCTGCCGCACAGACAATATCCTTTCCCAGTGGTGCATATCCCGCATGTCCACGGATACTTACCTTTTCTTTTCCGGATTCGCGAAAAAAACACACGTGAATCATGCAGATACCTCATTTTGATTATTTTCTTCCTGCGATTCACGCTCTTCACTCTCTGCTGCGGGAACTACAGAGGAAGCTGCCGCTTGCGCCAGCTGTGTCAACTGCTGCTGCATTTGTGCAAGCTGTTTTTGCATTTGCAGATTTTCAGACACACTCTTTTTCACCATTTCGCGCCCTTCAAAATCCATCATATCCAACGCAGCCATTGCCTGCTCTCCCTGATCGGGGCGGAAAAATCCCAAACTATACAACTCTTTTGCCAGTTCGTTTTGCACCACCTTGCTAAAAGGCGAAGATTTCTGTGCAGTGACACGAATATCAAAAATCGGCACACGGCTGCCAAGTTCCAGTCCAAAAAAGGCCCCTTGCTGCTGTGGTAAAAGCATACGGTTGTCAATACTGCGGAATTGTTCTCCGTTCTGTCCAGCAATACGGAAACAGCGCGGCTCGGTATAAAACTGCCGAAGCAGCTCGATACACAGATATCCAACTTCTGCAAATGCATAGTAGCTTCCTTTAATCATATCACGGGAAAGTTTATTTCCTGCCTCCTGCAAGGCTGCAATGGCACTGGCTGCCGTCACCCCGCCGTTAGTACCCCCTTGTGAAAAATCACGGTTGCCGCTGATTTCCTTCAATTCATCAATTTTCTGGCTGAGCATGGTGGTTACCAGGCTATCCATTGAACCGATATCCACTTCTCGGATGCTGTCTTCTCCCAGCCCGGAGCCCGCTACATGGATAAAATCACGGTCCCAGTCTGCAAATTCCTTTTCGTTAACTGCGCCATTATCCCGGATAAAATAACGCTTGCGTGAGGCCATCAGCGCATGACGCATCAAGGCCTGGTTCAGACGGTCAATATACATCTGGCAGTCTTTCATCACATCCACATAGCCAAATCCCGCCGGCGTTCCCTCATCCGGGAAAAGCACATCCGCTATAAACGGGTATTTCCCATGGGAATACCAGCCTGTTTCACGCAAAACCGGGTCATTTTCACTGGCAAACAGCACTGTATCATTGACAAACTTACAGTAATGAAGCAGTCCGTCCCTCTTATAATACCAGTCTACCACCGCCGATTTTTCGCTGGTATCCACACTGTCATCATACAGGTACTGTCCTACCTCCAATGCAGAAGAATGAAGCTTGCCTCGAAGCTGCGGATACTGCTCCTCCAGTACTTCGTTATCTGTCAGCTCTACGGTAAACAGGTTCCGGCTATCCTGCAAATCCCGGATTCCAGGCTCCCAGAACAGGTTCAATACATCTACTGGTCGGATATCGATATCCCCCAGACCGTTTTCCAGCTGTGGATTCCAGAAAACACCATAGACACCGGTACCGCTTTTCAGCTTCTTCCACCAAATATCGGAATAGGTACGCTCAAAGCGGCAGCGTTCCAAAATTGCAGGAAGGACTGCCCCCAATACTTCCGCGGATTGCCGGTCACTTTCTTCTCGCGGAAGCACATTGGGTTCCGGATAGTTATCCATCGCATCTGCATGCTTATTGGCAATTGAGTTAAACAGCCATCCTGAAGCCGGTTCGGGATCTCCGGGACGAGCCGTTTTGCGGAACTGCTGCCAATGACGCATTTTAAACCACTGTTCATTTTCGATTACCCGTTTTTCCAGGTTGGCTTTTCCCTGCCGATATTTTTTCAGCAGCGCTGCTGCTTCACGCACCTGTTCTGCGCCAATTACCGGTTCCGCAAGCACTTGTGGAAAAATGGGAGTTTCCTTCATTTGCATTTGCTTTGTGTTCTCCATTTTTTTCATCCTTTCCCGCCCATTTCTTTCCTCGCGGGAAAGGTGGGCGCAGGCATATTGTAACGGAGACACAAAAACCGCGCTCCCCTCTTTTCAGGAGAGGAACGCGGTTTTGATTCAGAATTATGCAAAATATTTTACAGAGAGCGTCCGTTCTCGCGGATCATGTCGCGATACCAGTAACCGGAATCCTTGATAATTCTCTTCTGGGTTGCGTAATCCACATAGATCAAACCAAAGCGCTCGTTATATCCATTAGCCCACTCAAAATTATCCATCAGAGACCAATGAAAATATCCGCGAATGTCTGCTCCTCTTTCGCTGGCGAGCTTCAATTCATGCAGATAACGGCTGGTAAAATCAATACGGTTGGGGTCATGCACTTTGCCATCAAGAGAAACCGTATCATGACAGGACATGCCGTTCTCGGTGATGTAAAGCGGCTTCTGATAGCGTTTATACAGGAAATAGGCGCCCCAGCCCAAAGCTTCCGGCGTAACCGGCCAGCCTGTTGCTGTTTTCGGGAATCCATCCGGGCGCTTGACCACTTCAGGCCGTCCATCTGCACCCATGCGAATGCGGTTGCCATTATAAATATTCTGGCCATAAATATCAATTGGCTGTGCAATCAGCTGCATATCCTCGCGGCTGAATTCGGGCAGATATTCCCGATAAATGCGCTGCCCATCTTCGGGATACTGGGCAAAGAAAACCGGGTCGCTCCACCAAGGGGTATTCCAGGTCCAGTTGCCCAGATTCGGCACCATATGCATCATATGCTGACGGGCAGCCTCAATATCTTCCGGCTTATCGCTGTCCGGGTAGCTCATGGAACCTGTCGGGGCAATGCCAATCAGGATATCCTGCCTGGCAGCTTCACGCATTTTCTTCACTGCCATACCGTGCGCCATCAAAGCATGGTGTGCCATCAGGAAGGTGTCACGAATCGGGACTTTCAATCCTGGAGCATGGACGCCACTGAGATAGCCAAGACCAATAAAACACTGCGGCTCATTGAGTGTGAAATATTTTGTCACGCGGTCAGAAAATGCGCGGACAATATAGGCGGCATAATCAGAGAACCACTCCACGATTTCGCGGTTCATCCAGCCACCCTTTTTATAAATTTCATAGGGCATTTCCCAGTGATACAGGGTAATATACGGCTCGATTCCTGCTGCTAGAAGCTCATCGACCAGTTCATTGTAAAAATGTACGCCCTGCTCGTTCACCTTTCCGGTACCATTGGGGAATACACGCGACCAATTGATGGAAAAACGGTATGCCTGAATCCCCAGCTCTTTCATCAGGGCAACATCTTCACGAAAACGGTGGTAATGATCGCAGGCAACATCACCGTTCTGGTCTTCATATATCCGACCTTTTTCTTTACAGAAAACATCCCAGATATCCCAGCCCTTTCCGTCCTGAAAAGCAGCACCCTCAATCTGATACGACGAGGTAGCGGCACCCCACACGAAATCTTCTCTGAAACCCATATGATCCCTTCCTTACTTTTTTATCTCTGTCAAAAAGGCTCCTTTTTCCCGAAAATTTTGGGCGGCAAATTTTGAGCAAAGCTTTTTCGACAGTTAACTCTGTTTTTTAATAATATCACAAAACCACAAAATAAGGAAGAGATTCTTTTAATTTTTCCCTCAATATGGAGCAAAAATCTTTTTACTTTTGCTGTGTGGGGTCAAAATGCTCGAAAATCCCCATAGAATCATCTGCCTTGACAGACCACAGCAATTGCGGGGTTCGAATCGTCCAGTTGACCTCCTGTGCATGAAACAGTCCGCAGGCTGTACGCAGGCTCCAGTTTTTGCGCCCCTTGACATCATATGCAATAAAGTCAGGACGCCCCATCACGTTCACAAACAAATTTCTCGCCAGAAATGCAGTAATCAGATTGAACGAATCATCTTTATGCGTAAATTTGGCCATCAACTGGCCGCGAACCACTTCCGGACGATTTTTGCGGAACCACTGGACAACACTGGGAGAAAAAGATTCAATGCACCAAAGGCCTTTATAGCCAATCAGCAAATCACAGACTTTTTGGCACAGCTCATCCGTATTGTTGTAAGGCTTCAGCTCAATAATCATCGGGGTTTTGCCTGCCATCACTTTGAGCACCTGTGTGAAAAGCGGAATATTTTCCCCGGTACCCGCCAATGTATAGTGCTGAAGCTCCTGCCAAGTTACAGAACTGACGGGAATATCTACACCACACATGCGTTTGAGAGTATCATCGTGGAACACAACCACCTGTCCATCTGCGGTCAGCTGCAAATCCAACTCTACGCCAAAGCCTTTGGATACCGCGCGCTGAAAAGCCGGCAGGGAATTTTCGGGGATACTCTGATCTTTTTTGTAGAACCCACGATGTGCGTAATCATATTTTTTGAATTCCGTTAAATCAGGGGCATCCAGCGAGGGGCGCGGACGAATACAGAAAAGCCACACGGCTACATAAATCACGACAACCGCGAGCACAATGAGAAAAACAAGGGTAGGCAATGGCATGATGAAAAACTCCTTATCATAAAAAATTGCGTTTTCCGGAATCAATCCGGTGTATCAAAAGCCTCCAGCTTACTTTTTGCTGGCAGAGGCTTACTGTCGCCATGACGGACAAACAGCATGGTCACAAACGCCAGGGCTGCAAACAGGGCGGCATATGGGAAGAGAGTCCAGTATCCTACATGCTCCAGCAAGGCACCGGAAAAAATCGGGGTAATGATCTGGGCTGCCATGGAAAAAGTATAGTAGTATCCGGTAAACTTACCCACATTGCTGCCCCGGCTCATTTCTACTACCATCGGATAGGAATTCACATTGATGGCAGCCCATGAAATTCCAACCAGTGCAAAAACAATATTCACCGCCGGATGATAGGTTGGGAACAGTGCACCGGAGAAAAAGCACAACGCCAAGGCCGCCACACCAATCAGAATCGTCTTTTTTCGGCCAATGCGTGTGGCCACCATACCTACTGGAATGTAGGAAAGAATCGCTGCGCCAGTAGCCACCAGCAGACTGGAAGCAAAGCTGCCGCCGGTCATTCCCCACTGGATTTGCGCATACTTTGAAAAGGCCGATGTGACTGCGTTATATCCCATAAACCAGAACGCCACCGAAAACAACAGGAAAATCAGGCTCTTTTTCACATTCGGCGGAAGGGAGGCTTTTTTGTCTTCCTTTGTATCTTCCACCTGCTCTTCTTCGGGCTCACTCAGTGCTGCCGTTTCCTCTGCCAGACGTTTTTCAGGAATGGTGAAGACCAGCAGTACAACCGAAAGAAGCATAATAAACGCGACCGCTGCAAACAAAGGGAAATAATCCGGCTGGCTGGTGTGGCCCGGTACCAACACCTGAATCAGCACCAATGTAATCATTCCGCCGACTGCACCCATCAGATTGATAATCGCATTTCCTTTGGAACGCAGCGGCTTTGGCGTTAAATCGGGCATCAGCGCCACTGCCGGGGAACGATAAATACTCATGCTGACCAGTACCAACAGCAGAGCTGTAATAAACATCCAGAAAATTCCCAGCCGGTCAGCAAGCGGAATCAATAGCATAAACAGACAGGATGCAGCCGTTCCGACCACAATGAATGGAGTACGCCTTCCAAATCGGGTACTGGTTTTGTCAGACAGGCTGCCAAACAAAGGAAGCATGAACAAAGCCAGTACATTATCCAGCGCCATGATGACACCAGAGGCGGTGTCGTTTACGTGAAAGGTGTGCTTTAAAATCAGCGGAATTACCGCCTCGTACATCTGCCAGAAAGTACAGATGGAGAGAAATGCCATTCCCACCAGCACTGTCCGTTTGGTATTCAGTTTCATACAGTTCTCCTTTTTTCGTCATCAATGATATCACGGGTCTTTTAATCATAGCATGAAGAGGTAAGGAATTCAATTTGAAAGTGTAAAGTTTTCATAAAATTTGACAGAATATTGCCTTTTTCACGTCGATACAGTACAATGTTTTTGTGATAACTTTCTTTTTTCTATCTGCCGTCAAGCCCCAACGCGACCGGATTCGCCCGGATAACAGCCGGAGAAGCGGTTTCAAAAATTGAACTTTTTTAAACGAAAACCGCCAAAATCCATCCAAACGGGATGTTGTGTTTTTATCCGATTTTCGGTATGATACAGGCAACGGCCGTTGTTTCAGAAAGGAGGTTTCCCATGGATTCTGTTTTGAGCACAGTTTATTACTGTTGTATGGGTGTGGGACTTTTGCTGCCTCTTCTGCATGTTGTATTAGATTTTCTCGATCTGGATTTTGATGCAGGAAGCAGCGATGCGCCTCTTCCTTTTAATGGAATGGCATTGGCATTTGGTGTGCTGGTGTTTGGTGCCTGCGGAAAAATTGTGCTGGTATTGGGTGGAAGCTGGGTTTTTAGCCTGATCTTAGGTGCAATTCTGGGAATTCTTGCTTTCTGGGCTCTCACCCGGTATGTCATTCGGCCTTTAAAACGCAACCACACCGAAGCCCCCAGCATTCGTGATCTGCGCTGGAAAGAAGGCGTCATCCAACTGGCGGCACGGCCCGATTTTATCGGTACTGTGCGTGTGCTCAACAGCGCTGGAAGCTATGTTGCCTACAGTGCCAAAACGGCTTCCTGGGTGACGGAAGAACTCCCCGTTGGGATGGAAGTCCTGATTGTGGAAATCGACGAGGAGAAAAAACTCTGTACAGTCTGCCCTTTCGATTCCTATCGAAAGCAGCTTGAACAATTGAAACAATCTAAAGGAGGTTTGTGAAATGCCCGAACAATTCACTTCTACCGCGATCCTCATCGGCGTAATTGTCGTGGGACTCATCATTGTCCTTGCCGCTATTTTTTCCACCTGGAAAAAAGTGCCGGCTGACAAAGCCGCTATTGTCACCGGCCTTGGTAAAGCCAAAGTCATTACCGGCGGCGGTGTGATGGTGCTGCCAGTCTTGCAGCGAATCGACTACATCACCCTGGAAAACATCAGCTTTGATGTCAACATGCAGGGCACTCTGACTGCGGATGCCGTACCGATTGAAGCCAATGGCACCGTAGTGGTAAAAATCAAAAATGACGAGGCCATGATCCGTTCTGCCGTGGAACAGTTTAACTGCGGCAAAGAAAATGAAACAAAACAGCATATCATGGAAACCGCGCGTGACGTTTGTGAAGGCCGTTTGCGTGAAATTATCGCGGATATGACCGCCGAGCAGCTGTACAAAGACCGCAAAACCTTCTCTGAACGCGTAAAGGAAGTAGCTGAAGAACAGCTGTGCGAGCTGGGCCTGGAACTGAAATCCTTTACCATCAAGGGAATCGGCGACCAGAACGGTTATTTTGAAGCGCTGAGCAAGCCGCAGATTGCCGCTGTAAAGCGCGACGCGGAAATTGCCCAGGCAGAAGCTGTGAAAGAAAGCATGATTAAGACTTCTGAAGCCCGGCGTGCCGGTGAGCAAGCTCGTCTGGAAGCCGAAGCCCGTATGGCAGAAGCAAAGAAGGAAGCCGATATCAAAAAGCTGAACTTCGAAAAAGAGCGCCAGACCACACAGGCAATTTCTGATGCTGCATACAGCATCCAGCAGAATGTGACGCAGAAAGATATCACGAACACGGAAATGGACGCCAACGTTTTGAAAGAACAGCGTGCCCGTGAAGTGCGTGAAGCTTCTATCCAGATTGAAATTGCCGCCGAACAGAAGAACATTGAACTGGCCAAAAAGAAAGCGGAGCGTAAAGAAGCCGAACTGCTGGAAACTGTGATCAAACCCTCTGAGGCTGAAAAGCTGCGTGCAGAATTGCAGGCAGAAGCACAAAAAATTGCGATGATTAAAAAAGCAGAAGCGCAGGCAGAAGCCAAAAAATTGGATGCTGCTGCTGACGCAGAAGCACAGAAACTTGACGCACAGGCACAGGCCGAGCGTATCAAGCAGGAAGGTATTGCACAGGCAGAAATCACTGAAAAACAGGGTGTTGCGCAGGCAGAAGCGATTCGCCGTCAGGGCCTTGCAGAAGCTGAAGCACTGGAAAAGAAAGCCGAAGCATTGGCAAAGATGGACGATGCCGGTAAGCTGCAAATGGTCATTGAAAAGCTGCCCGAAATTGCCCGTGCGATTGCAGAACCCATGTCCAAGATTGGCAACATTACAATCATCGATGGTTCCGGCAATGGAGAAAACGGTGGCGGCGCTGCGGATGTAGCCCGTTATATGACCGGTTCGCTGAAAGCCGTCAACGAAGCGCTGAAGGATACTATCGGTTTTGATATGACCGACGTGATGCGCTCGCAGACACTGGAAGCCAAAACCACTCGCAATATCAACGTGGAGGGACTGCCGCAAAACCTCCCTGCTGTTCCCGCTTCTGAGGAAAAAACAGAATAATCACTTAAATTGTAAAATGCCCTCTCCGCAAAAACGGAGGGGGCATTTTACAATTTTTTTACACTTTCCATGTGCGGACATTGAACCAATTAAAAAAGTATGTTACAATACATAAAAGTCATACTGAATTTGTTCGCTCGAATTCAGTCTTCTGCTGATTTTATTTGGCAGGAAATTTTCTGTAGAAGGTGAAAGAATCGTGGAAAATCAATCGGAAATGTGGGATCGAAAACGACTATTGCGTCTGATTATTCCACTGGTTATCGAGCAGATTCTGGCTGTCACGATCGGTATGGCAGATACCGTAATGGTTTCCAGTGCAGGCGAAGCAGCTGTTTCAGGTATTTCATTGGTGGATTCCATCAATATCCTGTTAATCAATATTTTTTCTGCTTTGGCCACTGGTGGTGCTGTTATTGGCGCCCAATATCTTGGAAAGCGCGAGCGGGACAGTGCCTGCGAAGCAGCAAAACAGCTGGTTCTTTCAGTCGCCGCCCTTTCTCTGGTCATTGCTGCCTTCGTACTGGTTGCGAAGGATTGGCTGCTGCAAATCATTTTTGGACAAGTTGAACAGGCTGTTATGGCAAATGCACAAGTCTATTTCTTCCTTTCGGCCCTCTCTTATCCATTTTTAGCGGTTTATAACGCGGGTGCTGCTTTGTTTCGCGCTATGGGCAACTCCAAAATTTCCATGTTGATTTCCGCATTGATGAATTTTATCAATATTGTCGGCAACGCCATTTTGATTTTCGGGTTCCATCTGGATGTGGCAGGCGCCGGTATTGCATCTTTGATCTCTCGAATGGTCGGCTGCGTGTTGATTATGCTGCTGTTGATCCGCCCCGTACACGAAATTTATGTTAAATCTCTGCTGCCGCTGAAAATCGAGTGGAATATGATTCGAAACATCATGCGAATTGGCATTCCAAATGGATTGGAAAACGGCATGTTCCAGATCGGCAAAATTCTGGTGCAGGGGCTGATTTCTTCATTTGGTACAGCTGCCATTGCCGCCAATGCGGTTGCAGGCAATATTGCTTCCCTCGAAATTATTCCCGGTTCTGCCCTTGGTATGGCAATGATTACGGTAGTCGGTCAGTGCGTGGGGGCACGTGATTATGACGGAGCCAAACGATATGTCAAAAAGCTGATGATTATTACTTATATTTTCATGGCTATTTTGAATATCCCGCTGCTTTTTGTCATTCCCCAGCTGGTGGGCTTTTACAATCTTTCCGGCGAAGCTTTGGCAATGGCAACCGAAATTTTGATTCTGCATGGTACCTGCGCGATCTTTATCTGGCCTGCTTCTTTCGCACTCCCCAACGCACTGCGCGCTGCCAACGACGTAAAATTCACTATGATTGTTGCAGTTCTCTCCATGTGGATTTGCCGAATTGGTATGAGCTATCTGTTGGCACAATACTTCAACATGGGTGTCATGGGTGTCTGGATCGCCATGATTATTGACTGGTGCGTCAGAGCCGTATTTCTGGTTGGCCGGTATCTCAGCGGAAAATGGAAAACCAAGCAATACATATAAATCCCAATTGCAACAGGGGCATCTTTCAGATGCCCCTGTTTTCTGATTTACTCTACAGTTCCATTACTGCATATAAATTGGATAATTAACTGGTTTTATAAATCTGATATTTATCTTTTTACAGCACTTTGTAAAATCCTGTCAGCTTATCTGCTTTTCTCTCTTTGCAGACAGGAAAGTATGCATTATAATAAACATGTAAAACAATTAAACAGGAAAACTGAGCCTTATGGTTGGCTCTGGAAAAACAGGAGTGTGAATGAATTTTGGAAAAAAGAAGCGATTTAAAAATGGGTACTGCTCCCATGCTGCCATTGATTATTTCTATGGCGTTGCCTGCCATGTTCTCCATGTTGGTGCAGGCTCTTTACAATGTAGTAGACAGCTATTTCGTAGCGCAGATCAGTGAGGACGCACTGACCGCAGTTTCTCTGGCCTATCCCATCCAGATGCTGCTGATTGCTTTCGGTATGGGTACAGCGGTCGGTATCAACTCTCTGATTTCCCGCCGTCTTGGAGAAGGAAATCAGGAAGCAGCCGATAGCGCCGCCAGCCATGGCGTACTGCTGGGAATTCTGAACTGGGTCATTTTTGCTCTGTTTGGCCTGTTTTTTACCCGCAGTTTTTTTGAGGCTTATACCTCTGCTGAAAATATCATTTCCATGGGCAGTGATTATCTGAGCATTGTATGTATATATTCTTTCGGCCTCTTTATTGAAGCAAACTTTGAAAAAACTTTACAGGCAACCGGCAATATGATCTGGCCAATGATTTTTCAGCTGACAGGCGCTGTTACCAATATTATACTAGACCCTATTTTTATTTTCACGCTGGATATGGGCGTAGCTGGCGCTGCAATTGCAACGGTAATTGGACAAATTGCTGCTCTGGTATTTTCTTCAATCATATTGCTGACGAGAGAACACGCCGTTAAAATTCATTTTCGCAGTTTTCGCTTTGATTGGCAGACCGTAAAGCAAATTTATATTGTAGGTATTCCGGCCATTATCATGCAGGCAATCGGTTCTGTCATGACGCTGGCTATGAATGCGATTCTGGTTGCTTTTTCGAAAACAGCCGTTGCGGTATTCGGGATTTACTTTAAACTGCAATCTTTTGTCTTTATGCCGGTGTTCGGCCTGACCCAAGGCCTGATGCCAATTATGGGATATAATTATGGAGCACGCAACCGCAAGCGGATGATTTCCAGTCTGAAAATCGGCTGCGTTATCGGTTTGCTGATTATGGCGGCAGGTACCGTGTTGTTCTGGGCAATTCCCGACCAGCTGCTGCTGATTTTTGAAGCTTCTGATGAAATGCTGCGCATTGGCCGTCCAGCACTGCAATACATCAGCCTGTGCTTTATGCCTGCTGCACTTGGTATCCTCTCTTCTACCCTGTTCCAAGCCATGGGACGCGGTTTCTACAGCCTGATTGTTTCCATCCTGCGTCAGCTGGTCGTATTGATTCCCGCAGCTTGGCTTCTCTCTCATATCAGCCTGACTGCTGTCTGGTTTGCATTCCCCATTGCCGAAGTATTTTCTTTGATTACCAGTATCCTTCTCTTCCTGAATTTGTATCGCAAAATTATTCGAAATTTATCAGTAACTCCTATAGAGGCCTAAAAGTATGGATAAATTCAGCGTACTCAAACAGGTATTTGGATATGATTCCTTTCGTCCCGGTCAGGAAGTGCTGGTGGAAAGCCTTCTTTCTGGACGTGATGTACTGGGGGTAATGCCTACCGGTGCAGGAAAATCCATTTGTTTTCAGGTGCCCGGCATTTTATTGCCGGGCATTTCACTGGTGATTTCTCCACTGATTTCTCTGATGAAAGATCAGGTAAATTCACTGGTACAAGCGGGAATTCGAGGTGCTTTTCTCAACAGCTCACTGACACCAGCACAATATCGAAAAGCACTGTATAACGCCCGGCAAGGGATGTATAAAATCATCTATGTGGCACCCGAACGGCTGCTGACACATGATTTTCTTGAATTTGCATTATCTGTACCGATTTCTATGGTATGTGTGGATGAGGCGCACTGCGTTTCACAGTGGGGGCAGGACTTTCGTCCAGGATATCTGAAAATCCGTCGATTTTTGGAAATGCTGCCAAAGCGGCCTGTAGTCGGAGCTTTTACGGCAACGGCGACCGATCAGGTACGCAAGGATATTTTGTCTCTGCTGAATCTGCAATCGCCCAAAATCATAGTTACAGGATTTAATCGGAAAAATCTGTATTTCGGTGTGCGCAAGCCTCGGGATAAATTCAGCGAACTTCTGCATATTCTGCACGAAGAGGGGGAGAAAAGCGGAATTGTTTACTGCGCTACCCGCAAACTCGTAGAAGAGGTATGTGAAAAATTACAGCTGAAAGGTTTTTCGGCTGCGCGTTATCATGCTGGCCTGACAGATGAAGAACGGCAGCGCAGCCAGGAAGATTTTCTGTATGACCGCAGGACGATTATGGTAGCGACCAACGCGTTCGGTATGGGGATTGATAAATCCAACGTCTCATTTGTGATTCATTACAATATGCCGAAAGATTTGGAAAGTTATTACCAGGAAGCAGGCCGTGCAGGGCGTGACGGTTCTCCTGCCAGATGTATTTTGTTGTACAGCGGTGCGGACGTCCGTCTGAACCATTTTCTGATTGAGAAAGACAAAGAAAATGAAGAACTGGACGAAGAAACCGCACGTGAGGTACGTGAAAAAGAACTGGAACGTTTAAAACTGATGACCTTTTATGCCACCAGCAAACGTTGTTTGCGCCAATACCAGCTGCGTTACTTTGGAGAGACCAATATCCCGTCTTACTGTGGGAATTGTTCGGTGTGCTTGGGTGAAACCCTGCAGGATAGCTGGAAATCCGTGTCCGCTCCTGTTGCGATTTCCAAGCCTTTGCCGGCTCGCCGTCCCTCAACTACAGAAAATCTTCCAGTGGACGAATCCCTTTTTCAGCGTTTGCGTCAACTGCGCCTGGATTTGTCCAAAAGTGCAGGCATTCCGCCTTATGCGGTATTTACCGATGCTACTTTACGGGAGATGTGTATCAACAAGCCGAAAACAGAACGGGACATGCTTTTAATTTCGGGCGTTGGAGAGCGCAAACTGCAACGTTATGGCCGTTTATTCTTGGAAGAGATATCCAGATATCAAAAAGAAAAAATGGCAAAAAAGTAACAAATCAATCTATAAAAGTTACGGACAGTATAAAAATTGTAACAAAACAAATACAATTTCACTCATTTTCATTACAATCTTGTAAAAGCTGTTGTAATTCTCTTTTTACTGTGATACAGTATACCCACACCAAAAACCTGACAGACTTGTCAGAGAGGAGAATGAACATGCTGGAATTTCTGAAAATGACAATGAATCAAATCCCTTATCCCTTTATGCTGTTTACAGCAGTAGCCGCCGCAGGAATTGCAGCAGCGTTTATTCGGGAACATCTTTGCCGCAAGCAGGAACTGGCTGTAGCCCCCGTTAAGCAGCTTGCACCTTTGGATGAATTGTATAACGAATAATGTTATAATACCTCCTGCAAAATATATTTCTCCTGGAGACTTTGTTCTCCCCCTTCTCTCAAAAAACGCTTCCAACCGGATGTATCCTTCCGGCAGGAAGCGTTTTTATATTTTTCTCACAGCTGTTTGAAAAGACAAAAAATATTTTTATCTCAATTTTTAATATAAAGAATTAAAAAATAAACAAATAACAAAATTTATGTTATAATAGTAACAAGAGTTTGACAGGTTTTCTGCACTTTTATATTATTTTGTGGGAAGACTCTTCCTGCTGGCGGTATGCTGTAGGGGTAGTGCCTACACTCTCTCGAAAAACGCCGATAAAATAGCTGAGAGAATTAAAGCCCGTATCAAGTGCAATATCCAGCACCTTTCGGTCTGTTTCCCGCAGCAATTCCATTGCTTTGGAAAGACGCACCGTGTTGATATACTGTACCGGTGTTTTGGTGGTATATTGCTTGAACACCCGGCAAAAATGTCCCTGACTCATACTGCAAAGATCTGAAAGTTCCTTTAATGTGATTGGCTTTGCGTAATTTTCTTGAATATAGGAAATGGCTCCTTTTACTCCGCTGACAGCTTCGTTTCTGCGTATAGTGGCCGGCATACGTTTGGCATCTGCCAGCAAAAGAGCAAACAGGTGAAACATTTCTGACTTTAAAAGAAAAGGGAAAAGTTCAGGCTGTTTTTGAATCAAATGATACATTATGTCAAATGATTGATGAATCTCTATGCCCTGCGTACAATCATCATGAATCATCCGCGGCAGAAGCAAGCCTCCATTCAGTACCGGTACAATATAGTCCAGCCGTACACAATCACCATCTGAACCGCACAGGATATCTGGAGAGAAAACAATCGCGCGATAATCACAGATCTCCCCTTCCAGCGCAGCCGCCGCATGAAGTTCTTCGCTGTTAAAAAACAGAAGGTCTCCAGCGTGAGCTTCAAAAATCTCTTCGCCTGCCTGTACGCGCATAGTACCCTTCATAATTTTAAAAAGTTCCATTTCCTCGTGCCAGTGACATTCCAGCACATCGTAGCAATTCTGATTCAGCATTTCATAGCAGCCGATTGGCATAAGCAGCCCTCCATGCTGCCGGTTTTCGCGAAGATGTATGTTTTGCAATTCGGTTCCTCTCTTTCTTTCTTAAGCGCTCAATATCAAAATTCTGCATACAGTCGGCAGTTTTCCGATAGATTCCAGCCGTCAAAAATGTTATATTTTATTCCAATCATAAACCAAATTGCTCTTTCGCTGCAAGGGTTTCTGTCGCTTTTTACACAAAATTTAAAATTTCAGTTGTAATCAGCGCTTTCCGAACGAAAGAGTGGAATATCAAAATAAGAAAAGGAGTTGTAACACATGAAATTTACCAACGGTTTCTGGCTCAAGAAGCCCGGCGTCACCATCTACGACGCGAAAGACGTTCGCGAAGTAGAAGTTACAGACAGCGAGGTTACTCTGTACGCTGCTCCCTTTATCGTAATGGACCGCGGCCAGACACTGGCCGGCCCTCTGCTGACTATGACTGTTTCTTCCCCGCTGCCGGATATTCTTCGTGTACAGACCTGGCATTTCATGGGCAGTGCCAAAAAAGAACCCGCATTTGAACTGAATGACCAGAAATGCAGGCTGGAAGTTGCAGATACTGAAACGGAAGTTGTTATCACCAGCGGCAAGCTGACCCTTACCATCTGCAAACGCCCCTTCAACATGAGCTGGACATACGAAGGCCGCCTGCTCACTTCTCTGGGTGACCGTCAGCTGGGCTATGTAACTGCCCCCGATGGAAATTATATGCGTGCACAGCTCGATGTGGCCGTGGGTGAAAAGCTGTACGGCCTTGGTGAGCGTTTCACACCTTATGTCAAAAACGGACAGATTGTCGATATGTGGAATGAGGATGGCGGTACCTCTTCTGAAATTTCTTACAAGAATATCCCGTTCTATATCACCAATCGTGAATACGGCGTTTTCGTCAACAGCAGCGATAAAGTTTCTTATGAGCTGTGCTCCGAAGCTGTTTCCCGTGCACAGTTCAGCGTTCCCGGCGAGAAGCTTGATTTCATGATCGTGGGCGGCTCTTCCATGAAGAACGTTCTGGAAAACTATACCAGCCTGACCGGCAAACCCGCTCTGCCTCCGGCATGGACTTTCGGCCTGTGGCTGACTACTTCTTTCACCACTAGCTATGATGAGAACACCGTTAACAGCTTTGTGGATGGTATGATTGAGCGCAAAATCCCCCTACATGTATTCCATTTTGACTGCTTCTGGATGAAAGAATATGAATGGTGCAACTTCAAATGGGATGAGGCCATGTTCAGCGACGTAGAGGGTATGCTCAAGCGTCTGAAGGCTAAGGGACTGAAAATCTGTGTATGGATTAACTCCTATATCGGCCAGAAATCCCCTCTGTTCAAGGAAGGTATGGAGCATGGCTATCTGCTCAAGCGCCCCAACGGCGATGTTTGGCAGTGGGATCTGTGGCAGCCCGGCATGGCTCTGGTAGACTTCACCAATCCTGCCGCCTGCGAATGGTATTGCGGTTATCTGCGCCGTCTGCTGGATATGGGCGTTGACTGCTTCAAAACCGACTTCGGCGAGAGAATTCCTACTGATGTTGTCTACTATGATGGCAGCGACCCCGAGCTGATGCATAACTATTATACCTATCTGTATAACAAGACCGTGTTTGACCTGCTGGAAGAATACAAGGGTCACAATGAAGCTGTCCTGTTTGCACGTTCTGCAACCGTTGGCGGCCAAAAGTTCCCTGTACACTGGGGTGGCGATTGCAGCTCTAACTTCCCATCTATGGCAGAATCTCTGCGCGGCGGTCTTTCTCTGACCCAGAGCGGCTTTGGCTTCTGGAGCCACGATATGAGTGGTTTTGAGAGCACTGCAACTCCGGCTGTCTACAAGCGTTGGACTGCATTTGGTCTGCTGTCTACCCACAGCCGTCTGCATGGCTCCCGTTCTTATCGTGTGCCGTGGCTGTTTGACGAAGAGGGCAGCACCGAGTGTGTGGATGTGTGCCGTTATTTCTCCGAATTCAAGTGCCGCCTGATGCCGTATCTGTTCAGCTCCGCAGTGAACACGCACAAGACTGGTATTCCCACCATGCGTGCAATGGTGCTGGAGTTCAACGACGACCATTCCTGCGATGACCTGGATCGTCAGTACATGCTGGGTGACAGCCTGCTGGTCGCTCCTATTTTCCGTGAAGACAGCTATGCTGACTACTATCTGCCAGCCGGCAAGTGGACCCATATGTTCAGCAACGAAGTGAAGGAAGGCGCACGCTGGTATTGCGAGCAGTACGATTATTTCAGCCTGCCGCTGTTTGTGCGTGAAAACTCCATTGTGGCACTGGGCGGCTGCGACCAGAAGCCGGATTACGACTATGGTAAGGATCTGAGCCTGCACCTGTTCGAGCTGGGCGAAGGCAAGACCGCTTCCACTGTGGTGTATGATTCCAAGGCTAACGAGATGCTGAAAGTTACTGCTGCCAAGAAGGATGGTAAAGTGACGATTTCCTTCTGCGGCAAAGCTGAAAATCTGAAGGTTGTTCTTCGCAACGTGAAGAATGTTTCTGACGTGACCGGTGCCTGCGTAGAAGAAAGCGATCTGGGCTGTGTACTGGCTGTCAACGCTGATCTGGGCGAAGTCAGCTACGTAGAAGCATAAAATAGCACAAAATAAAAATCCCCGAGCTACCCGATAAAATTGGGAAAGCTCGGGGATTTCTGTTTTAGAAATCAGGCTTCTGGATACGGAACCAGAGACTGTTCAATTTTCAAAAGGTCATCTCCGCTGACAGTATATCCACCATCCGTCTCCTGCAAAGTAATGGTCATCGTGTAGGGTTCTCCCATCGGGATCTTGTCGTCCAGCTTTCCGTCCAGAAAGTTGAGCAGATCATTGCAGTACTGACAGTCGATTTCACGCTGTGTCTGCCCATCAAACTCACCTTCGCTGACACGCTTGGAAAATTGCAGTACACGCGCTTCGATTTCTGCCTCATATTCAACAAACAGATTAACCGGTGTGATTTCGATTTCTGCCTGATACCCCTTTTCTGTTGATTCGATCTTACTCACCGAAAACGCACTGTAGCCATATACCCGCCTGAAAAAAGCCATGGTGCGGTACAAAGTATCATCTGACTGGATAAATCCAAGGCGGGAAGCAAAATACAGGGATTCTGATTGCAGACGGTCAAGATAAACATCCTCTGCTTCTTCCTGCGCAATATCGACAGATTCCATATAGCTTTCATGTTCTCCCAAATAAACCGACGATATCATCGACTCCAGATATTCTGCGGTATCCGATCCGGAAGATGTACATCCCGAAAGTAATACGGCCGCTACCATCAGCAGGGCAGCCAACCGGTGTTTCCACTTGTTCACAGCAGCAACTCCTTTTTCGTTTTTGGCTTTATAGTATCTGCAAGCGCTGAATCCCGGTAGTTCGGCCGGTTTTCTCATCCACTTCAAACAGACAACAATCCATCCGGCACTCACCGGAAGCAATTTCATGACGCACCGGCATTTTTGTGCGCAGTTTCTCAATGATGATTTCCGGTTTGACTCCAAGAACGGAATCAATCGGCCCGGTCATGCCCAGATCAGTAATATAACCTGTCCCCTTTGGCAGCACAGTCTCATCTGCCGTGGGAACATGGGTATGTGTTCCGAAAAGCGCCGTCACACGCCCATCCAGGAAATACCCCATTGCGCGTTTTTCCCCAGTCGCTTCTGCGTGAAAATCAATCAGAACAATTTTGGGCAAATCCGGCGTTGCCAACAGTTCTTCTATTGTTTCAAACGGGCACCGCAGATTTTCCATATAAGCAGTTCCCATCAGATTGATTACCGCAATTTGGCGGCGTCCCATATCATAAATGCAGATTCCCTTGCCTGGTGTAGTCCCTTTTGGATAATTCGCAGGACGCAAGAGCGTCTCATCACTCTCATACATTTCATAACTTTCGCGGCGCCGAAAGCTATGGTTTCCGGTGGTGATAATATCCACCCCACTATCGTATAAATACCGCGCAGAAGTTGGAAGAATCCCATTGCCATCCGCGGAATTTTCCCCGTTGGCAATCACCAGATCCACTGCATACTGCTTCTTGATTGCAGGAAGGCGTTTGCGTAAAAATTCGCATCCAATGCTTCCAACTACGTCTCCTATTGCCAATATATTCATAGTATACTCCCATCTATTTACCAAAACCAGTGGAAAAATTTTCTGTTTTATAATTGTCAGTTTTTATTATAAAGCAAAACAGCAGAAAAGGAAATCCCTTTTCCGCTGTCGTATGCGAAAAAAACTGCACGTAAGCAGGTTTTCTGCTGCGAATTCCGTTGAAATTTATAATACCATCACCAATGTTCCGGCTGTAATCAAAATTCCTCCCACAATGCTTTTCCAATCTACCGTTTCGTGCAGAATCAAAAATGCCAGAACCATGGCAATCACCACGCTGAATTTATCCACTGGAACAACACGGCTGGCATTGCCAATCTGCAAAGCACGATAATAGAAAAGCCAGGATGCTCCAGTTGCCAATCCGGAAAGAACAAGAAAAATCCATCCGCGCACGGAAATCGAGGAAATTCCTCCCAAACTTCCTGTAATCAGAACAATTCCCCAAGCCATCACCAGAACAACCACAGTCCGGATCGCTGTAGCCAGGTTGGAATCTACACCTTCAATGCCAATTTTGGCTAAAATAGAAGTCAAAGCCGCGAAAACAGCGGACAACAGTGCAAAAACAAACCACATATTCTTCCTTTCCCCTCTCTGCTTTTTCTTTACAGGCAACATTCCCATCCCTCCTCAGCAACAACATAAAAAAAGGATGCCACAAAGATTGCGGCATCCCTCTATATTGACTCAATTCATCAGGTTTCAAAAACAGGTGCTCACACCTTTTGCTTATCCTTTGATAAAACCTGCTGCTTTCATAATCAGTTCTACTGCCTCATCAGGAGTAAAGACCGAGCTGTCAAGCGTCAGGTCATAATTTTGCAGGGCATCCCACTTTTTATTCGTGTAGAAATTATAGTAATTGGCACGCTGTTTGTCCTTTTTGGTCAGGAAGTCGGATGCTTTGGCCGGGTCGACGCCATATTTTTCTACAGCACGGCGCAGACGGCTGTCGCGATCCGCATGAATGAACACACGCAGGCAGTCTTTCCGTTCCCGCAGGACATAATCTGCACACCGCCCTACAATGACACATGGGCCTTCTTCCGCAGCTTTGCGGATAATATCTGCTTGAATCAGGAACAGCTTATCGTTAATCGGCATGTCGTTCATTCCGGCAACACCGCCGCCAAACCCATAGCTGCCCATTACCAGCGAATACAGCAGGCTGCTGGTAGCGCGTTCATCCGCCTGACGGAACACTTCTTCGCTCAAGCCGCTCTTTTTGGCAGCAATCGCGATCAGTTCCTTATCATAATAAGGGATACCCAACTTTTTGGCCAGCATTTCTCCAATTTCTCTTCCTCCGCTGCCATATTGGCGCGCAATGGTAATCACGGTACGGTTGCTCATAAACTTCACCCTTTCTTATGAGGAACATATCTGGCCCTGAAAAAACGCCAGAATCCAAAGCTACAATTTCTATTTTTATGATACAACTATTTTTGTATAAAGTCAATAGTTGTCGTTGACTATCTGTTTTGTTTTCTGTGGAATACCTTCACATTTAATTTTATGTAAATGCCCCATCTCCTACTTTTTCAAATAATCTGCGGGTTTCTGCGCGCAAACCTCGATGCTCCGGCTGTTCCAGCTCCGGATCTTCATGCAGCAGATGGCGTGCCTCTCTCTGCGCAAGCTTTAAAAGAGTAATGTCCTGTGCCATATCTGCAATGGAAAGCTGTGGTAAACCGTGTTGCCGGGAGCCAAAGAAATCGCCCGGGCCGCGCAGTTTCAGGTCTTCATCTGCAATACGAAACCCATCAGAAGTAGAACACATCACACGAAGTCTGGTAACCGCTTCTTCATTTTGTGCGTCAGAGATTAAAATACAGGTAGACTTCTCGTGGCCGCGCCCTACACGGCCCCGCAGCTGGTGCAACTGAGAAAGGCCATACCGCTCTGCATTTTCAATTACAATAATGACCGCATTGGGCACATCCACTCCTACCTCTACTACCGTCGTGGAGACGAGCAAGTCAAGCTCGCCGGAGGAAAACTGTGCCATCACAGCGTCTTTTTCCCGGGGCTTCATGCGGCCATGCAGGATGCCGATTCGGTACCCCGAAAAAGCCCCTTCTTCCAGCATATCACGATATTGTGTGACGCTGGCCATGTCGCTCTGCCCTTCTTCAATCAACGGGCAGATCATATATCCCTGCAAGCCGCGGTCAAGATGTTTTTTCACATAACCAAAAGCGCGTTCCCGCTTATCGCTGGTGATGGCAAAGGTTTCGATTTTCTGGCGTCCTGGCGGAAGTTCATCGAGTATAGAGATATCAAGGTCTCCAAAAATCATAAGGGCCAAAGTACGCGGAATGGGGGTCGCACTCATCACAAGCAGGTGAGGGTTTTCGCCCTTTTGTGCCAGTGCGGCACGCTGTGCAACACCAAAACGGTGCTGTTCATCGGTCACAACCAGCGCAAGCTTCTGAAATACCACGCCTTCTGTCAAGAGGGCATGCGTACCGATAATCAACTGGATTTCCCCGGATGCAAGTTCCTGTGTAACCGTCCGTTTCTGCTTGGCTGTCATGGAACCAACCAACAAGGCGGTTCGAATCCCTGCCGGCTCGAGCATAGCGGAAAGCGTTTTCGCATGCTGGCGTGCCAGCACTTCTGTGGGAGCCATCAATGCCGCCTGCATCCCTTCCCGAATGACACAATAACAAAGTGCCGCTGCTACTGCTGTTTTACCGCTTCCAACATCGCCCTGAATCAAGCGGCTCATCGGAGTCTCACTCTGCATATCTGCCAGCGCTTCCGCAACTGCTCGCTTTTGCGCATTGGTTGGGGTAAAAGGCAGCAAACGGTAAAATTCTTCGCTCACATCCTGGATTAACCGCAAATGGTTTTCTACACGGGTGCGGCTTTTTAAAGACAGCAGCCCCAATTGCAACACCAGCAGTTCCTCGAAGACAAGACGCCGACGGGCGATTTCCAGCAGCTCCATGGAACCAGGAAAATGGATGTTTTCCATGGCAAAGCGCAGCTGGCACAATTCCAGACGCTTACGCATTTCATCCGGCAGTGGATCGCGCAGCAATTCCGGCAAAAGCTGAAATGCCGCCTTCATCGCGTTTCCGATTTGCCGTGAAGAAAGCCCCTCTGTTTGCGGGTAGACAGGCACAATCGGAGCGCTGCCATCCGCGGGGGAAAAGTCAGGAGCCGTCATTTCGCGGCGCGTCAAATTCCCCTGCATTTTGCCGCGAAACAGGTATTCCTTTCCTTCCTGCAGCATGGACTGCACATAAGGATTATTAAAATAAGTCAGCGTCATGTCCCGCACACCGTCAGTCACTTCGGTTTTATACAGTGTCATTCCTTTACGGATATACTGTTGACGGGGACGTGCAAGCACCGTAGCCCGAATCACCGATATTTCATTGAGCGGTGCTTCTCCAATCGCCACCGGACTGCTCCAATCCTCATAGGTGCGCGGATATAAACGCAAAAGTTCGCCAACCGTCGGCGCACCAACCTTACGGAACAAAGCAGCGCGCTTTTCCCCCACCCCTTTCAGCATCTGGATATCCATTGCAAACAGCGACGCCAACAGTACCTCCACCTTTCACAAAAACAGAGGACTGTCACCGGGCATTCCGCCCAGCAACAATCCCCTGAAAAATTTTCTAATCTGGCCGCGTCTTATTCCACCGAGACGATGAAATAGTAGACCGGCTGACCGCCATTTACCAGCGTGACTTCGATATCATCGCTGATTTTATTTTTAATGCGGCGGCAGGCATCCTCTGCCTGTGCTTCGGTTACATCACTACCGTAAATCAATGTGATGAAAGAAGTTCCGCGATTGACCATAGAACGGGTCAGCTTGCTGCAGGTATGAATCGGGTCTTTCTCGATATACTCCAGCTTACCGTTGCGCAGTCCCATAATATCACCCTGATGGATACGATGTCCACCAAATTCGGAATCACGGGCTGCAAAGGTCACCAAACCGGTTGCAACTGAGCCAGCTGCATCCATCATCAGCTGACGGTTCTCTTCCGGAGATGCATCGGGGTCAACAGCCAGCATAGCTGAAAGTCCCTGCGGGATGGTACGGGTAGGAAGTACAATCACTTCGCGGTCTGTTACCAGCGGAATGGTCTGTTCAGCTGCCATAATGATATTTTTATTGTTAGGCAGTACAAAAACCTTCTTGGCCGGTGTAGCCAGTACCGCTGCCAAAATATCCTGTGTGCTGGGGTTCATGGTCTGGCCACCACTTACCACATGGCTGCATCCCAAATCAGTAAACAGCGTGCGCAAACCGTCGCCTGCTGCAACTGCCACAAAGCCAAACTCTTCTACAGGCTCTGCCGGCTCGAGCTGCTGCTGTACCGGAGGCTGTGCAGCGGCCTTTGCCTGCTCATTGGCCTCTGCGGCCTTGCGATGCTGTTCCTTCATATTTTCAATCTTTACAGTCAGCAGCTGTCCAAACGTCAGCGCTTCCTGCAGCGCATTACCCGGATTTTCGGTATGCACATGCACCTTGATAATCTCTTCGTCATCTACTACTACGACGCAATCACCAATGGTTTCAAGATAAGCACGCAGTTCCATTGGATCGCGGGTAACTTCGGGATCACGCCCTACGATAAACTCTGTACAATAGGTAAAATTGATCTCCTGATCAAATTCAGCGGCAGCATTCCGGAAGAACTCAGCGGTTTCATCCGCCTTTTCTTCCTCCGTTTTCTCCATCTGAATCATAACGCCATCCTTCAGCACGCTCATCATGCCGTCAAAAATCAGGCAAAGTCCCTGTCCGCCAGCATCTACTACACCGGCTTTTTTCAGCACCGGCAGCAGTTCAGGGGTCTCTTCCAGTGCGGAAGCTGCGCCCATGCAGACTGCCGACCAGACATAGACCGGGTCGGAATCGATCGCAGCAGCGGCACGGCCTTTTTCAAAAGCAACACGCGCAACCGTCAGAATAGTTCCTTCAGTGGGGGTCATAACTGCTTTATAAGCAGCATCCACGCCCAAACCCAGCGCCTCGGCCAAGTCCTGACCAGATACTACTGCTTTATCCTGCAATCCTTTCGAAAATCCACGGAACAGCAGGGACAAAATAACGCCTGAATTTCCGCGTGCTCCGCGCAGCATTGCAGAAGCTGCACGATGTGCGACACTTCCGGCCTCGTCATCCTCATTGTTCTCAAGTGCACGGATAGCAGCCGTCATGGTCATGGACATATTGGTTCCGGTATCGCCGTCCGGAACAGGGAAAATATTCAGCTCATCCACCGACTTTTTACTCTTGCAGATATTATTAGCGCCGGACAGGATAGCATCACGCAAAGTGATTCCGTTAATCACAGCTTCCACTTCCTTATCAAAGATTTTCTCCGGAATGGCGGAGTACCGTTGCAGACAATCGGCAAAATCGACCGTCTTTTTTCTGAGGAATTGTTAAAAGCATACAGCAATTCATAAATTGCTGAAATTTTTTATTATTATAACACATTGTTTCGTCTAATTCAATCAAAAGTCCTTATACAAAATCAAGAAAACGCGGAAGTAGCATATTGCACAAAAGATATTGCATTCTCAAGGAAATCTGACTGATTCCTTTTGTAGATTTTTGTCAATACAGGCAAAGAATCCACTTTCCGTACAAGCGCTTCCAGACAGGCAGAGAGTCCAGCACCAGAATTTGCAGTGATTTCTTCCACGAACGCGCAGCAGCACGATCGTTTCTGTCTGGCTCTTTTTTGGCAAACCGTGCGCGTTCTCCTGCCAGACAGGCGCGTTTCATTTGCTCTCCATCTAATTGTGGATAAAACTCACACAGACGCTGCACGTATGCAGTATCTTCTTCCCCGTTTCTGGGTAAAGGAGCACCTGCATAGCGAAGCAGCTCATAGCTCCACTTCCAGTATGCCCGAATCGCTTCGCGTACATCAGGGCTTGCCCATTTATACTTCCAGCGATTCAGCAGCAGGCGGTGACGAACCACCACAACAGCCAGTAACAGAAAAGCGCTTGCCAGCATAAATAGCGTTACACGCAGCCAGGCAGGTATCTCTCCAGACGTTTCTGGTATTGCAGTGGGACTCTCCGGCACGGGTGTGGAAACCTCTTCCGGCATCGGCGTAGGTTCTACAGTCTCTTCTGGTGAATCCGAAGGTGTAGGGCTTGGCTCCAACGTTTCTTCCGGTTCAGGCGTAGGCGTTGAAACGGGCTCTTCTGCCCCTCCTGGAGATTCCCAGAAAGAAGAAGCGGAAAAACCGGGCGTCATCTCTACGGGAATCCATGTATGCTGCGAAGGATCATAAACCTCCACCCAGGCATGTGCATGGGTATCAGGCACCTGTAAATATCCATCAGGAGTATAACTGCCGCTTGCATAGTCGTCTGCTGTCACAATATATCCTTCTGCATATCGTGTCGGAATCCCCATAGCACGCAGCAAAATCGCACCGGCCGTGGCAAAATGTACACAATAGCCTTCATCGGCATCGTTTAAAAACCATTCTGCAAAATTTCTACTCGTTGGACAGGTTTCTGGTGAATAGCTGTAGGAATAGTTTTCAGAAAACCACGTCTGCAAATATTCGCAGATTTCTCCTGGGGAAACATCACCTCGTTCAATATCCAAGAACGAATAAGCCTCTCTATCTTTCCACCACTCCTGTGCAGCTGCAAGCGCTTGATTTGGCAGCTGGACGCAGCTGTTATAGACATAAGAGTCATACCATTTGGCAAGATCACGCATCGTTGTCGGACTGCCTACAGGTGCAGAAAATGCATCCGCTTCATAGGGCAAGAGAGAAACAATCGGTTCATAAGCTTCCAGTGTATACTCCTTCAGTCCGAACAGCCAGCTGGTTTCTGCAAAGAGATCCTGCTGATACCACGCCCGATCAAACGAAGTAATCTCAGTACTTAAATTGGTGGGAATAAAAATCGCCTCGCGGTTTGCAGAAATGTTTCGAATAGAAATTTCATAAGCCGAACTGGATCCACTGCTGAATCGTGCATAAAAATTGATTGGATTAATGGTTTCCCCTAAAAATTGCGTAAAATTCTGTGCCGAAAGTTCATAGCTGCTGCTTTCCGGCAGCTGCCATGAAGTCTCTGTAAAAACAGGAGCTGCATATCCGCGTAAATACACCGGCTGACGGGTGAAGCACTGAACCTCGAGTGCCGTTTCTCCCGAAAATTTCAAATCGGACAGAGAACGCAGATCGCCCCGCAAAAGTCCGCCTGTCTGGAAAAAGCCTTTCCCCTGAATCGTAAAAAGCAGCCGGTCTACCGATTCAGGCCGTACATACCCTTCCTGCGGCAAAAGAAAGGTGGCCGCAACTGCTGTAAAAAACACGCATCCTGCTGCCATCAGCGCCAGCTGACGGCGTACATTATACAGAGAAAACAGCCAGCGGTGGCCTTTATGCATTTTATCTTCCCATAAGATTTCTGTATGGCAGGTGAAGCACCACTGCATAACCCATGCAGCCAGCAGAGAAAAAAACGCCCACAGATCAGGAGTCAGTGTAAAAAATAAAGGAAATACTAGGAATGGAGCAGTTATCAGAAAAAAGATCGGAAAATTGGGTTTTCGCACCACTACCAATCCCAGAATGAGCGTTAACAGGCAAAACAGCAGTACCAGAAAAGAAATTCTCATTCCGGCAATCTTGCCTGCCTCTGCATTGACAACGTATTGCATAAATTGCCAAGGAGAGTTGGCTGTCATCGTTCGCAGAACATGATTTAACAGGCTGATAAAGCCAACTGTCAATTCATCAAAAGAAAAAAAAGCCCACAACACCAGTGGTACTCCCGGAATCAATACCAGTAATGGCCAGGAAGAAAAAGAATACACCGCCACAGACGCCAGAATATATAAAATCAAAAAAGCTGGGAGTGCAGAAGAATGCAACTCAATATCAAAAGCGGATAAAAACGAATACGCGCTTCCAAAGATCCCCAATGCCAATATGAGCAGTTGTGTCAGCACGCGCAGCAGAGGACGTTCTACCGCTTTGGAAAGTGTTGAAGGCGTCATTAAAAGATCTGGGAAAAGTGTTTTCTGATCATTTTGGTTTATATTTGAATGTTTCACAGCACAAGTTCCTCCAAATCCGTACCGTCTTCCCGCAATCGGATGATCGTACAGTCATCCATCGGCTCTTGGAAGCCATCGCCTGCCAAGAGGATGGTAACACGGCGGCAGCCTTTATCACGACGAAGAATTTCCAGTCCACTCATAGCAATTTCTTCTTCCCCTGGTGTCGTAGCATATAACAAATGTGTACCGGGGCGCAGTACATCCTGCGAAAGAACATACTGCAACCCCGGACGTCCGGAAGAAACAGACATGGACAGCATTTGAGACATTACAGCCTGCAATTCAGCACTTTCATTGATTTGTTCCCAGTGCAGCTGTTCTTTCTCCATCCATCCTACATGGTGTGAACAGCCCTGTTGTATCAGAGCTGAAGAAAAAGAAGCAAAAGTCCCCAACAATCTGTCCAGCTCTTCTGCCCCTCCTTCAGCGCCAGCTTCAATAAGGAAATACAGCGCATGATCAATCGGTAATGAAAAATCACGCACCATCAATTCTCCCATTCGCTGTGTCAGCTTCCAGTGTACCCGCCGCAGGGTATCACCCTCCCGAAATTCACGCACCTGGAAAACTTCCGAAGGGTCATTTCCAGGCCGATGCGGCGAAAAACGATCGGAATCCACTTCCATCATCTGTTGGTCAAGTACAATTTCCATTTCTTCAATATGCGGCAAAACATTGATATACTGCGGTGGAACCTTGACAAATACAGGCAGGCAGAACAATCCCAACAAATCCATTACCCGTACTTTTTCTACCTTGATTTCCAGTTTTCCACACCAACGGGAAGAAAGATTTTGAATGATACTGCTGGAAGAGCGAGCCCCTATCGGAAAGCGCCGCAATGTATATAGCGGCTGAAATTCCAGAGAAGTCTGCTGTTTTCCACCGAGCAGATTGCGGCAATTCAGGCGCAGAATCACTGCTGAACAGGGAAAAATCCAACGATTTTCAACATGCAGAAAAAAGGGGATCTTTTCCTTTTTTTCAACCGTCTGCGTAGGTACCCGTAAAAAAACTCTGGTACAAAAACAGGCCGGCAAAAGCAATAAAAACGACAGTACCGGAAACAAAAGCGCTATGATCAGCGTCAGGTGTGAAAGATACCCCTGAAAGAATATAAAAAACAATATGCAGACCAGCAGCAGCGCTGCATATACGACACGATATTTTGCCATAATTTTATCCTCATTCCTGGCCGGTCAATCCAGCCCCGGCGCCGGAACCTGCTGTAAAGCGGCAGCCAGTACGGTTCTGGCAGACTGTCCTCCCACTCTGCTTTTGGGGCTCAAAAGCACACGATGCGCGCACACATCCAGAAAGACAGATTGAATATTACCGGGAACCACATAATCCTTCCCGCTCAGATAGGCAGCGGCCCGAGCCATACGAACCAGCGCCAGTGTACCGCGGGGGCTGACACCCAGACGCAATAAGTCCGTCGAACGGGTCCAGGCAGAAAGTGAAGCAGCATATTCGCACACTGCTTTGGAAGCATAAATCGCACTGACATCCCGCTGCATTTTCAAAATCTCTTCAGGGTTTACAACCGAATGTACCAGAGACAACGGGTTGGAGTCCTGACGGCTCTGCAAAATCTCCACTTCCTGCTGAATATCCGGGTAACCCATATTCAGGCAAATCATAAAACGATCCATCTGCGATTCCGGCAGCAGCTGTGTACCGGCGGAACCCACCGGGTTTTGGGTAGCAATCACCCAGAACGGGCTGGGAACCGGACGCGTCACGCCGTCTACTGTGATACTGCCTTCCTCCATCACTTCCAGCAAGGCTGACTGTGTTTTACTGGAAGTGCGATTGATTTCGTCCGCCAGAAAAAGATTGCAAACTGCTGCACCGGGAATGTATTCAGTTTTCCCGGTTTCAGGATGGTACATCGAATATCCCGTCACATCTGACGGCATCACATCTGGTGTGAACTGCATTCTTTTAAACGAAAGATTCATCGCGCGCGCAAATGCCAGCGCCATTGTCGTCTTTCCCACACCGGGTATATCATCCAGCAAAATATGGCCGCCTGCCAGCATCGCACACATCACACTGGCGATTGCGCGCTCCTTTCCCACGACCACTTTCTGTACTTCTTTCATGATTTCTACAGCTTTCTGCACTTTTTTCCCTCCGATTTCATTTTATAAAAGTTTATATCCTGGTTCGAAAAATCAATTTTTAAAGTATTGGTCTTTATTTATTCTACCTGATTTACCTTTCCTTTGCAATCGCCTGCACTTATGCTTTAAAATATTGTAATCATTGTATCTTTTTTGTCTCATAATCTCCGGAAAACAAACGATATCCGCACTATTTTTATCGATTTGGGACTTTTTCAACGAATCTCACAATGGTTGTCAAAAATATCATTCTAAAAATACTGGAAAACACTTGCAAAAAAGTAGTCTGTATTATATGATAAAGTTGTATGTACAATTTGACAGAGGAGGTGTCCCGTTTTATAATGGAAAAGAACCTGCCGAAATATGCCATCCTGGCAAATGCAATCCGGGAACAAATTGCTTCCGGCGCTTTTCAGGCGGGTGACCGCCTCGCTTCTGAAAACGAGCTTTCTGAGAAATATGGGTTCAGCCGCCAGACGGTACGCCAGGCGCTGGGAACGCTGGAGCGCGAAGGAATTCTGGTACGAAGACGCGGCAGCGGCACCTACATTGCCCGGGGGATTTCTTCCTCGGCCAAAAGCGGAACCATCGGCGTTATCACTACCTATATCTCAGACTATATTTTCCCCGTCATTACCCGTGGCATCGAAGAAGTCCTCTCTGCACATGGATACCGGCTGACGCTTGGCGTGACCAAAAACCGCGTGGAAACAGAGCGTCAGATTTTGCAGTCCATGCTGGAAAACGGCGTGGATGGTTTAATCGTAGAGGGAACTAAAACCGCCTTGCCCAACCCCAATATTTCCCTGTATCAAAAGCTGGAAAGCATGGGGATTCCCTGTGTGTTTTTTAACGGCTATTATCGGGAACTGCCCAGTTCTGTTTATGTGGTTACGGATGACCGGCAGTGTGGAAACCTCGCTTCACGTGTCCTACTGCATGCCGGCTGTCGTAATCTGGGCGGAATTTTTAAATCTGACGATATGCAGGGGCACCAGCGATATGCCGGCTTTGCACAGGGGTTGATGGACTGTGGACAGGAAATTAACGATGATGCAGTCATATGGTATTCTACCGGTGATCGAGATACGTTATTCGACGGCGAGAGCCGTGAACGGATTTTCCGCACGCTCAGTCATTGTGATGGTGTGGTCTGCTATAATGATCAGATTGCCTACCGATTGATTGAACTGCTGCAGCAAAAAGGGAAAAGGATTCCGGAAGAAATTTCGGTGATTTCCTTTGATAATTCCAGTATTTCACAGTACTCGCCCGTGAAAATCACTTCGTTCCACCACCCAAAAGAGCAGATGGGACGTGAAGCCGCTGGGAAAATTATCCGAATGATTGAGCATCAATCTCGTGAAAAGCCGCTGACGATGCCTATGAAGCTCGTTTGGAAGGAGTCTGTGCGGGGTGCGCCACTGCAAACACACTCTGACTGACATTCACTTTACAGGAGGATTTTTCAATGCTAGAAGCACTTAAGGAACAGGTATGGAAGGCCAATTTGCAGCTGCCCGCTCATGGGCTGGTCGTTTTTACCTGGGGAAATGTCTCCGGAATCGACCGCGAATCCGGTTTGTTTGTCATCAAGCCCTCTGGCGTGGAGTATGACAAGCTTCGTCCGGAAGATATGGTCGTAATGGATTTGAACGGCAACAAGGTGGAAGGTGAACTGAATCCTTCTTCCGACACACCCACTCACTTGGAGCTGTACCGCAAGTTCCCTGACATTGGTGGTATTGTGCACACGCATTCCCGTTGGGCTACCATCTGGGCACAGAGCGGCCGCGATATTCCGGCTTATGGCACAACACACGGCGACTATTTCTATGGTGCTGTTCCCTGCACCCGTGCAATGACCCCCGATGAGATTCACGGTGAATATGAGCTGGAAACCGGCAAGGTAATCGTCGAGACTTTCCAGGATAAAAAGCCCTCGGATATTCCGGCTGTATTGGTCAAATCCCATGGCCCCTTCACCTGGGGCAAGGACTGCTTTGAAGCGGTTCACAACTCCGTGGTGCTGGAAGAGCTGGCCATGATGGCTTGGCACACTGAAAACACCTTTGGCGTACAGATGCAGCCCATGCAGCAGGAGCTTCTGGACAAGCACTTCCTGCGTAAGCACGGCGCAAACGCTTATTACGGACAGAAAAAATAAACGGATTTTCCAAACAGCAGGGAAAACCGGTGGAAAATCTCCCGGTTTTTCTTGCTGTTTTTGTGTTTATGGTATATCATAGAAATAGAATTGACGGCCGAATGAGAGCCGGAAAGGAAGGTATTGAAAAACATGAAGATGCTGAAACTGGAACCCGCATTTAAGGACTATCTGTGGGGAGGCACCCGCCTGAAGACTGAGTACAACAAAAAAAGCGACCTCGACATTGTGGCTGAAAGCTGGGAGCTTTCTACCCATCCTGCTGGACAGAGCGTGATTCGCGGCGGCGAATACGACGGCTTGACCCTGACAGAGTATATTGAGAAGGCCGGACGTCAGGTACTGGGCAAGAACGGCGAAGCATTCGAAAACTTCCCCGTGCTCATCAAGTTTATCGACGCCAAAAATCCCCTCTCCATTCAGGTGCACCCCAGCGATGAATATGCACTGCGCGTAGAGCATGAGTATGGCAAAACCGAAATGTGGTACATCCTCGACTGTGACGAGGGAGCTTCTCTGTATTTTGGTGTAAACCGTGAGATTTCCAAAGAGGAATTCCGCGCTAAGATCGAAGATAACACCCTGCTGGAAGTGCTGAACAAGGTTCCGGTACATAAGGGCGACGTTTTCTTTATTGAAGCTGGTACCATTCACGCTATTGGTGCAGGCATCATCATCTGTGAGATTCAGCAGAACTCCAACACCACCTACCGCGTATATGACTATGGCCGTCGTGATAAGGACGGTAATCTGCGTGAGCTGCATGTGGATAAGGCCATTGAAGTTTCCAAGATGACCCCCTCTGACACTTCGGCTCACACATTTGCCCCCGAGCAGCTGGAAGCCGCTGTAAAGACCCGTCTGGCTACCTGCAAATATTTCACCACCGATAAATTTGTCGTCAACGGCACACAGGCTTTTGCGATTGACGACAGCAGCTTCCGTTCCTTCGTGATCGTAGACGGCGAAGGAACCATGGAAAGCGACGGAGAGACCCTGCCCGTGTGCAAGGGAGACAGCGTGTTTGTACCGGCAGGCAACGGCACCGTTACCGTTACCGGCGATTGCACTGTGATTCTGACTACCGTCTGATTCGAAAACTTCAAAAAATGAGAAAGCCAGCCGCAAAGAGCAACTCTCTGCGGCTGGCTTTTGTTATGTCAATTCAGTTTTTCTCATCTGCCGGGAAGCGGATTCCACACAGCTTACGGATTTCATCCATCACGCGCATTTCCATGCCGGAATCTTCCTGTGCACGGAACAGTTCGCCCGGATCACGGACACCCAGAATCCAGTCCGCCCACTTGGCGGCCTCATATTCCATATTATTGCTGCATACCACAATCGGCAGCTCCTGCGGCTCTTCTCCCCGCAGATACAATGTCATCCGTTGGGTCTGTGAGAGTTTGTCGATTACAATGGAGCCATTTTCACCCTGAATTTCGCTGGGCGCATGGCTATCGCAGATTTTGGAATAGAGCAATTGCACCTGCATATCTCCGTAACCGGCCAACACCGCACCAGCGCCGTCCACTCCATTTTCCAGAAAAACAGCGTCTGCATGCAGTGTTTTGGGAATTCCAAAAAGATGTACCATCGGATACACGCAATACACGCCGATATCCATCAAAGAGCCATTGGAAAGCTCCGGTTTAAAGGCGTTTTCAATAATGCCATTTTTGAAGTTGTCATACCGGGAAGAGTACTGGCAAAAACTAAATGAAGCCTGGCGGAGCTTTCCAAGTTTTGGAATCGCTTTTTCCAGCACCGCCATTTCCGGTGTAAATGCAGAGCGCATCGCTTCAAAAAAGATCACACCGCAGCGCCTTGCCGTTTCCAGCATCTTTTCATATTCCTGCAAGTTAGAGGCCACCGGCTTTTCGCACAGCACATGCTTCCCCGCCTCCATCATACGGATCGACTGCTCACAATGGCAGTAATTCGGGCTGGCAATATAGACCGCATCCACTTCCGGGTCAGCGGCCAGCGCTTCCAGCGAATCATAAAAACGCTCTGCGCCGAACTCCTGACCAAACTCCCGGGCTCTTTCCAGGCTGCGCGAATATACCGCAAACAGCTTGAGCTCCGGCACTTTTGCAGCAACCTCCAAAAATGTGCGGACAATTTTCCCGCTTCCAATAATGGCATAACGTATCACGATGAAGCTCCTCTCTGTATGGTGTAAGCCCGAATTTCCCTTTATACTGCTTTGAAAATATCGAGCAGTGTTCCTGCAGTTCCCACGTTATAGTTGGCAAAAGCAAACAGACCCTTGCCATCCTTATCTACTGCTATAGCCAGCGGCAATCGCTCATCGCCCACATGCAGCGCTTCACGGATCGGGCGCAGCGCAGCACGGTCACGGCACAGCATCACCTGTACTTCCGGCAGCGATTCCAGCGTCAAGTTCAGCTTGCGGTTTTCCAGCGCCTTTTCATTGAATACCACAAACCGTACCGGCAGCTTCGCCTGTACATAAGCATCCCGCAGTTCAATCAATTCATTGAGCAGATGTTCCGTCGGCTCTTTGCCCGGCTCCAGGAAAGCCAGCACATGCTGACGTCCTTCACACATCGGCAGATCGCCATTTACCAGCGGAAGGAGTTCCGGCATCGGAAGCTCTGCAAAATGCAGCTTTTCGCGAATACGGTCAGGACGCAGTGCGATGGGCAGCACGGTTTCTTTTCCGGCCTCTACCCGGACAAAATATGCGCGAACCAGAATGGAACCGTCAATCTGGCGGGCACTGGTGAGAACGCGGTACTCGCCCGGCTCTACAGACAGTGTCTGACGATCGCGCAGCACTTGCCCCCACATCACCAGTGATTCATAGGCGCCGTTTGTCAGGCGTGCAACAGAATACTGCTGGAAGTAATTCATTTCGCGGCCGCTTTCGTTCACCAGTGTCAGAGAGCCCTGTTCACAGGCTCCCACGGTTTCTGCGTCACAGGTCAGGGTATAGCCGACAGGCAGCGGACGGAAAGCCCCCTCACAACCGTACTCCGGTACACCGGTGACAGGGTTCAGCCTTGCGGGGAAGCCCAGCGCACGGCAAGCTGCCACAAACAGTGTCTTCAGCGAAAGCGCAGCGCACACGCCGCAGCGCAGCACAGCGCGGGCATCCGCGACCAAGTCGCTGTATTCATATTCATCCAGCAGTGTAATATTTTCGCGCAGGTAATCCGCCACTGCACAGGCATCAGAGAACTCGATTCCCTTCTGCGCAAAGAAATCACAGATTCCGGGACGAACCGGCAGAATCATTTCATTATGAATCCGCGGTGCGAGAATTCCCTCTACATACAGGTCATGCGGGAACTTCTCCCGGAATACACGGGCACAGGTGAGATACTCTGTGAGCACCGCAGCAGGGGTATCTACAAAATCCTTTTCCCGCAGTGTGGAGAGCATTTCGGCTTTTTCTTCATCGGGGAAACGGCTGTCATCAATAAAGGACAGGATTTCCTCATAATTTCCGCGGGCATTTACCAAAGCGCGGACAAACTCCTCTTCACCAGCACGGCCATTCATTTTTTCTTTGGCCGTCTCCGGGGTAAACCAGCTGGATTCGTGTTCCTGACGCTGTTTTTCTGCCTGTACAAGGCGCTCTTCGTGGCGTGCTTCCTGCTCCGGCGTCAAGGCAGCAGCGCCGGGAATTTTGCCTTCCGGCGGAACCATATCAAATTCCTCTACCCCTTCGCGCGCAGAAACAGCTTCCGCCATCTCAACCGTGACTTCTTCTTCTTCGCGCAAATCAACCAAGCGGTTGAGGTATTTCCCGTTCGCGCTGACATGCAGATACAGGGAACCCATTCCAGCCAGCAGCTGCACCGTGCCATCTTCTCCGGTTACACCGGTATACAGAGGGTACAACTCCGCATAATTTACCAGCTCAAAACGGACAACCGCACCAGCTAGCGGCTTTCCGTCCTGCAAAACATGCACATACAGGCGGCGCGGTTGGGCATATACGCGAATATTATTCACCGTTGTATAAACGGGTGTCTGCTCTACAATCTCTTCACCCGGCACCATCTGTGAAAACGCGCGGGAATGTACCAGAATTGCACGGGAAGCTGCCGAAGTAAACCAGCCTTTATCCAGCACTGCTTCCGGCTCGCAGGCGCCCAGATAATGCCAGCCATCCTCTGCCCAGATTTCTACCCAGGCGTGGTTATCGTCACAATGCGCCCAGCGCGGTGCATAACACTGACGAGCCGGGATTCCCACACTGCGCATGGCCTCTACTGTCAGAGTCGATTCCTCTCCGCAGCGTCCATATCCGCGGCGCAGGACTGTCACCGGGGAAGCAGTGCGCTCATCTGCTGCCTGGTAGGTCGCTTTTTCAAAGCACCAGTGGTTGACTTCCAGAGCTGCTTCCTGCATAGTCTTTCCCTGTACGCGCGGGGCAAGCTCCTGATAGAAATCTGCACGGTGCGGCTCGATATTCTCATTATTCACACGGTAAAACAGCACATAGTTGCGGAACAATCCGGCCGGTACAGAAGCTGCATAAGAAAGCTCACGGCGTGCACGCAATGCATGGCAGACCTCCCCGCTAATCACAGTGAGGTCACCAGCTACCAGATCGCTCAGCGGCATATTTCCCACCACAAAGCGCATAGCCTGCTGTTCTTCTTCTTCCAATGCTGCCAGAAATGCCTCGATTTCTTCCCGGCGGGCTGGGCAGCGTTCCAGCGCCTGCTGATATCGGACTTCACTTTGCTGCAATTCCTGTTCAGTAAACAAAGGCTCCATTCTGATTCCTCCAAACTGCTGAAAAGGGTCTGATGCAGAACCGCATGAGAACCGGGGCCCCGGACTCACTGGCCTGCATCGGGCCCTTCTCCTTATGTAGGGGCTATCTGAAATTTTCTGCTTTCAGATACGCCTGTTTATTCACTCAATTCCACTTCCAGAACCGTATCCACCGGATCGGGCAATACCGGATTGGTACCCAGATCAGCGAACACCACGTCCGGATAATCGCTGTGCACCCAGCTGGTAGAAACCGGGACTTCATGGCCGGTTGCGAGCATGCGGATTTTCTTTACCTTATCCACCGGCAGTCCGGTCAGCGGCAGCGGGCCAATGCTGTTTTCGTACACATGGTAATACAGCAGGTTGCCGTTGCGGGTCACACGTCCGCAATCAGGCTTGGGCATGTCAGCCATACCGCAGCCATAAATGGATTTGCTGTTTTTCTTCATCCAACGGCCGATTTCGCCAAGGATTTTCATGGATTCCTCGGGGATATTTCCGCGTGCATCGGGGCCGACATTCAGCAGCATATTGCCGCCCTTGGAGACGCACTCCACCAGCTTTTTAATAAGCATGGGAGCAGGCTTAAACTCGGTATCTGTACCGCAGTAGCCCCAGTGGTTGTTCATGGTCACGCAGGACTCCCACGGAATCAAACGGCCCTCTACGTCGCGGATGCCCTGCGGCGGGATCATCTGCTCGGGGCTGACAAAGTCGCCATGATACGGGGTAGGCTTGCAGGCAGCCAGAGAGCCGTATCCTTCGCCGCTGCACTCCAGACGGTTATCGATAATTACATCAGGCTGCAAAGAACGCACCATGGTGATCAGTTCTGTAGCTTTCCATGCTTCACCGCGCAGATTGTCATAGGAGAAATCGAACCACAGCACATCGATCTTGCCGTAATTGGAGCACAGCTCGCGCACCTGCTCGTGCATATAGGTCAGGTAGCGGTTAAAATCACGGTTTTCATTGCTGTATTCGGGGCGGTTACGCATGGGGTGCTGCTTGTCTCCATAATGCGGGAAGTCCTCATGATACCAGTCAATAATGGAATAGTACAGGCCAACTTTCAAGCCCTCTGCACGAACAGCGTCCACATATTCACGGATCAGGTCACGGCCAGCTTTGGTATTGGGCGCTTTGAAGTCTGTGGTTTTCGTATCCCACAGGCAGAAACCATCGTGGTGCTTCGCAGTGAGGACCACATATTTCATGCCGGCCTCTTTTGCGGCTCTGGCCCATTTCTTGGGGTCATAATCTACCGGGTCAAACTCCTCGAAGTATTTCATGTAATCCTCTTTGGTGATCTCTTCGATGCTGCGAATCCATTCACCTCTGGCAGGAATTGAATAAAGCCCCCAGTGGATAAACATACCAAAACGGTCATGCACATACCATTTCATACGATTTTCATAGGCTTGTCTGTCAAACATCATACAACTCTCCTCTGTATTTATTTCATCAGGCTGGAATATTTTGCAACAGCCTGACTGTCGGTGACGGAATACCGATCCTCCGGCGGATAGAGTGCACCGCCAAAGAAAATACCATGGCTGTTTGCAGTAGAATTGTCGTAAGCCGTACCAGAAGCGGAAGAATGAAATTGATCACAACCGGTAAGGGCCAGCACCTTTTCCACATTGGCGGGACGGATTCCCGCACCAGGCAGAATTTCAATCCGGCCTGCGGCATACTCACGCATTTCCTTAACCGTTTCCGCACCGGTGAGAACGTTGGCTTCCTGCCCACTGGTCAGAATCCGGGTCACGCCCAGCTCCATCAGCACATCCAGAGCAGCCTTCCAGTCGGGCACCACATCAATGGCGCGGTGGAAAACAGACTCCTTCTCCCCGATAACTTCCATCATCCGGGCACAGCGTTCTTTATCGATGGTGCCATCTTCGTACAAAAATCCGAACACAATGCCATCTGCCCCGTTTTCGATCATCAACCGGGCATCATCGAGCATAGTTTCAAATTCAACCTCTGTGTAGCAGAACCCACCCTGACGGGGACGAATCATAACCATTACGGGAATATCCGTGTGGCGCTTTGCTGTACGAAGGGTACCCAGAGTGGGTGTCAATCCGCCATGAAAAAGGTCAGAATTCAGCTCTACCCGATCGGCACCGCCCCTGACTGCCTGAATCACATCGTCGGCTGAACCGCAGCAGATTTCCATTATAATTTTTTTCTGGTTGTCCATTTCAGCACTTCTCCTCCTACCGTGTAGATTTTTTAATGCATAAGCCGGAACTACAGAAAAAAAAGCGCCGCGGAAACTCTCCGCAGCGCCCGTTTTCCGATACAATTCTATTATAATTTCCCACTGTTCAAATGTCAACGAAAAGAGAAAAACTCACAGGAAAAGCTCTCCTGCTCCCAGCAAAATCATCAATATTCCAGAAAGGGCTTCCATTCCCCGGCCACTGTCTTTTTTTCGACGTTTTCTTCCCAGGAAATTCCCGCTGTACAACAGGCCGAAACTGACCATAAATACCGCTCCACTAGCGGGAAGCAATCCCAGTCCCACTGCACCAGCTCCCAGCCCTAAGCCTACATTATTCAAAGCCAATGCGCCGCCCAGCGCCAATGATTCCTTCCAGTCGATATGCCTAGAACCATCTTTATCGAACTGCTCCGGGTGACGGCTGGGCCACTGCTCCTCCTCGGTTGGTTCCTTGCGGTTTTTCCATACGTTCCACAAACATCCAAGCCCTAATCCCATCATGACAGCGCTGCCTAAAAATCGGGCAAAATCCAGCGGCAGAAAGCAGAGAAGGCTTTGTCCCAGCACCATAGCCAGCGCTGTTCCTGCCATCACCAGCGAACTAATGAGAATGCCAGCTTCCAGCCGGATACAAATTCCCCGCATCCCATAAGAGAGGCCGATAACCAGGTTATCCAGATTGCCCGAGAGTGCAAACAGCAGCAAAGACAAAACCGCCATGAGGCTCCCCCTTCCAGAACTCTTCTGGTATCAGGGTATTCCTCATGGCGGGAATACGTGAAAAACGGAAGTCAAAGTGACGTCCGGCGAAGACGCAAAAATCCGAGCATAGCAAAAATCACAGCGATTCCACCCCATGCCAACAAAGAATATCCTTCAAAATGCGGCAGAATGGAAAACAAAAATTCTTTTTGTAAAAATTTATCTGTATTTAAAAATAGACCAATAGGGCTGCCCATAATCAACAGAGAAGTTTGTTCTACAGGTGCTTTCACGATGAGACCCAACAATAGTAAAGAAAAACCAATAGAAATTGCCGAACCTGCATAAAAACTTTTTGTCAGCAGCGTTGCAGTCGAAAAGAGCAAAGCCATAATCAAGGTAGCTCCCAAACCTACCCCAAATTGGAACCTCCAATATCCTCCTACCGTAATGGGTATGCGGGGAATTACGGGGCCATCCCAACTTACCATAGAGGCCAGCGGGATATTCCAATATAAATCAAGGCGTAAAAAAATCACATAGCCTGCTGTTAGCACCAACATTATAACGATATAGATGAAAGTGGAAACTGAGAGTACGGAAGCCATTTTGTGCAGGACAATTTTCCGTCCTGGCTTTCCCGTATAAATCATTTCGGACATATGGTTCATAAAACTTCCGCCAAAACTTCTTCCAACAATAATCCCTGCCAGCACAAAAGCAACTGCCCACAAAAGCCCAAAGCCTGTCATACCAAACTGAATTTCAAACCAATCCGAATTTATTAAAGAAAAGTGGTACAACGGAAAAAACTGTAAATTCTCTTTGTTTTTGACAATCTCATCTACGCGCCTATATAAACCGGAACTTGCTTCTATCAACATGTCCTCTTTCCACTGGGAAAAAGAAATTTCCTGTAGACTTTCCGATATTTGAGCCTTCAGATTTTTTTTCGTATTTGCAGCATTTGTCTGAGACTCTGTAATAGTTGTCAGATTATTCAAAATCTCAAGCTGATACATATAATTGTCGTAGTCTTCCTGATTATCTTCACGCAGTTTTTGCAGCTTTTCACTGATTTCGGCGGGTTCTCCAGTTTGTTTTGCCTCCAAAATTTCCTGAATGGATACTTCTCCTAACCCAGCTTGCTGAAAATATTCTTTTGTATTTTTGAAATTTTTACTATGTTCCAGATAATAGTTTTCGTATTTCTGTACGTCCTCCCGCGTAAAAGAAGTCCCATATTTTTGTACATATTCATGTGAAATCGCAAAATCCTCTCTGAAATGATCCCAGTTTGAAGCGCTAAAAAAAGCACAGACAAAAACACCTATAATAAGTATTACCCACAAAAAACGGCTGCGCAAAATATGTTTGCACTCTTGCCAAAATACCAGCATTGTTTTTTCTCCTTTCACAAACAGACGCATAATACACGCCCCTATAAAAGCAATTACCCGCCCAACCTGTAGGGGCGGCTATCAGCCGCCCGCGTACCAGTGAATCACAACGCTGCTTTCCGGAACCGCACAAATCCCAATGTGGCCAATATGGCGGCGACGCCGCACCAAAACAGCAGAGCTCCTCCTTCAAACCATGGTAGGATGGGGAACACCCTCTCGCTTTTGGGGAAATACGGCGCATTTAAAAACAGGGTGATCGGGTCGCCATAGAACAGCAGAGAACTGCCTCCAAATAGAGGAAATAGTAGATACAAAGTCAGACACACCATAACAGCTGTACCTGCATAAAGTTTTTTCACCAACAGTATGACCGCAGAAAATAACACCGCCATGATGAGCACCGCAGCCAGTCCGACTGCCAGCTGGAACCACCAGAACTGGCCCGCAGTAGCAGGGAACGCAGGAGCTGGAGTCTTAAAGAACTCGTCACTTCTTCTAAAGAAAGCGGAGCTCAACGGGATATTCCAGTACAAATCCAGCCGAAAACTGGAAAGGGATAGCAGAGTAATAAACAAACCACCAGTCAGATAGGTTGCTCCTGAAACGATACAGACCGCAATAAGCTTATACAGGACTAGTTTTCTGCCGAATTTTCCAGTATATTGCATCTGCGGCATCTGCTCATGCAGACTTCCTCCTAAGCTGCGTCCCACAGCAATTCCTGTCAGAATCAAAAAGAGAATACCGCCCTGCCCCAGTGCATTCGGACTAAATTTAGTCATAAACAGGGAATTGCTGCCATTGGACAATGCGGAAAAAATCATAACCACCGCTGTTACTGCCACCGCTATACGAAAAGGCGCGCTTTGCAGGATATGTCTGCATTCCACCTTCAAAATCCACATAAATTCCCCTTCTTTCATAAACTGGGCGCACAACGGTGCGCCCCTACCCATTCACAGTTCCGATTTTCGAAAGCGCACAAATCCCAATACAGCCAATGCGATGGCAAGCCCACCCCATATTAGCAGCATGATGCCCTCAAAGTGCGGCAGGATATAGAACCGGCAGAACCGATCCTGCAAAAGCTACTGCATCTTTTTCGGTAAAGGAAGTACCGTGCTCTTCGACAAACACATGGTTGATTGAATAGCTGTCCAACTCGGATCCCAGACTACTTGTAACTACAAATGCTGCGAACGCAAATCCCAGCACCACTACGCACCAGAAAAATTTGCTGCGCAGGATATATTTGCACTCCTGCCAAAAAATCAACATGACTCCAACCCCCTTGTATAAATTGGGCGCACATAAAGAACACTGCCTGTTCCGTGCGCCCCTTCTTTTATTCTTTTTTCTCGTCCCGGTACAGATACAGGAATACATCTTCCAGATTAGGCTCTACCGGATTGTCGTACATCCCCGGTTCTCCGGCATAGCGCACCAGCACCTCGCCATGTTCCGGCTTTTCGCCCAGCACCAGATGCTCCGTCTGGAATTCGTCCCATTCCTTCTCGGAAATGCGTGTCTCATATACCCGGCCTTTCATCATCGAGCAGATGGTCTCCACAGGGTTGCAGCCGATAACCTGATGATCTTTCAGCAAAATCACCTGGTCGGCGATGCTCTCAATATCGGAAACGATGTGGGTAGAGAGGATCACTGTGCGGTCGCGGCCCAATGCCGAAATCATGTTACGGAACCGTACCCGCTCCTTGGGGTCCAGACCGGCGGTGGGTTCGTCCAGAATCAGCAGCTTGGGGTCGTTCAGCAATGCTTGAGCAATGCCCACCCGCTGGAGCATACCGCCGGAAAACTTCCGCATCCGTTTTTTTGCGTCATTTTCCAGAGCTACCATTTTCAAGACCTCGTCAATCTTTGCTTTGGCGGTCTTTTTGTCCATACCCTTTAAAGCCGCCAGATACATCAGGTAGCTTTTTGGGGAATAGCTCTTATAGTAACCAAACTGTTGAGGCAAGTAGCCCAAAATTTCGCGGTACTTTGCGCCCAGTCGGTTGATTTCGGTACCATTCCAGAGGATTTCACCCTCGATGGGGAACAACAGTGTTGCCATCATCTTCATCAATGTTGTCTTGCCCGCGCCGTTGGGAGCCAAAAGGGCATATACCCCGTTGCCAAATTCCAGCGACACATCGGACAAAGCCGTAAAATTCCCATATTTTTTCGTTATATGACGCACACTCAACATTTCCAATAACCTCCCATTTTTTCATTAATTTTTGATAAAGCCAGCTGTCTGGTCTGCCAGAAATAAAAACCTGCGGTTCCCAGTGCGGCAAACAGCAAAACCGACATAGGAACGCTGTTCATCCAATCCGTCATATTCGACCAATAACTTTTGGTCAACAGGAATAATCCCATCCCATACCAGACAACCAGTACCGGCCAGAACCACTTTTCCGGCAGGAAACGCAGCGCTGCCATGAGCACTGCACCGCACAATAGATACGATGTGGATGACGCCAGAAAAACTTTCATCACCAGCGACCCTTCCACATTGCCCATGGAAAGCAGGCTGAGCGCTACAGACACCATGCCCACAATGCCCATGAACAACATTCGGAATGCCAGCAAATATTTGTCATTGTATCGACATACCGCCCGCATTTCCCACATTCCCAAATGCTTTTCCATGATACATATCGCCAAACTGATACCGGTCAGAATCATGGGCTGGATAAATAGAGTGATCTGCAAACAGAAATTCAGGTTCATGGGAACCGTGGAGGAAAACTCTGCGGCAATGAGGCCCCAGCAGAAAAGTCCCACCAATACGCACAGTCCAGGCGCCCAGCCTACGCCCCGGAAACAGTTGATAAATCCCACATTTTTCAGCATTTTAGCCATCAAGGGCAAGAAGCGCCGTTCTTTCAAATCTGCTTTATCCAGAATCGCAGTAATTTCCCTTTGCCGCTCCAGACGGGTCGGGGGGTCAATAGGTCTCATCAGTCCAGCTCCTTTCTGATTTTTTCTACTGCACGATAATACCGGGTTTTTACGGTAGAAGAGGGGAGCTCCATAACTTCTGCAATCGTATCAAAGGTTTGTTCCGCAAAAATATGCAACCGCAAAATTTCCTGCGTTTCTGTAGGAAGCGTTTCAATTTGAAGAAGGATTTCTTTTGCTGTTTCCCTGTCTTCCAGCGCATCAGAAAGATTAAGGGAATCAACCAGGCTTTCTTCTATCGGGAAACTGTCCCGTTGGAATCGATAGGCTTTGGAACGGTAACGATCCACAATTTTATTGGTTGCAATGCGGTACAACCAGGTTCGGAAAGTGGCCTTTTCGCTGTCATATCCGGCAAGAGATGCCAGCATACTGACGAAAATATCCTGGGTCAAATCCAGCACGGTTTCGCGAATTTCGCCTGTCTGACGGGCTACCAGATAGAAAATATCATCATAATATTTTTCAACAAGTTCATTTGCTGCTTTCCGGTCACCCTTTCGCAGGATTTTGCGGATCAGTTTTTCTTCCCGTTCCATGGTCTCCCTCCCTTCTCGTCTTTATATTCGTAATTGGTAGTAAAATAGTTTCAGCTTTTCGCAAAAAAATTTGAAAAAAGGCGCTGCCCGATACAGGACAGCGCCTATCAAACTAAATTTCAAGAAAATATGAGTGTACGATTTATTTGCGCTTAGCGCTCAGGGCTACCCAGCCCTTTTCTTCTTTCCGGTCGATGATTTCAAAATGCTGCTCGACTGCTGCCAGTACATCCTGCTCTCGGGTGTCGATAATACCGCTCATCAGGTACACAGTATCCGGCTTCATGAACTGCTCGACATCCTTCGTAAGCATAATGATTACGTCTGCCACGATATTGGCTACCACGATGTCATATTTTCCTGTGACCTTATCTGTCAGGTTGCCGCAAATACCGGTAAAACGCTCCGCCACATGGTTGATTGCGGCATTCTCATCGGCAGTCTTTACAGCCAGTTCGTCAATGTCCACGCCAACGGCCTTTTCAGCGCCCAGCAGCAGTGCTGCCACTGACAAAATGCCGCTTCCGCAGCCTACGTCCAGCACGTCCATACCAGGCTGTACATATTTTTCCAGCAACTCCATGCACAGGCGGGTGGTTTCATGGGTACCGGTACCGAAAGCCAAACCAGGATCCAAATCCAGTACAATGCGTCCACCGCTATCCTGTACTTCCTCCCAAGTAGGACGGATGAGCAGCTTCTCTCCTACGGGGATGGGTTTGAAGTACTGTTTCCAGTTATTGATCCAATCCTCCTCTACGCAGGGATCCAGTGTGATCTCGTTTTCAATGCCCTCGGCGGTATAGCGTTCCCGCAGAAAAGCCACAGCCTCGGCCGGGCTTTCCTCAGGACTGATATAGATATGCACCAATGCCTTGGTACGGTCTTTTTGCAAGAGGTCTTCATCAATCAAATCGATATGGGCGATCTCCCACGCTTCTTCCTCCAAGTTGGAGTAATCTTCAATATAAATACCATAGGGCACCACCATATTGGCGATATCCCCTGCCTTGTCCACATCTTTCGCATTAACAGTAATCGTTACTTCTGTCCAGTCCATGTATTTTCCTCCGTTCGGTTGTGTTTACCCGTATTATACAGGAATCCCGCAGAAAATACCAGTCCCGGGAATGTTTTCCCATCACGTGCTCATATAGTGATAGCAGCAAAAAGGAGGGAATCGGATTGAAAAAAAAGGCATTTCTTGTCAACGGTATTATCCTCACCCTCTCGTCTTTGGCGGGAAGGTTTCTGTATATGGGATTTCGGGTATGGCTTTCCCAGATGATTGGCCCAGAAGGCATGGGGGCATATCAGCTCATTTTATCGGTATTCCTTCCGGCTGTTGCCATCTCCACTGCTGGAGTGAGCCTGACGGTTACCCGGCTGGTTACCAGCGCTATGGGGAAAAAACAGCCGGAGATCATTCCTTCAGCAGTGGCACGGTGCTGCGGCTTCAGCCTGATTATGAGCCTTACCGCATGCGTTGGCTTGTGGTGCAGTGCAGATTTCCTCTCTGCAAAATTCCTGGGTGGAAATTCTGCCGAAGCATTACGGATGTTGATTCCCGGTCTTCCTTTTATGGCTCTCAGTGCCTGTATGCGAGGATATTTTCTGGCAGTGCGCGGCGTACTGCGTTCAGCAGCCAGTGAATTTGCGGAACAACTTGCCACCATTTCGCTGACTGTGTTTGTTTTTCTGACCTTTTCTCCTCGAACCATCGCCGATGCTTGTTTGCTGTCCATGCTGGGGGCGACAGTTGGTGAAGCGGTTTCCTGCGGATGCTCTTTTATACTGTACCGGCTCCATGTGCGGCAGTTCAAAAATTTCAAAAATCGTCCATGCACCGGTGCAGGCAAAGCAATTCTCCATATCACTTTGCCCAGTACGCTGAGCCATGCTGCAAGGAGTGTCCTCTCTGCTGCGGAAAATCTGCTCATTCCTTTGGGCTTGCAAAAATGCGGGGCAACAGCTGCGGCGGCTCTGGCTCAATATGGAATGTTACAGGGCATGGTGATGCCCATGCTGTTTTTCCCTTCCTGCTTTCTGGGGGCTTTTGCTTCTCTACTGATTCCTGAAATGTCAGAATCACTGGCCGCTGGAAAAAAGCGTTCTATCTCCTCCGGGACAGAGCGTTCTCTGCGCATGACGCTGTTGTTTTCAATTTTTACTGCGTGCTTCTTTTTTACCTTTGGAGAAGATCTTGGCGTTTTATTTTATCGCAGTCAGGAAGCGGGACAGCTTCTGCGCATGCTGGCACCACTGGTACCTCTTCTTTATTTGGATATGGTAACGGATGGCCTGTTAAAAGGACTCGACCAACAAATCCGTTCTTTGCTCTACAACACGCTGGATGCTTCCCTGCGGGTATCTTTGATGGCAGTACTGCTGCCTGTTCTTGGCCTGAAAGGGTACTTCATTATTCTCTATTCCTGTGGCATTTTAAACGTAACATTGAGCCTTGCCCGATTGCTAAAAACTGCTCATGTACATTTTTCCATTTTCCAGTGGATTCTGTTCCCTCTACTTGCAGCGATTATCTGTCTGCTGACCTGGCAATCGTTTTCAATCACCATTTCGTCCTGCTGGTGGAAAATGATTTTGGCTTTGCTTTTCACAGGGAGTGGATACAGTATTTTTTTATGGCTATTCTTTCATTTCTTACAAAAACGAAAGGGGATGTTTTCCCGCAGTTCATTGACAAAAGATGCATCACAGGTTTACACTGGAAACAGAAAAAGTGAGATGTTATAAAGCGGTTTTTTCGAAAACCCTCGTTGTTGAGAAAGGATTTCTATCATGCGTCCCCTGGAACAACTCTGTTTTCTATTTACAATATACAGCTTTTTAGGCTGGCTATGTGAAAGCATCTTCTGTTCATTTTTGTTCAAGAAGCTTACCAATCGCGGTTTTTTAAACGGCCCATTCTGTCCGGTATATGGTGTCGGAGGACTATTGATCACCAGTCTTCTGCATCCATTCACCGGTTATCCGCCATCTGTTGAAATTCCCCTTGTATTTGCTGCGGGAACGATTCTCACGACAACGCTTGAATTCATCACAGGCTGGCTGCTGGAGACCATGTTCCACACTACCTGGTGGGATTATTCCAACAATCGATTCAACTACAAAGGCCGTATCTGTCTACTGAATTCCATCCTGTTTGGACTTTTGTGTCTGGTGACGATGCTTTTGCTGCACCCCTTCTTGATTCGTGTTCTCCATATGATTCCCATTTTTTTAAGGCCATGGATACTGCTGGTGATTATTCTTTATTTTCTGATCGACACACTATTGACTCTGCACAGCATCCTGACGCTGAACGGTAAGCTTCAGCAATTGCAGCAGCTACTGGACGAATGTAAAGCCACTGGTACGCCCCTGAAAGCGGCACACGCTGCTTTATCGGGTTATCTGACAGATAATCCCACTATTCAGAATTTCCGGGAACGTTTTTCCAAACTTGAAAAAATCTCTCCCTCTCAGCGGCGTCTGCTCCGGGCTTTTCCCACCATGCGCTCACTGCGAAATGCTGAACCGCTTCAATGGTTACAGCAGGAATGGCAACGACGCAAACCAGGAAAAAACATACATAAGTAAAACAAAAAACATCCGCTCCCATATAAATGGGGACGGATGTTTTTTGTTGCATATGGAAGAATCATGGAGTATTTAACCACGCAGAAAGTAAAAGGAGAATTATGATATGATACGTAAGTTATGCATAAACCGATACCCAAGTGCCGGGCTGGCCCGCTGCACGAACCAAAGCTTCGCGGACTGCAATGACAGCAATCGTATCTCCATGAGACACTTTTGGAGTACCATTCAGGAAAAAGTCTGCCATCTCCCGCATAAACGCCATAAAATAATCAGACTGAATTTCTGTACGGAATGTGCCACCTGACTTTTTGTCAATGGTGACAGCAAATGGGCAATCCCAATCATGATGGGAAATAAAAGCTCTGCGTCCGTCTTCAAATTCAATTACACCCGCCGGATGTGCTGCGGTACCTGTATACAGAACACGGGAAGCCTTTGGCCCCATCAATGCAATGATCGGTTCAAGCTGATGAATGGAGTACTGCTCCAGAGGCCCAGGGCCTTCGCTGACAATCCCATCTACTTCTTCCGGCCTGATTTGCTCGTACTCCTGTGCAAATCGAATAGTTTTTCAGCAGAAATTGAGCCTGAAGTCTTTTTTCAGATTCGATTTCTGTTTTATTATAAACTAAAAAACAGAACGAAAATATATTTTTTTGTTTAACCTTTCTATATTATATCGTTTTCTCAATTGATTTGTCAATCAAAGGTTCCATACTTAAAGAAAATGGGGATTTATATATTCTGAAAAACAATCCTAATTATCCACAAATTTTAAGAATTGTTCTAATAATTTCGAAAATTAAGCAAATGTTTTGGTTATGATGATTGACTGATCTCAAAAACTGTTTATAATGTGAAGTGTAGTCGCTTTGACTATCTGGGAGGTGCAGTAAGACAAGATTCCCAAAAGTATTGAAATCTCCAGCAAAGTGCTGGTCTGTCTTTTAAAAGACAAAAAAGAAAGGATGGAAAATAATCATGAAAGTTGCCGTAATCGGATGCGGAACTATTGCCAACGCGCAGCATATCCCCGCATACATGAATAATCCTGATGCAGAAATTGCCTATTTCTGCGATATCATTGAAGAACGTGCCCAAAAAGCTGTTGAAAAATATGGCTGTGGAAAAGCTGTTACGGATTATCACGACATTCTGGCTGATCCGGAAGTCGAAGCAGTTTCTGTGTGTACTCCCAATAATGTACATGCCAGTATCTCTATCGACTGCCTGCACGCTGGAAAAAATGTTCTGTGTGAAAAGCCTGCCGCACGCATTTATTCCGAGGCACTGGAAATGCAGAAAGCACAGCACGAAACTGGAAAAGTTTTGAACATTGGCGTAGTAAACCGCTTTAACCGTAATGTCAATTTGATTAAACAAATGATCGACAATGGCGATCTCGGAGAGGTCTTCCATGTGTATGTCAGTTTCCGTTCTCATCGTTCCATCCCCGGTCTTGGCGGCCCCTTTACAGATAAATCGGTTGCTGGCGGCGGTGCTTTGATCGATTGGGGTGTTCACTTCCTCGATATCGTAATGTATTGCTGCGGAGATCCTGTACCGCGTACCATTACCGGCGAGACTTTCTGCCGCTTGGGAAAAGATATGGAAAAATATGCCTACCTAGATATGTGGGCTGGCCCGCCTAAATATGACGGCGTCTATACAGTAGAAGATTCCGTCACAGGCATCATCCGTACCGATGGCCCCGTGATCACTTTGCAGGGCGCCTGGGCACAGAATATCGGTGAAAATGAAATGTACATTGATTTTATGGGTGATAAAGCCGGTATTCGTCTGCAATATGGCGGAGATTTCAAGGTGTATGGCTCTAAAGACGGCATTCTGACAGAGCTCTCTCCCAAAGCTCCTGCCTGCAACATGTTCCAGAATGAGATTGACAGTTTCCTGCGCTGCATTAAAACCGGTGAGAAGCTGCCTTCGCATATTGATACAGCAGTGATTACCTCTCGCATTTTGCAAACGATTTATGACTCCGCAGAAGCTCATCGCGAGTTGACTCTGGACTAATTCTACACATAAAACAGCAGCCCTTACCTGTTCAACACGCAGGTAAGGGCTGCTGTTTTATGTTCATCCCAATTTTCTTTTGCGCAGCTTTTGACAGAGAAAGTGAATGCTTTTTTGATACTTTTTTTCTCGATACAATTGCAAAAAATGAGAAAAAGCGAATATCAATAGAATTCCCAAAATAACGACTGCTATTGTCCAAATAAGATACTGCATAGTAACCTCCCTACTGCAAATCTGACAAATTTCATTATACTCATTGTCAGTAATATTTTTTGTCAAAACAGAGGGAAATCAACGCAAATCCTTTACCGCAGCGCGTCCATCATCTGCAAAATCATTTCCTGTGACGCCAATCCATCAGAAAAAGCAGTTGCAGAACCTGCCGCTGCACCCATTCGATGTGCATAGGCATACTCGCCTGTTTTCAGCCAACCAGCCAGAAATCCTGCTACCATAGAATCTCCCGCTCCGACAGAATTGCGCACCACGCCTTTCGGTACGCCCAAACGATGGCAGGATCCGGTTTCATCTAACAATAGCGAGCCCTCTCCTGCCATGGAAACCAGCACATTGCGTGCACCGCGTTCCTGCAGTTTTGCTGCACATTCTCGAATTTCTTCATCAGAATACAGCTCACGTCCAAAAATTTCTCCCAGCTCCAAATGGTTGGGCTTGATAAGGAACGGATGATACGGCAATGCATTGCACAACAAATTGCGGGTGCTGTCTACCACAAAAGAAATTCCTTTACCCTGTAAACGCAGCAAAATCTTTTCATATATATCCTGTGAAAGGGAAGAAGGCACCGAACCGGAAAGCACCAGCATATCGCCTTCTTTCATCTTGTCCAGTTTGGAATACAGCTGTTCCAGTTCTTCTTCTCCGATTGCCGGCCCATTGGCGTTGATCTCTGTCTCAATACCTGATTTAATCTTCACATTGATTCGGGTAAGTCCCTGCGGCAGTGTGACAAAATCTGTATGAATCCCGGCGTCACGGAGTCCATCTTCCAGCGCTTTTCCTGTAAAACCGGCCACAAATCCAAGTGCAATGCTCTCTACTCCCAACGTTTTCAGTACAGCAGAGACATTAATCCCTTTTCCGCCATACTGGATTTCCTCACTTTCCGTGCGATTGATTTCTCCATCCCGGAATTTTCCCATCCTGACAACATAATCCAGTGCTGGATTCAATGTTACCGTGTAAACCATAAAAACGCCTCCTGAAAAGCCGTCTATTCTTAAAAATCTCGGCTTTTTTCCTTGTTTTTGATTTTTTCCTTCTCAATTTCAAAAAGAATGACAGAGAAGTTTCCCCTTGCATTGCAATAAACTTCACGATATACTTTTACCTTATTATAAAACACATTTCTTGTCAATCACTGTATCAAATAAAATCATTTCTCCAGCCTTTTCACACACAGCATCTCAGCTTGACAAGAAAAAATTTTTTTAATCCGTGAAACTTTTTGCTTTTGATAAGTATCTGTAAATATGTAGCAATTCAAAGAAGAAATTTCAATTTGGCAAAAAGAGGAGACGCTATGAATGCAAGGCAAAGAAAAAAAGAACGTGAAAGGCAGTACCGTCGATACCGTCTGAAAAAAAGACTCCAACTGATTGGCGGAGCCTTGAGTATCATCGTTATCGTTTTCTCTCTCATTTCAATGATCCACACCATTTTACTCTCTAAAACCATACCAGCTTACGAAACAGATACCGGTGTACAGCCCACTTCTCCCCCATCCAGTATATCCTCAGAATCGGAAAAACCGGTTGAAGAAAGTGAGACTCCACAACCTACAATCACCCTTGTACCGGAAGAAGTATCCAGTTCAGATATGAGTTCCGCATCGGAAAAGACCCCTTCCGATTACGACTATTCCAAACCAATTGATGAAAACATCAAAGTTGATTTAGACTATTTTGATGACGCGGTTTTTATTGGAGATTCCCGAACCGAAGGCTTTATTATGAATACGGGACTCTCAAATACAACTTCTTATACACATAAAGGGCTGACGGTCGATACTGTTTTTACCAGCCCCGTCATCACCCTAAACGGAGAAAAGCTATCCGTGACAGAAGCACTGGCACAAACAGGTTTTTCGAAAGTTTATCTGATGTTTGGCATCAACGAAGCTGGTTGGGTATACAGTGAGGTGTTTGTTGAAAAGTACGCAGAACTAATCGATACTGTGCGTGAAATCAATCCACAAGCGCAAATTTACCTGCAATCCATTCTGCCTGTCAGCGAAAAAACTTCCAAAACACATGAATTCGCCAAACAGGACAAGCTGAATGAATACAATCAGCTGCTTCGACAGCTCGCAGAAGAAAAAAAGGTGTTTTATGTAAATGCAGCAGAATCAATGACAAATACAAAAGGTTTTTTACCCGAGGAAGCTGCATCTGATGGAATTCATCTGAAAAAGGAATACTGCCTGAAATGGCTGGATTACCTTTGTACTCATACGATATAATCAAATTTCTGAAAGAAGGTATTTCAAATGAAAAAAGTATTCGCATTAACAGCCTGCCTGCTTCTATCCCTGACTGCCTGCTCTTCACAGGGCAAAATCAATGACGGTGAAGCTCTGGCAAAAGATCTTTCTGAAAAAATCACCTATCAGGATGAACTAAATCTGATGGACGAAAGTCTTGCCAAACAGTTATACGGTATTGATGATGCCAAGAACCTTTGGATATACACCGGAAGCGGTGCAACCGCCGAAGAAGTAGGCGTGATCCAGATGGCTGACGAAGCTTCTGCTAAAAATGCTTTAGAAAAAGCGCAGCAGCGGATAGAAACGCAAAAAGATGCTTTTACCTCTTATGTTCCGGAAGAAATCCCCAAGCTTGAGAAAGCTATTACAGAACAGTATGGAGAATACGTGGTATTGTCTGTCAGCGACACGCCCGATCAGGCTAAAGAAGTGATACAGCAACATCTGAAGTGAGCGGAGATGGAAAGCGTTGGCGCAATATCATGAGCAACTGGAATTGATTTCTTTTATCCGTGAAAACGAAGAAAAATTTTACCGAATCGCTTACAGCTATGTAAAAGAACCGGAAACTGCATTGGATCTGGTTCAAGATGCTGTTGTATCAGCATTGCAGAAATACCATACCCTTCGAAACCATGACTGTATGAAAAACTGGTTTTATCGAATCCTTGTCAATCAATGTCTTGGCTACCTTAGAAGGGAAAAACGTCGTCAGCTTTTTTTCAAAAAATCACAGCAGCAGGTCTGTGCGGAACAGCAGGATACTGAAAGAATGGAAGCTTGCACAGACCTGTATGCTGCTTTGGACCAATTACCCCCAGATATGAAAACAGTCATTATTCTGCGCTTTTTTGAAGATATGAAGTTAGAAGAAATTTCAGAGGTGCTCAAAGTCAGCCCAAACACAGTGAAAAGTCGTCTATATCGGGCATTACGGCATCTTAAGCTTAACCTGGAGGTGAATTGAATGACAGGAAAAAAAGACTATGAGCAGATCCCGATTCCAAAAGAACTTTCAGAAACCATAGAAGAAGCGATCTCTTACGGCGTGATCACAACTCCCCGTATTTCTCACAGAAATATGATACAAAGGACTTTTGCAGTAGTTCTGGTTCTCCTAACAACGATCACCTGCTTGATGAATTTTAATCCTGCTTTCGTTTCGGCGGTAGAACAGATTCCAGTTTTGGGACAGATGTTTCATATTTTTTCTTTTCGCGAGATTCACCAACAAGACTCTTACCGTTATATTGACGCTGTCATTCCCAAAATCGAATATGAAGGTAATTCTGATATGGAAAATCGGGTAAACCTTGAGATCAGTCATTTGATTCAGGAAGAAATACAGCGCAGTGAAGAAGACGCAAAAGAATATTATGACGCTTTTGTACAGACCGGCGGAGACCCAAAAGAGTTTCGCCCTATTTCAGTAACGATTGATTATGAAGTCAAATCGATTTTGGAAACGACCGCCTCTTTTATCATTTCAAAATATGAAACGCTTGCAAGTGCTTATAACATGCAGTATTTTTATAATATTGATCTTGAAACTGGTAATTACCTCTCTCTTCGGGATTGGCTCGGCCCAGAATATCGACAAATTGCGGCAAAAAGTATTCAGCAGCAAATTGACGAATGGCCTGAAGATCAGAAAGCAATGCTGTTTCCTGATATTGATTGGGTGAATCTCATCACTGAAAACAGGAACTTTTATATTGATAAAGACGGACGTGCCGTAGTGGTATTTGATAAATACGAAATCGCCGTAGGTGCTATGGGTGTTTTGGAATTCCCTGTTGAACCTTCTGCAAGTTATCATCCAGACAAATAATAAAAATCCGTGCATATCTGCTGACAGGTATACACGGTTTTTTATTACTTGTTCCTTTATAACACGCTTGTTATAATAGGATTGATAAAATATTTTGGGGGCATTTTTATGAATATAGACAAACAAAATTCATTCTCTGTTACTGATGCAGAAAATAATTTCTCAAAAGTTTTGCAAACAGTCGATAGAACCGGCTCTGCCGTTATTTTTAAAAATAACCATCCACGCTATATCGTGATTGAATTTAGCGAGTCAGAAGCAGAAACGATTGCTGCTGACGAAGAAATCTTTGCATTTTCCAAACAGCTGGAGGAAAAAAATCAAATTGCGTATGAGGAGCTGGCAAAATGAAACTTCTGACCAAACAACAGGTAATTTCACTGCATGAATCACTGGTAAAGGAATTCGGTGGAGGAAGCGGGATTCGAGAAGAAGGACTTCTGGAATCCGCACTTTTTGCCCCCATGCAGACTTTTGGCGGAGAAAAAATGTATCCATCCCTGCTCATGAAAGCAGCACAATTGGGGTTTGGACTGATCTGCAATCACCCATTTGTAGACGGCAACAAACGAATTGGAGCCCATACCATGCTGGTATTTCTGGCAATTAACGGTGTCGAGCTGTGCTATCAGCAGACAGAACTGATTGATATTATTTTATCTGTTGCTTCAGGAAAAACCGATAATCACGGGCTTTTTGAGTGGATTTTGCAGCATCAGAAGTAATCAAAGGACAGCTCTTTATTTTTGAATAGCAATTTTAAATTCAAATACCCAGACAATCACAAAATGTTGGATAAAATAGATATCTATAAAAAGTATAACCTAATGGCAGTGATTATATAAAAACACAATAATAATTATTATATTTTTAGTAAGTAATTCCTCTTTCTTTCTGTCGAATTCTTCATCAGTAATAACTCCAGCCTTTTGAAGATCCGATAATTTTGGGAGAGTTTCAAAAATATCGTTTGATTCTGTTTGGGAATCTTCAGCCTTTTTAGGAGTAAAGAATCCGAAGACATTTTCTGTCAACTTTTTTCCACCATCAAAAACTTGAGCCATAAAGTCTTTGTTTTCTGTTTTTTCAGGTATGTCATCGTTACTAATATTTTCGATTTCTTTCAAATCTTCTTCAAAGTCTTTTTCCGTATATCCAAAAGCCACACTATCCAACGTATTCTTCAAATTGTTAGCCATAGGCATCATAGATGCAAAATTCATTCCGCCTGAAAGCAGACCTCCAATTACTGGAATTACTTTAGAAACACCTTTTGCTACAGAAGATTTAGTTACCTTGACTCCAACTACTTTTGCGATTTTCTTAACAATGGGGTAGCAAAATGCTTTAGTTAAAGCTTTTTGAGGCAGCTTTTTCAAAGCAGTTTCTGCTATTCGGAAAGATAGCACACGAACTCCAGCTGCCGCACCAGACACTCCAAACATCACACCGCAATATAATAAAAGTTCATTTCTGATTCTTTCATTATCAATTTGTCCATTCTGCCATAAATCCCCCCCACCATATAGATAAGATAATTCTTGAGCAAGTCTTAACGACATCCCGAAAAATTGAAGAACATCAGCTGGAACAGTGGCAGCCATAGCTAATCCACCGGGAATCCCCATAGCAAAAGAAGCCAATGAGGATTGGCTAGTCCTTACCCAAATAAGATTATTAGCAAGGGAATCCAGTTTTTTTGTGTAACATTAGCTTGAACAGGACCTAAATCAAAAATTTCCTTCATATCCACGTCTTCATGAGAAAAAATTTCAGACAAAAAAGCTTTTCGATCTACTTTTACGCCTGGAATTTGTACTGCGGAAGTAATAATATTTTCTAAAACAAGCCCATTTTCTTCAGTTTCCGCCAGATGCTCTTTATCCATCTTTATCTACCTCTTTTTATCATTTATATAATTTTCTACATTCAAACCACTATTTATATTTTAGTACAATTTGAATATAACGTAAAGAGTAATCTATAAATAAAAAGTGCCCCGAACGCGACCTGCGCGTCGAGGCACTCGACCTGGGAAGAGTTTATAAATTAGATGTCCATATAGACGCGAAGATCAGGTAAATGTTGTGTAGACTACTACCTGTCTTTCTTTGCTAAATGGATAAAAGAGAAAAGAAAAATCTCAGAGAACAACTGGATATACGATATGGATTTTGCGGGTCCATATGATGAATCCGCAAAATCTGCTGTGCGACCTCATGGCTACGCTGCATAAGGCAGCCGGGACCGACAAAAAAGATCCCCAGCTCTTTGACATGGATAATTCCATATACTACGCATCCGATTCAAAATGCAGCTTTGTTGATGAATCAAAGAGGCAGGTTTCCAAATTCCTTCCAGACCTCGGGCAGAATGGCTGCCAGATTGCTGAACTCCTTGATATTATGGGCAAAGAGTCCCTTGGGAACAAAATCGGGAAGCCGGAACCCCTCTGGGAAAATCTTCTGATATTTACCGTCTGCCAGTCCAAAGCCAATCCAGAACCGGGAGGTAAAGAGTACACCGTCCCGATAGGGCACCCACTTATGAGTCATCGCAGCAGGACATCCGCCTTCACCAATGGCACACACCATGGACTGACAGGCATCGGTTCCCACGATGGCCGGGTCATAACCCAAATCTGCCGGACTCTTAAAACACAGCTTGAGAAAATCCGGGCCGGGGCCTACATCCTCCATGATGTAATGATTCACACCCCAAGTTTTCTGGTTCATGGGAACCGCCGGATCACACACATAATCCGCACGGTCAGCACGGGCAAAATAATGATCCTCCGGGTCCCAGATCTTATAGCGAAGATCAGAACCAACACTGTGCCACGGAAACCACCAGTCCAGCATTTCCCCGGTAACACCGGGCATATAAGTCTGGTTGCACACAAAGCCGGTGCCGTCCTGCGCAATTCCATAACCAATCTGGCAGTATTCCCCGTCTTTTCCGCTCAAAAACAGGTTCCGCTCTTCAAAGGGAACAGCGGGAATCTCCGACGGGCCGTTTTCCAGAATGGCCAGCTTTTCAGCCGGAATGGGAGCCAGCGGCTGCTCAAAAAATCGATAATAAGGAAGAGCTTTTTCTTCCTGGCTTACGCCTACTTTTTTGGCCATTACACACACCTCTTCTTTATGGTTTCTGACGCTTGGCCAGAAAAGCCAGCATCCGATTCCGCACAATATTCAAAAACACGCCTACATACCACACACCCACCAGCATAGCAGCGGCAATTTGCAAAGGCAGCGTTCCAACTGCGGAAAATCCTCCCGGCGCCATAATGGTCAGGCCAATGGCCCATCCGCACAGCCATGCCGGGCAGAAAATCCATTTGGGCGCCAAAGAGGAGAAAATCACCGCCAGGCCACCCATTACAAACAGCGTTCCAAACAGCTCTGCATCCGGGTTCCACGGCATGATATCCATCATCCAAACGGCCAGCCATGCCCAGAAATCTCCCAGCAGGAAGCCGATGGAAATCTTGACTGCATCCGCTGCCTTGTCACCATTGGCTGCGCACAATCCGGCACAAATCAATGCGACTGCGCCAGTGGTTACATTCAAGTAGGGCGCCGCCACCGCCCAGATGGGCGGCAGCAGTGCGATACAAAGTGCCAGCGTCAGAGTTTCCGCTTTTTTCGTCATCCTCATCACCTTACTGGCAGTCGGCAATATACTGGGCGATGCTCTCGCCGGCCATACGTCCGGTATTCACGGCAAAGCCCATGGAGTTTCCGGGCAGGGTGAAGTTGTAGCTGTCGCCGTAAATGGTGTTGGCGTCGGAACCGGCACTGTAAAGGCCTTCAATAGGCATCAGGTTCTTGTCCAGTACCTCGCAGTATTTATTGATACGGACACCGCCCACAGTGCCGTAAGCGCCCAGATAATATTTACCCACCAGATACTTACCCTTGCCGGTAATGGGGTGCAGGTACTTCTGGGGCTTGTGGAACTTGCTGTCCACGCCGCAGCGGCACATGGCGTTGTATTCGTCAATGGTGTCCTGAAGCTTTTCGGGGTCAATGCCCAGTTTTCCGGCCAGCTCTTCCACAGTTTCTGCTTCAAAGTAGGCCTCATAGCCCTGCTCCACAGCCAGTGCAGCCTGTCCGTCAAAGGCCAGGAAGGCTTCAGCGGGATGAACGATATCCACGATGTCCGGGCCGTTCTTCTTATACTCTTTCAGGATGCCCTCGTCCATAATGCAGTAAGCATAGTTGCCGGGCTGTAAGGCAATGGCGTTACCGGCGTAGGTGGTATTGCCCAGATCGCCCTCGTTCATAAAGCGGTCGCCCAGCTGGTTGATAAGCAGGTTGGGCTGACGGAGCACGGCATCCAGCAGGAACCAGTTCAGGTTGTCGGGCAGCTGGTAAATGGCCTCGATGTTTGCGCCAAACTTAGCAGCGCCCACTTCCCACATCATGTTCAGACCGTCGCCGGTAATGCCGGGAATCCGGAAGGGGAAGTAGTCCTTGCCAATATGCAGGCCAAATTCTTTCTCAATCATTTCGGGGTTGTTGCCGAAACCGCCGGTAGCTACAACCACGGCCTTACCGCGGACCTCAATACCGTTGCCGTCCTTATCCACAGCCACTGCGCCACAAACCTTGCCGCTCTCGGTAATCAGAGAAGTAGCGGCGGTTTCCAGCAGGATTTCACTGCCCAGTTCCTTGGCGCGCTGGGTCATGGCCTTCACCATGGCGCTGGCTGCACGAGGACCAATGACGCCGTTTTCCGGCTTGACAATGTGCCAGGTAGCTTCGGATTCCTTGAAGTACCGGAAAGCACCGGCAAACTCCACGCCCATTTCCTCCAGCCATTCAATGGTATCGGCGCTCTTGTGGAAGTAGGTCTGCACCACGTCTTCATCCACATGATAATGGGTGTATTCCATGTGCATCTGGATGGCCTTGTCTACGCTCAGGTTGTTAAAGTTTGCCTTCTGAATCTTGGTGTCAATTCCCAGCGGGCCCATTCCCATATTGGCGGCGCCGCCGGTAGCGCTGGATTTTTCCAAAATTACGGATTTCAGGCCATGCTCGCCAACGGTAATGGCAGCAGCCAGACCGGCAGGGCCGCCAGCCACAACAACGACATCAGTCTCGATGGTTTTCATAATCTTCACCTCAATATGTTTGGGCTGTTCCGTGGGAGCAGCCGTTTGTTTTTCTTCTACAGGAGCTGATTTTAACGGCTGAGCAAATACCCGCTTGCGTTTTATGGAGCGGTGGGTAGTTTCCTCTCCGATCACTTCTGCGGCAATCTTTGCACCCTTTACCGGAACGGGAGCGGAAGGGAGCTTGGGCAGACGGCCGGGAACGCACTTCACCGCGTCATGGGTACAGACTTCCAGACATTTTCCGCAGCGGGTGCAGTCAAAGGTATCAATGACAGATACCAGCTCTTTGCCGCCATCAATACACTTGGCGGGACAAACGGCAATACAGTCTCCGCAGCCGGTGCAGCGCTGGGGATCCACATAGAACTGGCTGAGAGCCAGACAGGCGTTAGCAGCGCACTCCTTACGGCGGACATGGGCCATGGTTTCCCCTTCAAAGGCACTCATGGCAGAAAGAGCAGGCAAACCGGCTTCTTCGCCCAAGGTGCAATTACAGGAAACGGTCATGGCTTCCCCGATTTCTTTTGCCAACTCCAAATCGGCGGGTTTTGCCCGGCCATTGGAGATATTCTCAAAAATTTCTGCCAGCTGGTACAAGCCTTCTCGGCAGAAAGTGCATTTGCCGCAGCTCTTTTGCCGCAGGGACAGGATTTCTCTTTTGGCGCCATCCACCGGGCAATCCTTTTCGGTCAGGCGGCGAATCACACCGGAGCGGCTGTGAAGCTGTTCCAGGGACAGGCCTTCCAGCTCCTGAGCAGAATAGAAACGGTGGTCGATTAGAATTCCCTTGCACTCCCCTGCCAGCTCTTTCACCAAACGGGAAGGTTCTTCCTCCGTGGGGGTTTCGCCGTCCAAGGCAACCAACAGGCCGGGAGTATTCCCCATAAGCCGGTCAGCCATAGCGGCCAGTTCATCCAGACAGAATATCCGGTCATTTTTGTGGAGCATCTTATTTACCAATGCCGCCCGGGTAATGGTCAGGGGAAGCTCTACGATCCCCGCACTGGCTTCCAGCTCCTGCTGGTTGACCTCACAGTTGACCACCAGCTCGGCGCGTTCCGCTCCGGTGAGCAGGGCTGCAATCTTCAAACCGGCAATCACACCGGCAGGATTTGCGTGAAGCAGGATATTTTTCATACCCTCCGTGTCGGCATTGTACAGAGCGCCCACCACAGCGCCCGTTAGCGGCTCCATGGAGCCGAAAACCGCTTCCAATTCTTCTCTGGAGCAGCGGCGCAGCCGATTCAGTGCGTCGGTATTGTTCTGTAACAGACTCATTTTGCCGCCTCCTTTTCATCCTCCATATAATCGCTCCAAATCCGATGCCCGGTAATCTGGAACCGCAGATCACATTGCAGGCAGCGGGAGGCTTCCTGACAAATCTCGTTGTCGGAAATACCGGCGCTCACCTGACAGAAATCGCCGCAGCGGTCTCCGGCACAGCGGACGCACTCTTCTTTCCGCTCCAAGTCGCCAAAGCCCTCTACTTTTCCAATAAAGGAATCGGGGATTTCCACCGGAGCCAACACTTCGCTGATGTCTCCGTCACCGCCCAAAGCCCGGTCAATCTCACTGGCAGCAGCACGTCCGGCTGCCACGGCCTCAATGACGGTATGGGTTCCGTACACGGCGTCGCCGCAGGCATAAATACCTTCCACACTGGTTTTCAGGCTGCCCGGCTGTACGGCAATGGAATTGCCCCGGCCCAGTTCCAGCCCAGATTCTGGGGTAATATCGGTACGCTGTCCCACCGCAAAAATGACAGTATCGGCAGCAATGGTATGTTCGGAATTTTCTTCTTTTTCAATGATAGCACGACGGTTCTCATCAAAGGTAAAGGACTTGACATTGCAGAACCGTACACCCTCCACCTTGCCGTCGCCCACAATGGCCTCAAAGGTGTGGGCGGGATGGATGTGGATGCCCTCTTCCTGAGCCTGCTGGATTTCTTCCTCGTCGGCCAGCATTTTCTCCCGGGCTTCCAGACAGGCCAGATGGATTTCCTCTGCACCCAAACGGCGTGCTGTACGAGCACAGTCAAAGGCCACATTACCGCCGCCCAGCACGATGACACGCTTTCCCATTCCGGTAGGAGCACCCATGGAAGCATTCCGCAGGAAATCGGTGTTTACCAGCACCCCCGGCAGGTCGTTGCCCTCCATGGCAAGACGCACACCCTTATGGGTTCCCAGTGCCAGCAGCACCGCGTCATACTCTTTGGCAAGAGCGGTAAAGTCGCTGACCCGGCAATTGGTCTCCACAGTTACGCCGGCATCGCTGAGGTAGGCGGCTTCCCTGGCCACTACCTCACGGGGCAGACGATAGGCCGGGATACCATAGGACATCTGTCCGCCCAAGGTGGGATAGGCTTCCTTCAAAACGGTTTCATGACCCTGTTTCGCCAGATAATAGGCGGCTGTCATACCGGCCGGGCCGCCGCCCACCACGCATACCCGCTTTCCGGTGGCGGGAAGGTGCTTGCTGTTCTTCTTCCAAAGCTCGTTGTCCGCGTGCTCGGCGGCATAGCGCTTGATGTTGCGAATGGAAACCGGATCGTTGACATCTCCACGGCGGCATTTGCTCTCGCAGGGATGGGCGCACACCCGACCCAGACATTCCGGGAAGGGCAGCCGCTCATGCACCACGGCCAGCGCCTCACTGAACTTGCCCTCTTTGACAAAGCGCACATATCGCGGCACATCGGTGCGGGCCGGACAGGTGGCCTGACAGGGAATCAGGGTATCCTTTTTCTCGATGGGAGTGAACTCTGCCACATCCCGGATGGTGCCGGTGGGACATACCTCGGCGCAGGCACCGCAGAAGCGGCAGTTGGCGTCTTTCAGAAGCTTGTCATGGAGTGTTCCCACATAGGTTTCCAGCTCTTTTTTGTTGTACTGCAAAGCCCCTACGCCCCGCAGATCGTTACAGGCTCGGACACACCGGCCGCACAACACACAGCGGTTCATATCGTGGATCAGCAGGGGATTCTGCTTGTTCTGGGGGAAACCTTTGACCCGGGTATTCATCCGGGTGGCGGAAACGCCCATGTACTGAATCAAAGTTTGCAATTCGCAGCGGCCGTATTTGGGACAGGTGGAGCAGTCCTCGGGATGGGCTGCCAGCAGCAGCTCCATGGCCAACTTGCGCAGCGGGGCGATCTTCTCACTGTTGGTGGTGATTTTCATGCCCTCTTTTGCCTGCAATTTGCAGGAGGGATACACGCCCTCCATGCCCTCTACTTCCACAATGCACAGACGGCAGGAGCCAATATCCGGCAGGTCGGGGTGATGGCACAGATGGGGAATATAAATCCCGTTCTGCAAAGCGGCTTCCAGAAGGTTTGTCCCCTCTTCCACCTGAAGCCGTTTGCTGTCAATTTCGATGGTAACGTTCATCATCGCTTCTCCTTTCTAATGGGTAAAGGCTTATTCGATGCCCTTGAACGTCTTTTTCACGAACTGCTCTTTTCTTTCCTGTACCAGCTTGATTTTTTCCGGATCGGAGAAGAAACCGCCCTGCGTCTGGGCAATCTCTTCCAGATGCTTGGCCCGTCCGGCCACCGTAGTACGATCCTTCAGAAGGCCGTCTTCCTGAATGACAAACTTCCACTTGCCGTCCTCAGTCTGCTCCAAAGTGCCGCCGGCACCGCAAACCTGACATTCCACCGGGTAATGGAGGCCGTCCCACTGCTTTTCACCCAGCACCAAAGCATTGCTGTGGCAGTTGGGACACCAGCCCATATCCTCTTCACCCAGCCACTTGCGCTCTTCGGCGGGGGTGTTCACGGCAGTCATGATGTTTTCGCCCAGCTTCCGGGCACGGGTCATCAGCTCATCGTCCAGCAGGCACTGTCCGGGAGCCGGCACCCGGGTAGCCAGAATCATATCCACCACTTTCATATCGGTGGTGAACATAGTAGCCTGCAATCCTTCCAGTGCCATAGACTGCCAGGAACGAGTGGAACCGCCCACGGAAATCAGTCCTGCTACCCGGTCACGATGCTGGATTGCACCGATCGTCTCCAGGAAAGAGGTCTCATAGCTGAGGCTGCGGTGAGCAAAGGTCAGATAAACGGAGGCGGGCATCAGGTCGTAGGTGGGCACGGAAAAAATGACCGCATCCTGTTCCAGCATCACGTCCATGATCTTTTTCTTGTCGTCCTTTTTGTCCAGAACACAGCCTGCATATTTACCCATAGACATAGCCTTGGTACAGGCGGTGCATCCGGTGCAATCCTGAATGTGAAAATCTCGCAGATTAATCATGGTGACCTCTGCCCCGGCTTCCTCACAGGCCATCAGTGCCTGTTTCAGCAGAATTTCGCTGTTGCCGTTTTTGCGTCCGGCGGTGATTCCCATTACTTTTGCCATTGTAAAAACATCCCCTCTGTTAATCTTGTCGCTTTTGGTAATCAATCTGTGAAGACCAGGCGATTTTGTGTTATAATAAAAACAGAAAAAATAAATTCTTTGCTATTATTTTAACAATCCCGACCGGAAATGCCTACCATCAACAATTGCGTTTTTGCTGTTTATCCAACACTCGCCGGCGATTTGTTGAATAAAGAAGAAAATTTGGGGAGGTTGACCAATATGCCGCAAACCGATCTTCGAGTGGTGAAAACGCTGAAACAGATTGATCAGGCATTACTGGAAAGTTTATCCGAAATGCCTTTTGAAAAAATCACCGTGGACCAACTGTGTCAGACGGCTATCATCAACCGCTCCACTTTTTACAAATACTACAAAAGCAAATACGACTTGATGGAGCAGTATTTAAAACGGACGCTGACCGAATTTCAAAAACAGATGAATGTAGCGTTTATCAATGCTTCTCCGGAAAATATCCATCATCTGATTTATCAGAAAAACTTTGAAAAAGCCCTGCGGTTTATTTACAAGAATAAAAAAGAATACCAGATTCTGTGGACCATTCCCACGGAATACGGTGTATTCAGCGAGATGGTACAGGTTATCCACGATAATATTCTGGATAAACTCTGCACTGAAAGCAAGGTCGGTTCTCCGGACTTGTACGCCGATCTTTATGCCAGATTGTTTGCTTCCGACATGATGACGCTGGTTCGATGGTGGTTTCGTTATGAAGAAACCGTTACCATCAAAGAAGTACAGGAAATCATGATGAATAACATGAAGCAGGGAATGTTCCGAACTTTCCGGGAACATATGGAAAAATAGAAACACTTCACCAAATGATCTACCAATAATTACAATAAAAAATCGCCCTGAATTCGAACACTGATGTAAACAAAAAACGAGGCCTTGAACACAAGATGCTTCCAGGCTCTTAGGAAGTGCGGATAAATCAGATACCCGCTCGGGCGCAGAGATAAAACTATAAAAAAATCAAAACCACTAGTAAACTAGTGGTTTGCTCAGCCCCCCAAAGGGGTACCGAGGATCTGTCGTCGCATCACTATTACAGGCAGCCGCTAAAAGCGGCTGTTTTCTTTTGCCTACTTTCTCTTGCTACCCATAAACGGGTCTATATACTCTTTGAGAGAAATTGGCTCACTCTCCAAATCTTCTTCCAACTGGTTTTGGATATATTCTAGGATCATCTTCGCATTTCTTTCCTACCGTATCCACAAAGTATCCCCTACACCAGAAATTTCAGCTTCCATATTTGTATTTCAGATTTGCGTGTCTATCGAAAATCATCAATGCACTTTTACTCTTAAGCGTCCCCACGAACTGTGATATACTCATGTACGGTGAGATACTCACTAAAATATGAATGTGATCCGGACACGTCTCTCTCGATGATCTCTACTTTCATCTCCTTGCACAACTTTTTAAGGATTTCGATGATATCGTTGCGTAATGCCTTGTAAATCACTTTCCGGCGATACTTCGGTGCAAATACCAGATGGTATTCACACCGGTAGCTAGAGTGCGCTGTATGTTTTACTTCATTTTTCACTTGCGTAAAACCTCCTTGCTTTTTCGTGATGCGGTTGCCAAACCATCTCGATTGTAGCACGGAGGTTTTATTTGCCAAGGCTTTTTATTTACCCCTGGTAGAACCATGGATTTTGTTATGCCTAAAGGCAACAAAAAACACAGTATCCACAAAAGTGGATGCTGTGTTTTTGGGAAGTGTTGATTTTAGATACCCGCACGGACGCGAGAAAAAAGTCACAAAAAAAGAATGCCCCGAACGCGACTTGCGCGTCGAGGCACTCAACTGGCTGGGCTGGCTGGATTTGAACCAGCGGAATGACGGAGTCAAAGTCCGTTGCCTTACCCCTTGGCGACAGCCCAATATAGAATACGGAGCAATGTCATTTCATTGCTCCGTATCTTTTGTGTGGGGTGGATAGTCGGATTCGAACCGACGGTCTCCAGTGCCACAAACTGGCGCTTTAACCAACTAAGCTATACCCACCAT